>JBMNNX010000335.1:0-6320 GCA_050942745.1 Myxococcales bacterium
TAGCGTCCCCGAAAACCCGCGAGAGGTGGCGATGGCGAAGACCGACTTCACGAAGCTCTACATCGACGGCGCGTGGCGAGAGGGAAGCAGCGAGTCGATGGGGCGCACCCGCAATCCGTACACCGAGGAGCCGCTGCTCGAGCTGCGGCTGGCGAGCAAGGCCGACGTGGACGACGCCTACCGCGCCGCGTCCCGGGCGCAGCCGGGGTGGGCGCGCACGCCTCCGCAGGTGCGCCAGCGGGTCCTCGAGCGGGTGGCGCAGGCGGTCCACTTCCGACGCGAGGAGATAGTCGAATGGCTCATCCGTGAGTCGGGCAGCACGCGGGTGAAGGCGCACCTCGAGGTGGACCTCGCCCTGAACATCATCAAGGAGTCGGCGACCTTCCCGCTGCGGATGGAGGGGCGCATCCTGCCGTCGCTGTGGCGGGACAACGAGAACCGCCTCTATCGCAAGCCGGTCGGCGTCGTCGCGGTGATCACCCCGTGGGACTTCCCCTTCCACGTCTCGATGCGCTCGGTGGCGCCCATCCTCGCGACCGGCAACGCGCTGGTGCTCAAGCCGGCCTCGGCGACGCCGGTGACCGGCGGCCTGCTCATCGCCGACCTTTTCGAGGAGGCGGGGCTGCCGGGCGGGCTGCTCAACGTGCTGGTCGGAAAGAGCGCGGAGATAGGTGACCTGATGGTCGAGCACCCGGCCGCGCGGGCAGTCTCGTTCACCGGCTCTACGGAGGTCGGGCGGCGCGTCGCCGAGCTCGCCGCGCGCCAGTTCAAGGACGCGGCGCTCGAGCTGGGCGGCAACAACGCTTTCATCGTGCTCGACGACGCCGACCTCGAGTGCGCGGTCGACAGCGCGGTCTACGGCAAGTTCCTGCACCAGGGCCAGAGTTGCATGGCGGTCAACCGGTTCCTCGTCCACGAGCGGCTCTACGAGCCGTTCATCGACCGCTTCGTGGCGAAGGTGAAGGGGCTGCGGGTCGGCAACCCCATCGACTCGGAGACGGTGATCGGGCCGCTCATCTGCCGGGAGCAGGTCGAGAGCATCCAGGCGAAGCTGCGCGAGAGCATCCGGCGGGGCGCGGTGCCGGTGCTGCAGGGGGAAGTGCGCGGCAACCTCATGGAGCCGGTCGTGCTGCGCGACGTGAGGAACGAGATGCCCATCGCCAGGGAGGAGGTCTTCGGGCCGGTCGCGCCCTTCATCGCCTTCGGCGACGACGAGGAGGCGGTGCGCATCGCCAACGCCACGGAGTACGGGCTGAGCGGCGCCATCCATTCTTGCCACCGCGAGCGCGCTGTGCGCCTCGCCCAGCGCATCGAGGCCGGGATGGTGCACGTGAACGACACGCCGGTGAACGACGAGCCGCACGTCGCCTTCGGCGGTGACAAGCACTCGGGCCTCGGGCGGTTCGGCGGCGAGTGGGCGCTCGAGAGGTTCACCAGGCTCCAGTGGGTCTCGGTCCAGCACGAGCCGCGCGAGTACCCGGACGCGTTCGGGCTCGGCAAGGCCGGCGAGGACGACCTGAACGTCTCGCAGGTGATGCAGACGCTCCACTGAGCGGCTACGGCTGACTCTGGAAGGCGCGGCCCCCGCCTTCGGGCGAGGGCCGCGATGCATTTGGGGGCCGCGAACAGGCGTTCGAGGAGGCCGCAGGGGTGTCGAAACCGGTGCCGCCTGCGTGATCAGCGCAGATCAAAGAGGGTGCAGCGCTGCACCCAGTCTGATCCACGCGGATTCAAAGTTGGCGCAGTGCCGCACCCAGTCTGATCCACGTTGATCAAAGCGGGTGCAGCCCTCGGAACGGCCGTCCGGACCTTCGGAACGCCAAAGCTGCGCCCATGTGGGGGATATGGCAGGTCGGCAGCGCCCGCGACCCAAAGAGAAATCCCCTCGCCCGACCGCGGGCGAGGGGATTCGAAGCTGCGAGCGTCGAGAGCGCTACACGCGGCCGAGCATCCGCGCCTTGAGGCCGCTCGTCGCGTCGACGCGGTACCTGGCGCCGTCGCGGGCGACGAACAGGGCCTCGACCCCGGGCATCGAGCCGCACAGGCGCAGCGCCGCGTCGGCGCCGAGGACGCAGGCCGCGGTCGCGAGCGCGTCGGCTTCCATCGCGGTCGCGGCGACCACGGTCGCGCTGACCACGCCGTCAACCGGCTCGCCGCTGCGGGGATCGAGGATGTGCGTCACCTCGCGGCCCTCGACCGAGTAGCGCTGCTCGTAGGTGCCGCTGGTGGCGACCGCCTGGCCGGGCGCGAGCTCGATGCTCGCGAGGATCTCGCCGGCGCGAACCGGGTTGCGGACGCCGATCTTCCAGGGCTCGCCGTTCGGCTGGGCGCCGATGCTGCGGATGTCGCCGCCGACGTTGACGAGGCCGCTCATGCCCGCGGCCCGCAGCGCCTCGGCGGCGCGGTCGGCGCCATAGCCCTTGGCGATTCCGCCGAAGTCCAGGCCGAGCCCTTCGGCGTCGAAGGCGACGCCGCTCGCGGCGCTGTCAACCCGCTTCAGTCCGGTGCGTTCGAGGCTCGCGCGCAAGGCCTCGCGGCGCGGCAGGCTGGTCGGCCGGCCCTGGCGGAAGCCCCAGGCGCTCATCAGCGGGCCGACCGTCGGATCGAAGGCGCCGTCGGTCAAGCCGTGGACGCGCCGGCTCTCGTCGAGCACGCGCTGCAGCTCGGAGGAGACCGCGACGCGCGCGCGGGTGGCGCTCGCGTTGAGGCGCGACAGCTCGCTGTCGGGCAGGAAGACCGACATCTGGCGCTCGATGGCGCTCACCGCCCCGACCGCCTTCTGAATCGCCGCGCCGGCGCCGCGGGGCAGGGTGAGCTCGAGGTGGGTGCCCATCGCCGCGAAGCGGGCGACCTCGAGATCGCTCCCGCCCGCGAACAGCCCGAGCACGCCGCGCCGTGAGGCGAACGCCGCGCCCACCGCCAAGGCACCACCGCCGGCCAGCAGGGCCCGGCGCGAGAACTTCCGCTCTTCCGATCCGATCGTCATCGCTTCCTCGCCGAAGGGCCGGGGGGCTCCCCGCCCGTTCAATCCGCCGAGATGGCCCGCACCCGCACCTGGAAGCGGCCTGTCGGCGCCCCACGCGCGTCGCGCACCCGTCGGTCGTATAGCCAAACCACTGCGATCCCGATGCCTAGTCCAGCCAGCGCAGAAAGCGCGCTGACGGTGTCGCGAGCCGCGGTCATGCGCGCCCAGCCGGTCAGCACGTAGGCGAGCGCCGCTCCGAAGAGCAGGCCCGCGAGCGGCACCAGGTAGACCCAGGCGCAGGCGGCCAGGAAGGCCCCGTCGCCGACCTCGAGGGTCACGGTCTGGCCCACCTGCGCGCCCACGGGATCGTGCGCGGTCACCTGTGCTCTGCGCGAGCCGAAGCCCATGCTGCACGCGCCCTTGGCGTGGCAGCCGTCGCAGGCCGAGGTGCGGTTGACCTCGACCACGACCGAGCCATCCGAGCGGCGCTCGAGCACGGTGCCGGACTCGATCATCAGCTCTTCTCCCCACTCGCCGCAGCCTTCTGGGCCTCGGCGTCCACTGGCTTCGCCTCGGCCGCGGGCGCCGCAGGCACCGTAGTTGCCGCGGGCGCCGGGGCTGCCGCAGGCGCCGGAGCCACCGCGGGCTTGGCGGCCGCCTTCTTGGCCGCCTCGGCGGCCTTGCGCTCGGCAGCGAGCCTCTTCGCCTCTTCCTTCACCGCCGGGTCGGGCTCGCGCAGCAGCACGAGCGACTTCGGCTTGCAGGCCTCGACGCACAAGCCGCAGGCCTTGCACTTCTCGTCAACGCGCTTGGGCAGGCCGTCCCACACCAGCGCGTCGTAGGGGCAGGCGCGGATGCACGCCTTGCACTGGATGCAGCCGAGGGTGCAGGCCTTGCGGACCAGCTTGGCGGCCAGCTTGGTGCTGCAGCTCATCACGAGCTTCTGCGACTGCGCCTCCAGGTGCAGCACGTGCTTGGGACACACGGCGACGCACTTGCCGCACCCGGTGCACTTCTCCTCGTCGATGACCGGCAGGCGCTTCTCGCCGATCTTGATGGCGCCAAAGGAGCAGACCGCGACGCAGTCGCCCAGGCCTTCGCAGCCCTGCGGGCAGACCTTGGTGCCGCCGGGGAGCAGGAGGGTGACGGCCTTGCAGGACTCGAAGCCGGTGTAGGCAGCGCGTTCGGTGGCGATGCCGATGCCGCCCTGGCAGTGCAGGCGGGCGACCATCTTTTCCTTGGCGGCGACAGAGACGCCGAGGATCTCGCCGATCTTCTGCGCGGTCGCGGCGCCGCCCGGGCTGCAGGCGGTCGGCTCGGCCTCGCCCTTGACGAGCGCGGCGGCGAAGCCCGAGCAGCCCGCGTAGCCGCAACCGCCGCAGTTGGCCCCGGGCAGCACGTCGGTGATGCGCTGGACGCGCTCGTCCTCTTCGACCGCGAAGACTTTGGACGCGCCCGCGAGCAGCGCGGCCGCGGCCGCGCCGATTCCGCCCAGTGCTCCGGCGCTGATGAGGATGGTGGTCAGGTCCACGTCTCAGCTCCTCACATCTTGACCAGGCCGGCGAACCCGAGGAACGCCAGGGAAAGGATGCTCGCTGCGACCAGCGTCACCGGCATCCCGCGCATCAGCTTCGGGGTCTCGGTGGTGATCTCCATGCGCTGGCGGATGCCGGCAAACACGACGAGCACCAGGCCGAAGCCCACCGACGAGGCGAGCGCGTAGATGAGCGTGGTGAAGAAGGCGAACTCCTTCTGGATGGCGAGCAGCGCTGCGCCGAGCACCGCGCAGTTGGTGGTGATGAGCGGCAGGAAGATGCCCAGCGCCTGGAAGAGCGCGGGAGAGACCTTCTTGATGACCATCTCCACGAACTGCACCAGCGCGGCGATCACCAGGATGAAGACGATGGTCTTCAGGAAGACCAGGTCGAAGGGCACCAGCAGGAACTGGTAGAGCAGCCAGGTGACGACCGAGGCGACGGTCATCACGAAGATGACCGCCAGGCTCATGCCGATGGCCGACTCGATCTTCTTCGAGACGCCGAGGAAGGGGCAGATGCCCAGGAACTGGGCGAGGATGAAGTTGTTGACGAAGACCGCCCAAACGACGAGCTGGAGGTATCCGCCGAGGCTCAATTCCATCGCGTTAGGCCCTCCGCATCCACTTGTTGATGCCCGCCATCAGGACCGCCAGCGTCAGGAAGGCGCCGGGCGGCAGGACCATCACCAGCACCGGGTTGGCCTTGAAGCCTTCCCCGAGCACCGTGAATTCGAGCGGCGTGCCGGTCAGCAGGGTGCCGTTGCCGAGGACCTCGCGGATGGAGCCCATCAGCACCAGCGCGATCATGAAGCCCAGCCCCATCCCCAGCCCGTCGAGTGCCGAGCGCCAAACACCGTTGCGCGAGGCGAAGGCCTCGGCGCGCCCGAGGATGATGCAGTTGACGACGATGAGCGGGATGAAGACGCCGAGCGCCTGGTAGAGCTCGAAGACGTAGCCCTCCATCAGCATCTCGACGATGGTCACGAAGGAGGCGATGACCACGATGTAGGCCGGGATGCGCACGCCCTTGGGGATGAAGTTGCGCAGCAGCGAGATCGACACGTTCGAGCAGACCAGCACGAAGGTGGCCGCCAGGCCCATGCCGATGCCGTTGAACAGGGTCGTCGTCACCGCCAGCGACGGGCAGGTGCCCAGCACGAGAACGAACAGAGGATTCTCGCGCAGCAGGCCCTTCTGAAAATCCTGGAACGCGGTCACCTCAGCCACGGGGACCTCCTTGCGCGGGCGCGGCCGAAGTGGCGACGCTCGCCAGGCGCTGCTGGTACTTGGTGAAGAGCTCGACCGCCCTGGTCGCCGAGCGGGTCGCCGTGCGGCTGGAGATGGTCGCGCCGGTGATCGCCTGGATGGTCCCGCCGTCCTTGGTCACCTTCAGGCCGCCCTCGGGGATCGAAATGCCCTTGAACTGCGAGGCGAACTTCTCCTCGGCCAGCTTGGTGCCGAGGCCCGGGGTCTCTTTGTGTGACAGCAGCCGGATGGCGTGCACCTTGGCGTCGGCGGTCACACCGATCATGAAGGTGACGTCGCCGCCAAAGCCGCCGGGGTCGGTGATCTGGATGGCCGCGCCGACGAGCTTGCCGCCTTGGAAAGCCGCATACATCTCGGGGGCGTCGGCCTCGGCGATCGCGGCCTTGCAGGCGGCGGCGTCGGCGAGCTTCTCGAACTCGGGCAGCACCGTCTGCACGGCCGCAAGCGTCACCTTCTCGCGCGCCTGGGCGATAGGCTCCTTGGTCATCGTGAAGATGTAGGCGAGCACGCCGGCGGCGACGGCGCAGATCAAGGTAAGGACGAAGACGTCAC
>JBMNNX010000336.1:0-6309 GCA_050942745.1 Myxococcales bacterium
TAGGCCCTGTGGGCAGGCGTGTGGGCGGCTTGGGCTTCTTCAAGCCGTCCATACGGCTGTCCACAGCGAGCCTGGCCGCCTCTCTCCACAAGTCCACAACCGGTTCCCGGGATCTGCCGAAGAGCCGGCATTTCGGCGGGCACGGTGTGGCGGGAGGCGCGGTTGCCTGGGGCCCGGGACGTCTTGCTACGGCGGGGATGACTGGTCCTTCCGCCCCGCAGCCCGCTTCTTGCGCAGCTTGATTCGTCGGCGCCTGTTCTTCTCGCTTCGGTAGCCGCTCGCTATGCGCGCGAGCGCCTCCGGGTCGTTGCGCAGGACGAAGCGGCCTGCTGCGCGCAGCTCTCGGACCGCCCGGTCGAGCTGTCGGAAGGCCTCGTTGCGGCGCTCGAGTGTGGTGTGATCGGGCGTGCGAATGAGGTTCATGGCGAGCAATCGCGCATGCGCGGGGAGATCCGCGGGAAGGCCCGTCTGAGCAGCCGCGAAGACCGCGAGGTGCTCCTCGGCCAGCGACGCGATGTGCCCCAATTCCTGGTGGAGTGAGGCAAGGGTGCGCCTCTTCGCGTACCTGCCGAGCTCTTTGAGCGCCTCGTCGTCGTGGCGCAGCAGGAAGCGCGCGACTCTGGTGAATTCGGCCCGGAAGCGCAGCGCCTCCTGTCTCGCGACGCGCACCGAGCCTCGCTTGACCTCGCGGCTGGTTGCCATCTAGGCGCGCTCGCTCTCCTCGAGGGCATTGGCCAGGCCGGGCAGCGCGTCGAGCAGCTCCGGAATTCCCTTCAGGCCGACGAAGCGCTCCCTCCGCTCGCTGAGCGCGTCGAAAAGCAGTCGCGCTTCATGAATCGCCGTGGCGAAGGGGATATCGGGAAGCGGCGCAACGCCCGAATCGGGCTTCGTAGCGCTGCCCCGACGAGTCGGTAACATCGTTCGTCCCCCCTTTCGACCGCTCCGGACAGCGGCGTGACTCGACAGCGCCGAAAACCGGACGGCATTTCCAGGAATAGCGCAGGCCACACCCAATGACTAAGTCAAGCGGTTGCTCTCGCGCATGCCCTGAGCGGTATTCCGTAGGGTCCGCTCGATCGCGCGAGTGACCCGAATAGCGCCGAGCGTGCAGGACCATGCGCCGGGCGTGTAGGACCATGCGCCGGGCGTGCACGACCATGCGCCGGGCGTCACGATCGCTCCCAGGACGGCGGGGATTCGCTCGCCGAACGGTCTACGGCGGGAGAAGCACCGCTCCGCCGGAGCGGCGAAGGGGTTCTTGCCCGCTCGATATCGCGCCTTCCGGCTCGCTGGTCGCGGACAGTTCGTTCGCTAAGATGCATTCGGACGCGAAAACACCATCGCGGAGAGACAGATGGGCTGGTCGGGCAAAGGAATCGGCGGCGTGCTTGGCCGGGGAATCGCCCGTCTGCTCGGCGCCGACGAGGGCGGCGAGGAGGAGTATCCGGTCGCCATCGACGCCCTGACCTGGACCCGCTGCATGGGCCCGTCGGGGCCCGGCATGCGCATGACCATCGAGGTCTCGCCCGCGCGGCATGTTCCCGAAGGCGCGCAGGCGCACGTCTGGCTTCAGCACGACGAGGAGACCTACGTCGAGGCCGCGCTCGACGACTACGCCGACTCCGACGGCGATCTCTGTGTCACGGGCGACCTCGTCGAGCGCGACAAGAACGCTGTCCGCGCCGCCCTCTACCTGCCGTGGGCAGCGCTGCCGTCCGTCAAGGGCGACTGCCTGTGCCAGGTCTCTGTCGTGGACGGCGAGGACGTGCTCGGCAACCAGTGGTTCGAGCTGACGCTGCCCAACCGCGCGACGCGCGAGGTGCACAGCGCCATGGGCGCGCTCGTGTACGCGGCCGCGGCGATGATCCAGCAGGCGCGCGAGCTCTCCGAGTCGGAGGTCTATGCGGCGACGAGGTTGATGACCGGCTACTTCGAGCTCGACGAGGTCGGCCAGGAGGTCGCGGCCGGCCTGTTCGCGCGCGCCGAGCGGAAGCGGCCGGACTTCGAGAAGGCCGTCCGCCTCGTCCGCAACGAGATCGAGCCGGAGAACTACTCGCTGGTCATCGACTTCCTCGGCGAGCTCGGACGGGCGGCGGGCTCGTTCACCAGCCGAGATCAGGCCTTCATCCAGCGGCTCGCCGACGCCATTGGCGCCGGGCAGACGCGCGGCAGCGCCGCCTCTCCGACCTTCGACGAGGTCATCGTCCGCAGCTACCGCACGCTCGAGCTGGAGCCGGGAGCGCGGCTCGAGGAGGTGCGGGCGGCCTATCGGCGCCTCGCGTTCGATTACCACCCGGACAAGGTCGAGACGCTCGCCGCAGGGTTTCGCGAGTACGCCACCGCGCGGATGCAGGCGATCAACGAGGCTTACCAGGTGCTCAAGGCGCACCTGGCAGGCAAGTGAGCGGACCCCGCATGCGCCGAGCGGTCGTCGCGGAGTCGCCGGCGAGCGCAAACCTATCCGCAGCCCGAGGGAGCATGAAAGCCATCGGATTCGTCGAAGACGTCCTCGATCTGCTCGAGCCACTCGGCCCGGTGCGCGCCCGCGCGATGTTCGGCGGCTGGGGCCTCTATCTCGACGACGCGATCTTCGGCCTCATCGTCGACGAGCGGCTCTACTTCAAGATCGATGAGGTGAGCCGGCCGGAGTTCGAGGCAGCGGGGTGCGAGCCCTTCGTCTACGACTCGGGCAAGGGACGCCCGGTGGCGATGTCGTACTGGACGCCGCCGCCCGGAACCGAGGACGACAGGCACGCGGTGCTGCCGTGGGCGCGCAAGGGGCTGGAGGCGGCCGCCCGGGCGAAGGCGAAGAAGGCCGCCGCGAAGAAGGGCGCGACAAAGAAGGGGCGGCGAAGAAACCTCGCGCCGAGTCGGTAGGGGCGCATGGCAACGCGCCCGTCGCGGGATCGAGCAGAGTCGCGGCGAAGAAGCCCGCGACGAAGAAGGACGCGGCGAAGAAGCCTCGCGCCGAGCCGGTAGGGGCGCATGGCAATGCGCCCGTCGCGGAATCGAGCAGAGTCGCGGCGAAGAAGGCGGCGGCGAAGCCGGGGGGCTAGGGATTGCGATCGGTGCCGAGGATCGCCGGGGGAGAGCCCGGCGATCCGAGCGGGGGCGACGGCTACAGCGGCTCGCAGCGCATGGTGATGGTGCTGCAGTACATCGTCTCTTCGGGGCAGGGGTCGTTGTTGAAGTCGCAGGCTGCGCTGCACAGCCCGCCGAGGCAGCGGCCGTACTCGCACTCGAGCCCGCTCGCGCACGCCTCGCCGACGCCCTTGGTGCCGCGATCGCCACGGGTGCAGCAGAAGACCTCGTTCTCCTCGGTGCCCAGGTTCTCGCAGCGCCCGGCCGGCGGGCAGTTGTCGTTCTCGAAGCACTGGTCGAGGTAGAGCTGCCAGCAGCCTTCGATGGGCTCGTCGGTGTCGCGCGGCACGCACCAGCCGAAGAAGTTGCCGCAGTACATCGTGACCGGGCAGTCGAGGCTGCCCTCACACTCGCCCGAGCAGAACATCGCGCCGTCATCGCGCTCGAGGCACAGGCCAATCGCGCAGTCGGCGCCGCTGGTGCAAGCCTCGCCCGCCTCTCCCTGCCCGCGGGTGCCGAGCACGCAGCAGCCGAACGCCATGTCCTCGCCGAGCTCGCCGCAGACCTCATTGGCGGCGCAGTCGAGGTTCGACAGGCAGTTGTCGGCCCCGATGTCGTCGCACGAATCTATCGGCCCGGCGTCCGGAGCTCCGGTGCCCGCGTCGTTCTCTCCAGCGTCATGGCCGGTCCCAGCGTCGTGGGGCGGGATGTCGACTCCGGAGTCGGAGATCTGCCCGGCGTCGGCTTGGGGCTTGGTCCCGGCGTCTGCCTTGTCGTTCGTCTCGCCGCAGGCGGTGAGCAGGCTCAGGGCGAAGAGCGCGGAGAGAAGGCGCAGGCTGCGAGTAGTCATGGTGTGTGGCCTCTTCGTCGTCGGGTGGGCTCGCTGGAGAGCGGGCGATCGGGTCGGCAGCTTCGCGGATAGAGGGGCGCTTTTCAATCGGTGCTCGTAGCAGGCAGCCAGGAAAGCGCTCGGGCCCTCGCAACCGGCTGGCTCCGCCTCTGCCGGGGTCGAGGCGCGGCAGGGCTCGTCCGGACGCGCGCGGCGCGGGCGTCCGCCCCCGGGTCGCGGGCGAAGGATTCGGCGTCCGCGCCGCGTTCCAGAAAGGGTTATCCCGCCGACTTCTCGGGATGGTAGACCCTCGCCCACATGACCCTCTGGCGCGCTCATCAGCTTCGCGTGGCACTCGGCGCCCGCGTCCTCTTCGACGGCATCGACCTCGTGATCGAGGAGGGCGAGTGCGTCGGCCTGGTCGGTGTCAACGGCTCGGGCAAGTCCACGCTGCTGCAGATAGCGGCGGGCCTGCGCCAGCCCGACAGCGGCCTGCTCGAGCAGCGGCGCGGCGCCACGTTCGCCTATCTCGCCCAGGAGCCGCGCTTCGAGGCCAGCGCGACTATCGCCGGCCTGCTTTTCGAGCCGCAAGGCCGGCTCGCCGAGGCCCACGCCGAGCACGCGCGGCTCACCCGTGCCCTCGAGACCGCGCCCGAGGCAGAGCACGAGGGCCTGCTCAGGAGGCTCGAGGAGGCGACCGTCAACATCGAGCGGCTCGGCGGCTGGGACACCGCGCACCTCGCCAAGTCGATGCTCCAGCGGCTCGGCATCCCCGAGTCCGAGTGGGAGCGGCCGCTCGAGCAGCTCTCGGGCGGCACGCAGAAGCGCGTCGCCATCGCCCAGGCGCTGCTGCTGCGCCCCGACCTGCTGCTGCTCGACGAGCCGACCAACCACCTCGACGTTGACACTGTGGACTGGCTCGAGAGCGAGCTCGATGAGTTCCCCGGCGCCATCCTCCTCGTCACGCACGATCGTTATTTCCTCGACCGGCTCGCCGAGCGGATCGTGGAGATCGAGCACGGAAAGCTCGCCGGCTATCCGGGCAACTTCAGCGACTACCTGGCGCAGCGCTACGTGCGCGAGCAGGAGAACGCGCGCAAGGAGCACAAGCGCCAGAGGCTCATCGCGCAGGAGCTCGCCTGGCTGCGCCGCGGACCGCAGGCGCGGCGCACCAAGCGCAAGTCGCGCGTCGAGGCCGCCCGCGCGCTCATCGCCCAGAAGGTCCCCGAGGCGCTCAAGGCGGTCGAGCTCAAGGCGGCAAAGCCAGTGCAGTCGGGCCACACGGTCCTGGAGCTGCGGCACCTGTCGAAGAGCTTCGGCGAGCGCAAGGTCATCGACGACCTCTCGGTCATCATCGAGCGCGGCGAGCGCATGGGCGTGGTCGGGCCGAACGGCATCGGCAAGACGACCCTCGTGCGCATGATCCTCGGCCAGCTCGAGCCGTCGAGCGGCCAGGTGATCCGCGGCAAGAACACGCGCATCGCCTACTTCGATCAGGTGCGCGCCACCCTCGACCCGGAGCAGACGGTCTACGAGGCCGCCTCGCCGGTCGAGGTGCTCGAAATCGGCGGCCGGCGCGTGGAGCTTCGCGACTACCTGGCGGATCTCCTCTTCCCGGTGCCGATGCAGAAGATGAAGGTCGGCGCTCTGTCCGGCGGCGAGAAGAACCGCCTGCTGCTCGCGAGGCTGCTGCTCGAGGGCGCCAACCTCCTCGTGCTCGACGAGCCGACCAACGACCTCGATCTGATGACCCTCGAGGTCCTCGAGGAGATGCTCCTCGACTTCGGCGGCTCGGTGCTGCTGGTGACGCACGACCGCTACTTCCTCGACAAGGTGGCGACCTCGATCCTCGCCTTCGAAGGCGACGGCCGGGGCGTGCGGTATCCGGGCAATCACGCGATGTACCAGCGGCTGCGTGCCAAGCTGGCTGCTGCTCCGTTGCCGCAGGCCGAGGCGGGGTCCAAGCCCGCGGCCGAGAGGAAGACGAAGGGGGCGTCGCGGCCGCCTGGCCTGCGCCCGCTCACAATCCCGGAGATGCGCCGCTTGGAGCAGATGGAGGCGCACATCGAGGCCGCGGAGGCGGTCAAGGCGCAGGTCGAGCAGTCGCTGGCCGATCCGGAGCTTTATCGCCAACGGCCGGGCGAGGTTTCGGGCCTTCGTGCCGAGCTGGAGCGCGCGGCCGCCGAGGTCGAGAGGCTCTACGAGGAGTGGCAGGAGCTCGAGAGTCGAAAGCACCTGTCGTAGGGCGCGAGGAGGGAATCGGACTGCTCGAACGACGAGTGGCGGAGCTGGAGCTCCGCCGTCCAGGTTTCGCGTCGTGCGCGGCTGTTCGAGCGACGAGTGGCGGAGCTGGAGCTCCGCCGTCCAGCCTTCCGGTCGTGCGCGGCTGTTCGAACGAC
>JBMNNX010000337.1:0-6241 GCA_050942745.1 Myxococcales bacterium
CGCCGCGCTCCTCAACCTCGAGCCGAGGAAGGCGGCCCTGCCCTTCGTCTTCGGCGCCTCGTTCGCCGCCGCTATCGGCAGCCTCTCCTCAGCGGTGCTCGCCATCGACAACGGCGAGCCGGCGAGCCCGACGCTCGCTATCGCGGCCGCCGCGTTCTTCTTCCTCGTCCGCTTCAACGGCTCACCTTGGTGGCTCGCCTTTGCGTCCGCGCTCGGCGCGTGCGCCATCGGCTTCGCCCTGCCCCCTTCGGCCCTGCCGCTGATGCTCGTCCTCGTCGCGCACGCGCACTTCGGGTTCGTCCTGCTGGAGCGGCGGGCTCCCGGCTTCGCGCGGGCCGTCTTCGGAGTCGAGCGGCCCGGATTCGCCCTCGGCATCCTCGCTCACCTGCACGCGGCGGCCGCGGTCCTCGCGGCGGCGATCGTGATCGAGCTCGGCGTCGTTGAATCCCCGGCGATCGCGAGCCCTGCCGCGGCTCTCTTCGCCTTTTATGCCCTCGCGCCGAGGGTAGACCGCCGAGCGGGCTGGCTCGGAGCGGCGCTGGTCGCCGGCGGGGCGGCGCTCGCCCTTTCGAACGACGTGCGGCACGCCCTCCTGCTGCTCGCCCTGTGTGGCGTCGCCGGAGCCGTTCTCGGAGCGCTCGCGCGCCGCCATCCTCGCGCGGCAGAACGATGCGTGCTGGCGAGTCTCCCGGCGGTCTCTCACGTCCTCACCGGCACCGGCCTCGCGCTGGCGGTCACCGCGGGCCTCTGCGTCCTCGGCGACCGGCCCGCAGGAGAGCACCACGGGCCGCTGGTGCTCGGTTGCGTCAGCCTCGCCTTCTTCCTGGCCCCGCGATCCTTTCCGAGCGCGTCCCTGCTCGTCCCCGCTGCGGTCGCCGCGGTGCTCGCGGTCGCTGGCGCCCTGCCTGAGCTGCCCCGCGCGCTGCTTGTCGCCCTCTCCGCGGTCGCGCTCACGGCGCTCGGTGCCCTCGCCCGCGCCGCGCCCGGTGCGACTCACAGGCTCGTCGCCTGCGAGCCCATGGCCGCGGCCAAGGCGCTCACGGGCACTGGCCTCGCCGCGGCGCTGCTCGTGACGCTTGCGATGCCCTTCTCGGACGACTTAGCGCCCTGTGCTGCCCTCGTCGGCCTCGCGTTCGCGCTCTCGCCACAGGTCTTCCCAATGCCGCTCCTGCTCGGCCCTGCCGCCGCATTCGCGCTTCTCGCGGCGGGTGCCGGGAGCTCCTCCGCACATCGCGCCCTCGCAGTCGCCCTTGGCGCTTTCGCCGTCGCGGCCTGCGCTGCGCTGCTTCGCCGCTTCCCGCGAGTCGGCCGGCTCCTCTTCGGGCTTGGCGACGAAAAGGCGCCGCTCTCCGCTCAGACGCTCGCCGTGACCGCGCTCGGCGCAGCCGCAGTCGCGATCGCGCTTCGACTCGCCTTGCCGAGCGGGGCTCCGCTCGCGCTCATCGTCGGTCTGGCTGCAGCGATCGCTTCGCTGGCATTCGCCTCGACCGGATGGCGGGCGCTCATCCCGGTCGCGGCCGCCACGTTCGTCGTCTCGCTCGCCGTTGCACCGGAGAGGCTCGAGACGTCGTTCCTCGCGGCGCTCGCCGGCATCAACCTACTCTTCTGGCTCGCCGGTCCCTCGCGGTGCAGCCGCTTCGATGCGCTGCTGTCGTTCGTGAGGAGACTCGGCTTCCTGGTTGGTCAGGACGCAGAGCCATCTGCTGAGAGCCGCGCGCGCGCCCTGCTGCTCGGCACCGCGGTCACCGGCGCCGCGCTGACCTTGGGGCTGCTCTCCGCGCTCTCGCTCGGCCGCTGGGTCGCCTTCGCGCTCGGGCTCGCTCCCGCGTTGACCGCGGCGATGGTCGCGGCGCAGGCGCTCACCGCCTGGCACCAGCTCCGCCGGCGCCCGTCCATCCTCTCGTGGCACATGGCGCTCATCCTCCTGGCCGTCGGGCTGTGGATGCTCGGCGGTCGCGAGGCCTCGCCCTACCTCGCGGGGACCGCGGCGGTCGCGCTCGCCATTTTCGAGGCGGCGCTCGCCCGGGAAACTGGCCCGCGCCTGATTCGCAGGCTGGGCATCGAGCTCGAGCCAGGCGTGGGGCGCGCGCTGGCGAAGGCGCTGCCGCCATACCTCGTGGCGCTCGCCTCGCTCGGCGTGGCCTCGACCGGCTTGCGCCCGGCGCTGCTCGCGGCGCCGGTGTCGCTCGGACTGGCGGCCGTCGCGTTCGCCATCCGCGCCGCGGGCGGGTCCCGCTGGTCGCGCCACGCGCTCGCCGCGCTGGTGCCGCTGGCGCTCCACTTCGCGCTCTTCCACGCCGGCATTCGCCTCTCGACCGGAAGGCCTCCCGCGACCATCCTGCCGTTCCTCGCCCTGGCGATGACGCTCGCCGCGCTCGGCGTCGAAACGCTTGCGAGGAGACTCGCGAGCGGGCCGGCGCACCGATACGCCTCGTGCGTCGCGCTCGCCTACGCGGCGCTCGCCGCGGGCGAGTGGATCGCCGGCCTCGCGCTCGCGCGCTTCGAGGGCGGCGAGCTCGCGGCCTCGACCCTGGCCATCCTCGGCCTCACCTGGTTCTGCGTGCGCCGGGCTCAGGCGACGGGCAGCCGGCTGCTCGCCCACGCGGGATTCGCCGCGTTCGTCGCTCTCTACCTCTCCCTGCGCGTCCAGACCGGGCTGTTCGGCACGGCCGCCGGGCGCTCGGACGCCGACACGCTCGCCGGCCTCGTCTTCGGCTTTCTGTTCCTGGGGGTTCACGCCGCGGTGAAGCGACTCGGGCTACAGACGCTCTCCGAGCCCGCGCGCCGCTTCGCGCTCCTGATGCCGATAGCCGGCGCCTTGCTGCTCGAGCCGGAGCCGACCCTGTCGGGCGCGCTGCTGCTCTTCGGGATCGCCGCGCAGCTCACCGCGCTCTCGGCGGTAGAGAATCGCGGAAAAGTGTCGGGCGTGCTCGCCGCGGTCGCCTTCAACCTCGCGCTCGCGATGCTCTGGTTGCGCTCGGGGATTGGAGGGGTGCGCGACGCGCAGCTCTACGTCATCCCCGCCGGAGCCACGCTCATCGTCCTCGCGCACGTCTTCCGGCAGGGGCTCGGTTCGCTATGGCAGTCGAGGCTGCGAGCCGTCGGCGTGCTCGGCATCTACGTGAGCAGCGTCTATCCGGCTCTCACCGCCTTCGATCACCCGAGCTACGCGCTCTGGTGCGCGCTGCTGTGCGTCGTCGGGGTCGCCGTCGGCATCACGCTGCGCGTGCGCGTCTACCTCTACCTGGGCACCGCCTTCCTGGTGACCTGCGTGCTCGGCAACATGATTCGCTTCGGGCTGCAGCACCACCAGGTCGGCGCGGCGTTCCTCACGGCGCTCGGGCTGCTCGTCGTCGGCTTCATGATCTTCTTCTCGGCCCGGCGAGAGGAGCTGCTGCGCAAGTATCGGAAGATCGAGGCCCTGCTCGCAGAGTGGCAATAGGTGGCAATGCGGCGCGCCGCTGTATCCGGCGGGCGCGCCAGCCAGGAGGACCGCGTCCCCTCGAAACGCGACGCCGTCCGCGAAGCCTCGGCTCGTCGCCCGCTCCCCGCCGATTCCCGCGGGACGGGATGGCAGAGCCGAGCGCCCTCGACCTCGGCGTCGCACGCTCGGCCTCCGTCGGGCTGACAGGTTGTTGCTCGCGACGATCGATCGTTCGGCACCTCAGGGCTCGGGCTCGAGATGCGGCCACCACCCCGCGTGTGCGAAGACCCGCTCGGCCTCGAGCGGGCGCAGCGCCTCGAACACCTCGGTCGCTTTGGGCCCGGTCAGCGCCCGCAACGAGCGCGACGGGACTCCTATCGCTACCACCGCCGGCTTTTTCCGGAGCCCCGCGAGCTCGGCCGCCTTGCGGACCGCCTCCTCGAAGCCGCCGAGCTCGTCGGCGAGGCCGAGCGCCTGCGCCCGGCGCCCGGTGTAGACCCTGCCCTCGGCGAGCGGCTCGACCTTCTCGACCGGCATGCGCCTGCCCTCGGCCACCGAGCGCAGGAAGTCCCGGTAGGTCTCCTCGATCTCTTTGTCGAGCGTCGCGCGCTCGGCCTCGCTCCAAGGCTCGAAGGGAGACTCAATCGCCGAGTTCGCGCCCATGCGCAGCACGGCCGTGCCCACCCCCAGCCACTCCAACAGGCGCGAGATCTCGAACTTGCCGCTGAAGACGCCGATCGAGCCGGTGATGGCGTTGGGCGCGATGACGAAGTGCGTTCCGCCGAGCGCGGCCATGTAGCCGCCGCTCGCGGCGACGCGGTCGACGAAGGTGACGACGGGCTTCTTCTCCGCGACGCGCTTGACCGCCTTGAGCATCAGCTCGCTGGCGAGCGAGGAGCCGCCTCGGCTGTCGATGTGCAGCACGAGCGCCTTGATGCGGTGGTCCTCCCGGGCGCGCTCGAGCGACCGCGCGACCGTGTCGGAGCCGGCGGCGCGCGGCGCCCAGGGCGCGTCGAAGCTCTCGCCGAGCTTGATGACCCCGTCGATGCGCACGACGCCTATCGCCGGAGGCGGCAGGAGCCGCCTGTAGCGAGCGCGGAAGGGCGAGGAGCCCTGGTAGTGCGCGATGGGGATGAGCCGGGCCTTCTTCTCCTTGCCTTCGGCGAGCGCCTTCTTGAGGTCGTCGCCGTCGCCGATGGCGTCGATGAGGCCAGCGGCGAGCGCGCGGCTTGCGGTGTAGGGCCCTTCGTCGATGAGCCGGCGCACCTCTTCGGCTGGACGGTTGCGCCCCTGGGCTATCGCCTCGACCGAGGTGTCCATGGCGTCGGCGAGAATGTGGCCGACCGTCTCGCGCTGCGCCTCGGAGACTTCGCGATCGGTGAACAGCTCCGGGGCCGTCTTGTGGCTGCCGCGGCGAAGGAACTGCGCCCGGATTCCGAAGCGCTCGAGCGTCTCGCCAAGCACGTAGAGCGACGCGCTGAAGCCCCGCAGATCGACCCGGCCTCCCGGCGCCATCCAGACCCGGCTGCCGGACGCCATGAGCGCGTATTCACGCGTCGTCACCGCGCGCCCGTAGAAGACGACGTCTTTTCCTTTTTCGCGCAGCGACCGGACCATGCGCCGGATCTCTGCGAGCTTGGCGCCCGAGCCCTCGAAGCCCTCGACCTTGAAGACGACCCCGCGGATTCGCCGGTCCTTGACCGCGAGCTCGAGCTTGTCGGCGAGCGTCTTGAGCGATGCGGGCCTGCGGGCGGCTCGCTTGCCTCGCCACCACGAGCGCGGCTCGGAGCGCCAGGGGATGTCGCGGGTCACGTCCACCGCTAGGTAGGCGGGCCCGCCTCGAGCAACGAGGCGCAGCGGCAGCGCCAGCAGCACGAAGACAAGAACAAACAGGTCGTAGACCAGCGCGAACAGCAACCGCATCGCAGCCCCTCGGGATGAGTCCCTAAGATGCCGCTCATCCGAACGGTTTGCAGCCGGAACGGGGGGTGGGATAACTTCTGCGCCATGCGAACCTACCTGATGGTCCTGGCGCTGGTTTTGGCAGGCTCGAGCGCGTGGGCGGCGCAGAAGCGCCCCTCCAGCCCCCTCCCCGCGTATCAAGGCGACGGGCTGAAAAAGATGAGCCCCGAACAGGCGCGCCGCCGCGCGGCCGGCATTCACGACGTCAAGGTCTACGGCGAGGCGGAAAAGCCCAAGGAGAAGCCCACCCCGTGGAAGGCCATAGGCCTCGCGGCTGGGCTCGTCGCCCTGACCGTACCGGTGGCGCTGCGCATGTATCGCTCGACCCGAAAAGACCTCGAGGACCAAGCCACCTTTGGATTGAAGGGCTCGCGCGAAGGCGCGGCGGACAAGCCGAAGAAGCACATGCCCTCGCGCCGCCAGAGCCAGCCTGCGAGCGCCGGCGCGCTGCCCGAGGCATCGGCGCAAGACGGTCGGGACGCGGTCTGGGGAGCGCTCTCCAGCGCCAACGATTGGGTCGGCGCCGACTGGATCGCCTCGAGCGCCGGCCTGACGCAGTCGGTGGCGTCCAAGGAGCTGGCTGCGCTCGTCGAGGAAGGGTACGTCGAGGAGGCGCGAGACCGCGCTGGCAAGCCTGTCTTCCGCATCGCCGCCTCCTCGTAGGCGCGCTTCGCCGAGGCGCGGGGTCGCGAGGCCCGGGCGCCTTTGCGGTTGCGCTCGTGATGGGCCTAGGTGGCTGGTGTTTTTCTGTAGACGATGCGGGCGGCATCTGAAAGATGCCGCCCCATGAGTCTTGGCCGTACGCCTGCTGGTGCTGACCTGTTTGGGAATCCGGCGCGATTCTGTGCCGAGTGG
>JBMNNX010000338.1:0-6229 GCA_050942745.1 Myxococcales bacterium
GATCGATGGCGCCGCGGTCGCTTCATTGCACGAGTCGCTGCTCGCCCGTGAGGTTTCTGGAGGCCTGAAGAACCGGCCCGAAGCCAGCGAGCGCTCTGGTTCTGGGAACGGCGGCGCGCCGCGTTCCGAAGGGCCGCCAGCAGCCCTCCCTGCCGGCGCCCTTCCCTCCGAGGCGGCGGTTCCCGGGCCGGCCTCACAGGGTCCCGAAGCGCCTCCGTGCGATCAGCCTGCGGTCGAGCCGCCCTGCACTCAGCCCGTCGGCAAAGAAAGCAGCGCCGTGGCCGCCGCGCCGGAGCGCGATGGCGCGCCGATAGTCGAGAAGCCTGCCGATTTTGCGGCGCCCGAGGCACTCGAACAGCCTTCGGCCGCCGTGAAGGCTCCCGAGGAGCCGGCCTCGCCTGCCGAGGCTTCAAACTCGCCTGACAGCGCCGGAGAAGCGGGCGAAGGGGCGGCCAAACCGCCGGACGCTCCTGCGCCTGTCGAGACCTCGCCGTCGAGCGAGAAGGCGGCCCGGGCGCCCGCGCCAGCCGCGCCTGCTTTCGCCGCGCAAGGCCGCGCGGAGGCCCCTGCGCCCGCTGCCGAGCCTGGAGAGCCCGAGGCAGCCCCGGCACCGGCGCCTCGCCCCCGAAGCGCCGAGCGAGCCCGTCCGCGATCTGCCGCCTCGCCCGCCGGCGCACGGCGCGGAGGCAGCCCCGGTGGCGACGAAGCGACAACCGAGCTGCCTTTCTCCGGGCGAGACGTATGGCGCCCTGCCGAGCGGCTGCCGACCCGCGCCGAGAGGGCCGCTGCGTCTTTCAAGCGGACCGGCCGCCTGGCCGACACCTCCCTCCCCCGGCTGCTGACGGCGCTCTATCAGGGCCAGCAGACCGGCGAGCTGAGGCTGCGGCGCAACGAGGTCGTCAAGGTGATAGCCGTCCATGGTGGCCGGCCGGTCTTTGCCGCATCCAACCTCAGCTCCGAGCGCTTCGCGCGCTTCGCGGTTCGCAAGGGCCGGCTGCCCGCGGACAAGCTCGCCTTCGTACAGGCCGAAGCGCGCCGGGCCGGCTTGCGCAACGGCGAGGCGATGGTCGCGCTCGGCCTGCTCACCGAGGAAGAGCGCGCCGAGCTCGTCGTCCGGCAGATCAAGGAGATCATCTGGTCCGCCTTCGACTGGACCGAGGGCGAATACCAGTTCGTGCTGCGAGCCAGCCCGCGCCCCGACCTGATCCAGGTCTCCATCTCCCCCGGGCCGCTCATCCTCGAGGGCATTCGCACCACCTACAGCCTCGTGCGGCTGCGCGAGCTGGTGGACGCGAATCAGCGCTTCTTCCCGACCGCCGATCCGCCCTACCAGCTCCACGAGCTTCAGCTCGGCAACAAGGAGGCGCTGCTGCTCGCCCACGCCGACGGCTCGAAGAGCGTCGAAGACCTCATGGTCCTCAGCGACCTGAGCGAGCGGGAAGCGCTCGCACTGCTCCACGGGCTCACGCGGGTTGGGATTCTCGAGGCCCGGGCTCAGCCCCCTTCGCTGCGCTCGCGCATCGTCCTCGTCTGAGCTGCCCGCCGGCGCCACCGGGGGCGCCCGGGCGCGCGCTCCGCCCGACCTCGACCTCGCCGCCGCCCTCGGCGCGCCGATCGGCCACCTTCGCTCGTCGCGCCGCGGCCTGATGGTGGTCGACGGCGGCGGCAACATCCCCCCGAAAGGGGTAGAAATCGAGCCGGAGCGCGGACGGATTTTCGCAACCGAACGCGGAAGCGCGCTGCGGGCCGAAAGGGGCGCGAAATCGAGCAGTTGCGTCTCTCGATCGGGCGAAGAAACGCCAGCTCGGCTTGGACCTTTTGTAACTGATCGCGAAATTTGCCGCCGAGCTGCGAATGGTTGGCGGTGCGGCGGCAAATTCGGCGCCGCATCGCGAAATTCGCCGCCGCGGCGGCAATGATCGCCGCCGTATTGGCAAGCATCGCCGCGCCGCCGCGAAATTTGGCAGCCCGATCGCGAAGTTCGGCGGCCGAATCGCAGAATTCGGCGACCGGAGCGCGGAACTCGGCGGCCTGATCGCAATACTCGGCGGCGGATCGCGAATCGTTCGCGCTCGAGGGCGAACCATCGCCGGTCGGCCGCGAGATTCGGCGGCCTGAATCGCGAATCGTTCGCGCCCGAGGGGAATCATCGTTCGGCTGGCCGCGAACCACCGCCACCCGGTCGCCGCGCCGCCGCGATCGAGGGCCATCCTCGCCGGCGCGCCGCGAAGCCGGGCGCCGAGACGCCGAAGCACCGCGTCCGGCCGCGGCCCGTCACACTTCCTCGAGCCCGGCCAGCGCGTAGCTTGCCGCCCGCGCGACGACCCCAGGGTCGGAGGGCAGGTCCGGGAAGTGGCCGAGGAGCGGCGTCCAGCTGCTCCTGCCCTGGCAGACGTTGACCGCGTTGCGATAGGCGCGCCGGGCGGCCGCGAAGTCGGCCAGCCGTTCAGCGGTGCGGCCCGCGTAGTAGTGCGCAAGCCCCAAGCTCGGGTCGAGGAAGATGGCCCGCGACAGCTCCTGGAGCGCCTCGCCGTCGAGCTCGCCCCCGGCCTCGTAGCAGGCGATGCCGAGGAACAGGTGGGCCTCGGCGCACAGCGGCTCCAGCGCCAGGGCCTCGCGGTAGACCTGGCGGGCCTCCTTCTGCCGCCCCATGACCGTCAGCAGGTTGCCGCGCGTAATCAGGAGCGCGAGGCTGCCCGGGAACTGCGCGAGGGCCTTGTCGAGGGTGGCGAGCGCCGCCTCGAACTCACCGCCTTCGAGCAACCGCGCGACCTGCCGCAGCGGGTTGGCCACGTCGAGCTCGGGAACCGCGCGGGCGGCAGGCTTCTCCGCAGCGGCGACCTTCGGGGCGGCGACCACCGGGAGCGGCCCCGGCGGCGTCATCGCGCGCTTGCGGTGCTCCTCAACCGCCTTTCGCAGCCGCGCCACCGTGTCCTCGACGTTCGGCCGCGGCTCGCTCATCACCGGCGGGCGCGGCGCGGGCTTGCGGTACAGGAACGAGCTCTCGAGCTCGACGAGCTCGAAGGCGCCGCTTATCCGGTACAGCGACTCCGAGTATCCCAGGCACAGGTAGCCGCCTTCGCGCAGGCCGTCGAAGAAGCGCCCGATGGCCCGGCCGGTGGTCGGACGGTCGAAGTAGATGATGACGTTGCGGCAGAGGATGGCGTCCCACAGGCCGCCGTCGCGCGGCCAGGGATAGTAGTTGCCGGCCAGGTTGTGGACGGCGAAGCGCACGTAGGCCTGCAGCTCGGGGCGGGCGAGGAAGTCGTCGCGGTCCGCCTTGAAGAAGCGGCGCACGAGGTGCTCGGGGACCGTCGAGAAGCGGCGCGCGCCGAAGCGCCCGGCGCGTGCCCGCTCGACGGCGACCGGGTTCACGTCGGTCGCCAGCAGGTCGATCCCCGTAGGCTCGACCCCGAGCTCGGCCGCGAGCATCGCCAGCGAATACGGCTCCTCGCCGGTCGCGCAGCCCGCCGACCAGATCCGCACCGGGCGCATCTCCTGGCGTGCCCGCAAGATGAGCTCCGGGAAGACCCGCGCCCGCAACGCCCGGAACTGGTTCGAGTCCCGGAAGAAGTCGGTCTTGCCCACCGTCACCAGCGGCAGGAGCGCGCGCAGCTCGTCCTCGTTCCCCTTCTCGAGCCACTCGACGTAGGCGTAGGGGTCCTGTAGGCCCAGGGTCTCGAGCCGCGCGCACAGCGCCAGCCGCAAGCCTATTTGCCCCTCGGTCGCGGGCCGCAGCCCGATTCGCTCGAGGAGCAGCTTGGCCAACCGCGCGACCGCCGCCTCGGGGATGTCGGCGTGCCTCACCCGCTCCCCCAGGTCCGGTTGTTCTGACGCACCAGCCCGACGATGGCCTCGGCGATCTCGTCGAGCGGCAGCACCCGCTCGACCCCGCCCGCCTCGACGGCCGCGCGCGGCATGCCGTAGACGACCGAGGTCGCCTCGTCCTGGGCGATGGTGCGCCCGCCCGCGGCGCGGATGGCCGCCAGCCCTGCGGCCCCGTCGCGCCCCATGCCGGTGAGCACCACGCCTATCGCCCGGCGCCCGTAGCGGCGCGCCAGGGAGGCGAGCATCGCGGTCGCCGAGGGCCGGAACCCGTCGATCGCCGGCCCGCGGTCGAGGACGATCTCGTCGTTGGCGCCGATGGTCAGGTGGGCTCCGGTCGGGGCGACGTAGACCCGGCCCGCGACCAGCGGCTCGCCGTGCCCGGCCTCCTCGACGTGTAGCCCGGACTCCGAGGCGAGCCACGAGGCGAGCCCCTGCGAAAAGCCCGAAGAGATGTGCTGAACGAGGCAGATGGGCACCGCCAGGTCGCGCGGCAGGCCCTTGAGCAACACGGCGAGCGCCCGCGGGCCGCCGAGCGAGGCGGCGATCCCCACTATCGGCGGACCGTCATGGGGATCGGGGACGCGCTTGCGCGTACGGCGGCCGCGCACGTGGGTGATGACCTTGACCCCCGAGAGCAGCCGCAGCCGGGTGGCGAGCTCGGCGAGGTGCTCGGGGCTCGCGCCCGGGGGCGGGCGGCTCATCACGTCGAGCGCTCCGAGCGCCAGCGCCTCGAAGGCGCCCTGCCCCTCGGGCGCGTCGGTGAGCAAGAGGATAGGCGTGGGGCGAAACGCCATGATGTCCTGCACCGCGGCGAACCCCTCGGAGGCCTTCGCGGTCGAGTCGATGACTACCACGTCGGGCGCGAGCGCGCCGCAGGCGCGGGTCGCGGAGGTCGCGTCCGAGACCGTCTCCACCACCCGCAGGCCGGCGGCGCCGAGCGACCTCGAGAGCAGCGTCCGCAGGCCTTCGTCCTCGGCCATCAACACCACGCGAATCGGCCCGGGCCCTCGCTGCATCTTCGCTCCCCCCGTCTGTCCACTGTTCGCACCCTCGGTGTCGATCATGAGATGAGGCGACCGAAAGTCTGGGCAATCGTCTCGGCAGAGAGCTCGCCCTTGACCAGGTAGGCGTCGGCCCCCGCGTCGAGCCCGCGGCGCTTGTCCTCGGGCGCGGCGAGCGAAGAGAGGATGACCACCGGCAGGCGCGCGGTCGCCGGATCGCCCTTGATGCGCCGGGTGAACTCGATGCCGTCCATCACCGGCATCTGAACGTCGGTGAGCACCAGGTCGTAGGTCCCCAGCGCGAGCTTGCCCAGGCCGTCCTCGCCGTCGATGGCCTCGTCCACCTGGTGGCCGAGGGCGCGCACGATGGCCGACTCGGTCGCCCGCGCGATGGGCGAGTCGTCGACGAGCAGCACCCGGAGGCGCCTCTCCTGCGCCGCCTGGATCGCCAGGTGGCGCCCGGAGGTCTTGCGGATCTCGAGGATGAGGTCGGGCACGTGCAGCAGCAGCGCGACCCGGCCGTCCTCGAGCGCGGCCGCGCCGGCGACGCACGGGGCGCCCTTGAGGAATTCGCCGCCGCAAGGCTTGACCGCCACCTCGCGCTCGTCGAGGAAGCCGTCGACGGCGAACGCCGCCCGGTCGTCGCCGTGCTCAACGAAGACCACCGGCGGCGCCTCGCGCCGCGGGCCGGGCTTGAGCCGCAGCAGCGGGGCGAGCTCGACGAGGGTGGTCGGGCGGTTGCGGAACTCGACCGCCTCGCGCCCGGCGACGGTGAAGCGGTCCTCGGGCCGCACCCGGCCGACGGCCTGCACGTCGGCGGCCGGCAGGCCGTAGATGTCGTTGCCCAGGCGCACGAGCAGCACGCGCATCAAGGCGAGCGACTGCGGCAGCCGCACGCTGAAGCGGGTCCCCTGCCCCGGGCGCGTGGTGACCGAGACCGAGCCGCCCAGCGCCTCGACCTTCTTGCGCACCACGCTCATCCCCACGCCGCGCCCCGAGATCTCGGTCACCTCGTCGCGCGTCGAGAAGCCGGGCAGGAAGATGAGGTCGATGGCCTCGCGCTCGGAGAGCGCGGCGGCCTGGGCCGCGGAGATCACCCCGCGCGCGACCGCGGCCTCCTTGAGGCGGGCGACGTCGATGCCGCGCCCGTCGTCGCGCACCTCGAGGTCGAGCATGTCGCCGTCGGCCCGGACGCTGACCGTGATGGTGCCCTTGCGTGGCTTGCGGCGCCGCTCGCGCTCGTCGGGGCTCTCGATGCCGTGGTCGACCGCGTTGCGCAGCACATGGACCATCGCGTCGCGCACCTCGCCGAGCAGGCCGCGATCGACGCCCACCTCGACGTTGGCGATGACGAGCTCGACCTCCTTGCCCTGCTGGCGGGCGATGTCGCGCACCGCGCG
>JBMNNX010000047.1:0-30103 GCA_050942745.1 Myxococcales bacterium
AGCGGCACGCCGGAAGACCTCGGACACCTTGCCGCTCGGTCGCCGAGACAGGGCAGCGAGCCTCTTGTGAAATCGCTTGGCCCGCCGAACATCTCCAAGTGCGCTCGCCGCAAATCCAAGTTTCCAAACTCGTGTCTGCTTGTCTCATGGCCAAGCAAACAGCAAACGAGCGTCCCGCATTGCGTGCCCCAAAAGGCCAGTGGTTTCAATTGGTTACACCGACAACCCACCAATGCTGAGGCGCGGGGCGGGGAGGGGGCTTCGTCGGGGCTCGCGCGCGCTCAATCGGGGAGGCGCGGGGGAGCTGTTAGTTAGGAGCCACCAGCCGCAATCCCGCCTCCACGCGCGCAGGCCGCCGAGACGGCGGCGCTGCCTCCCTCACCCAACTCTTTTCTTCACCGGTCCTCGTCGCCGGGTAGGGGCGAGCAGCGGTCGCCGCGAAGTCAGGGGCCTGCCCGAAGATCGAGGAGCCCTTCGACTCCGCTGCCGACGCCTGCGCGTCGGGAGCTACGTCCACGGCGAACGATGCGAGCTCTTTCGCCTGTTGCCCGCAGCAGGCGCTCAGCCGTGCCCGAGCATGCCCGGAGTCGTAGCCGAGCGCGGCACGGGCCGCCGGTTTCGCGAGATCGCAGGCGAGCTCAGCATTCAGCGAAACGCGACCGCTTTCCTGGCAGGCTACACACCAAGCGATTCTCACACCTGCCGGGCACTCCCTCTCCATCGCGGGCCGTCGAAGCTTAATCGCGGAAGGGGGGACGCCATGGGTTGGCTTTCGTGGATCATCATCGGCCTGCTGGCAGGGCTCATCGCCAAGCTGCTGATGCCTGGAAAGGATCCAGGCGGCTTCTTCGTCACGTTGCTCATCGGCATCGCCGGCGCCTTCATCGGCGGCCTGATTGGCGGAGCGGCCTTCGGCACTGGCTTGACCGGGTTCTCGTGGTGGTCGCTGCTGCTTGCCGTTGGCGGCAGCTTGCTGTTGCTGGGCATCTACCGACTGACGTTCGGACGGCGAAGATCGCACGCGCACGTCTGAGCTCCGGGCCGCCGGCAGGCTCGGGGATTTCGAGCGGCGGGGCCATCGATTCGACGGCGAGGGGAGGTGGAGTGCCTCCCTCGTCGCGCGCTGGCCTGGCCGGAGGCGACGGGCTCGCGACGACGGCGCGAACCTCCAGCCGAGGCCGGTTCTTTCCCCTCGCTCCGTTTCGCGCCTTCGGGCTCGCGAGGGCCCCCGATCAGGAGCGGCCGTGCGCCTCGGAGCCGAGGAGCCGCCTCAGTCCCTGACCGGTGAAGGAGCCGGCGACTCGGGAGACCTGCTCCGGCGTTCCCTGGGCGACGAGCCTGCCGCCTGCGGCTCCGCCTTCGGGGCCAAGGTCGATGATCCAATCGGCCGCCTTGACCACCTCCAGGTTGTGCTCGACGACGACCACGCTGTTGCCTGCATCCACCAGGCTCTGCAGCACGCCGAGCAGGCGAGCCGTATCGGCCAGGTGAAGGCCGGTCGTGGGCTCATCGAGGAGGTAGAGCGCGCGCCCGGCTCCCCGGCGCCCGAGCTCCTTGGCCAGCTTCATCCGCTGGGCCTCGCCGCCCGACAGCGTGGGGGCCGGTTGCCCGAGCTGCAGATAGCCGAGGCCGACCTCGGAGAGCACCTGCAGGCGCGCCCGCGCTGCCGGGACATCCTCGAAGAGCGCCAGCGCTTCGTCCACCGTCAGCTCCAGCACCTGGGCGATGTCGTGGTCGCGGTAGCGCACCGCGAGGGTCTCGCGCGTGAAGCGCCTCCCGCGGCAGGTCGGGCAGCGCACCTCCGCGTCGGGCAGGAGCTGCATCGTCACGGCGAGAATCCCCGCGCCTTCGCACCGCTCGCAGCGCCCGCCCGGCACGTTGAACGAGAAGTGGCGGGCCGAAAGCCCCAGCCGGCGAGCTTCGGGCGTCGAGGCGAACGCCTCGCGTATCGGCGTGAAGGCGTCGGAGTAGGTCGCCGCGTTCGAGCGCGGCAGGCGCCCGATGTGCGCCTGGTCGATGGTGACGACTCGGTCGAGGTGCTGGACGCCTTCGATCGCCTCGTGCGCGCCGGGCGTTTTGCGCAAGCCGTGGAGGCGCTGGCGCAGGGCGCGGTCGAGGACGTCGAAGGCCAGCGTGGACTTGCCCGAGCCGGAGACGCCGGTGACGGCGACGAGCGCGCCGAGCGGGATGCGCACGGTGATGTCTTGGAGGTTGTGCTCCCGAGCGCCGCGGACGATGAGCGCGGCCCCGTCGGTCCGGCGGCGGGGCGACAGGATGGGGAGGGACCGGCGCCCGGCCAGGAAGTCGCCGGTGATAGAGCGCGGCTCGGCGACGATCTCCGCCGGAGCTCCGCAGGCGACCACCTCTCCGCCGTACTTGCCGGCGCCCGGCCCGAAGTCGATGACGTGATCGGCCGCGGCGATGATCTCGAGGTCGTGCTCGATGACGACCACGGTGTTCTCGAGATCGCGCAGGCGGCGCAGCACGTCGATGAGGCGGCGCGTGTCGCGGTGGTGCAGCCCGATGGTCGGCTCGTCGAAGACGTAAAGAACGCCGCTCAGCGCCGAGTCGAGCAATGAGGCGAGCCGCAGCCGCTGCGCCTCGCCGGCCGAGAGGGTGGGCGAGGCGCGCTCCAGAGCGAGATAGCCCGCGCCGACCTCGATCAGGCGCGCGATCGCTTTGCGCAGCTCGCAGACTACGGGCTCGGCGACTAGCTTCTTGTCGGCGGTGAGGCGGGCGGGAAGGGCCTCGAGCCAGGCGTCGAGCTCGAGCAGCGGCAGGCGAGAGAGCGCGGCGATGTCGCTGCCGTGAACGGTGACGGCCCGGCTCTCGGCGCGCAGGCGCGTCCCGGCGCAGTCGGGACATGCCTGGCTGATCACGAGCTCGTCGAGCTTGTCGCTGTAGTCCGAGTCGTTGGCGCGCTCGCGCAGGTGCTCGGCGTGGCGGCGCAGCAGGTTCGTGGCGAGGCCCTCGAAACGCCCCTTGTGCACGGTCGAGGGCTGCTCGATGTCGGGGAAGTGGCGGCGAAACTGCGGGCTCTCCGCGCCATAGAAGAGCAGGTCGCGCTGGGCCGGCGTGAAGTCCTTGACCGGGCGCGACAGGTCGAGCTCGAGCCCGTAGTGGGCCGACGCGGCGCGCAAGGTCGAGACGTAGAAGTCGATCCAGCGGCCGCTGCGTCCGCGGATGGCGCCTTCGGGGATGCTCTTCTCTTCGTCCACGAGCCGCGAGAGGTCCGCCTGAAGGACGGTGCCCAGGCCGGTGCAGGTCGGACAGGCGCCTTCGACCTTGTTGAAGGAGAAGTGCTCCATCCCGAGCTTCACGACGGGCGCGCCGCAATGCGGGCACGGGAGCGTCTCGTCCGGTGCGTCGTCTCCCTCCTCCACGGGCGACGCGCGCTCCCACTCGGCGTCGGAGGCGACGAAGGACGGCGCGATCTCGTTCCCGCAGGCGGAGCAGGGACGGCGTCCGAGGCGGGCGAAAAGGACGCGCAGCCACGAGTAGATGTTGGTCGTGGTCCCGACCGTCGAGCGGGGGCTGCGGTTGGTCAGGTGTTGGTCGATGCTCACGGCGGGCATGAGCCCGGAGAGCGAATCGACCGGGGGCTTTGACAGCCAGGGCGACACGAAGCCGAGCAGTTCGTGGTACTGGCGCTGGCCTTCCTTGAGGAGGATGTCGAACCCGAGGGTGGATTTGCCCGACCCGGACAGTCCGGTGAGGACGACGAGCTTGTTCTTGGGGATCGAGAGGCTGACGTTCTTCAGGTTGTGCAGCCGCGCGCCGCGGATGGTGATCTGGGAAGCCATGATCGTCTGGGCACGCGTGATGTGAGTGAGCCGGCGCGCCGGGTTCGCGCGAGTCTAGCAGTCGCTCCGTTCGCGCTTCTCAGCTTGGTGATGAGGAGCACGAGGTAGAGGCCCGGCGCTGGCTCGACGGCCGCGGCGCGATGCTCGAGGCGAGACTCGGCCCGCGCCTCGAGGTGGTCCTGCTCCGGTGCTTGAGGGACACGCACCCGGCCAAGCGAAGGCCGGGAGATTCCGAGAGCCGGCCAGCCGCCTGCCGGCGAGCGCAGTCGAAAGGCTCGAGATGGCGCCGGCTCCATCGGCCGTGGAGCTGCCGAGCAGCGCAACGACCGATCGAAACGCCACCTGATCAACCCGCCCGCCGCTCCAACTGCAGCGCGAGGCTCCCGACCACCGCCTCCGGAAGCGCCGCCTCGATCGCCTCGATCAACGCCGGCCGCAGCGCGGCCGGCTCGATGATCGCGTCGAGCGAGCCAACCCGCTGCGCCCGATCGACCGAGTGGATGGAGTCGAACCTCTCGGCAATCTCCCGCACCTTCTCCGCGTGCACCCGGCTGAAGACGTCCTGGTACTCCTGCTGAAGCTGCGGACCGTTGCCCTCCGCCCGCAATCGCTGCTCCATCTCCACGACGCGCGGATCCTTCACCGTCAGCGCCCGCGCCTCCTCGGGGAAGACGACCGCCGCGGCGGGCGCGCCGCCGATGACCGACGCGTACGATCCGCGCAGCGCCAGCACCTTCATGCTCGGGTTGAGCTGCTTCGAGAAGACGACGTAGGCGCCGCCGTGGTAGCGGGCGATGACGCAGAAGACGAGCGGCCCCTGGAAGTTGACGACCGCCCGTCCAATCTCCGCCCCGTACTCGAGCTGCAGGCGCCGCAGCGACTCGGGTGAGCCGTCGAAGCCCGACAGGTTGGCGAGCACCACCACCGGCCGATTCCCGGACGCCGCGTTGATCGCCCGCGCGACCTTCTTCGACCCCAGCGGGAAGAGCGTCCCTCCCGACCAGCTCTCGGGCCCGTCCGAGGGCACGTGGCCGATGCGAGCGAGAGGTCTGCTCTCGACTCCGATCACGCTGACCGGCCAGCCGCCGAGGTGCGCGTCCCAGACGACGGCGACCTCGCCGTCTCGCAGGCTCGCCCATCGCTCGAGCGGCTCGGCGTCCCGGTCGATGACCGCTCTCATCAACGTCCGCACGTCGAACGGCTTCTTGCGGCCGGGGTTCTTCTCGTCGCTCCAGATGTCGCCTATCCGCTCGAAGCCTTCGCCCGCGGCGCAGCGCTCGAGGCACACGTCGCGCCGCGCGGGGTCGGCCGTCGGGCGCGGGCGCGGCATCGGCTCGCCCGGCGCGCGATACGTGTGCTCGTAGTAGCGCATCAGGATGCGGCACGCCTCGTCCAGGTCGCGCGCGTGGTACTGCGCCTGGCCGTTCACACCCATCACCCGCTCGAAGCCGCCGATGCCGAGGTTGTCCTCGGCCGACACTCCGCCCGAGTAGTCGAGCGCGCGCTTGCCGGTGAGCAGCATCGCGCCGCGCGGGGTCATGATGAGGCAGCCGCGGCAGTGCATCAGCATCGTCGCTTCGGCGTTCCAGTACGACTGGGCGCCGACGTTGATGCCGTCCACCACGACGTTGATCTCGCCGCCGCGCTGCGTGAGCTCGACGATTCGCCGCAGCACCGCCGCGGTCCAGTCGAGGTTCTCGGTGCCGCTGTCCATGGCGATCTTGGCGCCCGAGGAGATGGGGAACCACTCGAGCGGCACGCCGAGCCGCTCCGCGAGGTCGATGGCGGCGATGATCCGCCGGCACTCGGGCTCGGCGAGCGCTCCCATGTCGCGCGTCGCGTCGCCAAGGAGCAGCACGCGCGTCATGCCCTCGGGGTGCTTGGCGGTGAAGTTGCGGATGACGCCGACGACGACGTTGGCGCTGTTCTGACCGAAAGGCCGGCCCTTCACCGAGACGAGCTGATCGGCGCGGCCGTTGCTGCCGAGGTCGTACTCCTCGAACTCGCCGGCAGGGAACCCCGCCGACGCTTCGGCGGGGGCGAGCATCTTGACTATCTCGTAGACGTAGGTGGTGCCGCGCTGGCGGGCGCGCACCAGCTTGAGCGAATAGTCGTCGAGCGCGCGCAACGGCTCGGAGTGGGGCTCGCTGACGGTTATCTCGAGCCGGTGACCCGTCCTGTCGGAGAGCGAGAGCACCGAGTCGCGCGGCACCTGCGACGGCTCTTCGTGCAGGAAGGCGCGCACGGCGATCTTCTCGATGCCTAGGTGCCTGGCCGAAGGATGCAGACGCCGGACGATCTCGAGCACCTCTTCGCGCCGCGCGAGCAGCGGCGGCACTAGGAAGACGGTGACGCGGTTCCAGTGCAGCCGCCTGCGCGCGTCGCGCTTGAGCTGCTGCTCGCGGATGGCGTCGAAGGCCTGCAGCAAGGCGTGCTCGAAGGCCGGCAGGGCGACGAGCCGCCCGCTCGAGTCGCGCACCGGGTGCAGCGCGCGCACCTCGGCGACGACGAAGAAGCGCTCGTCCTTCTCGTTCTGGCGGGCGCGCGCGTAGAAGAGGTAGAGGTCCTCGTCGCGCGAGACGCGCTCGACGTGGAAGTTGCGCATGCGCCACAGCTCGAGCCGCTCGCCGATGGCCGGGTGGAAGCCGCGCAGCATCCGATCCTCCTCCCAGCGCTCGTCGCGCGGGAGGATGGTGTAGAAGCCCACCGTCGGGCTCCTGTTGGCGAGCACGAAGGAGATGCGCTCTATCCGCGGATCGGCGTGGCCGGCCGCGGCGAGCGCGCTCGCGAGCAGCTTGGCGTCCGGGTTCTTCTCCGCGTCGCTGCCGACGAAGATGTCGATCTGAGCTCGGGCTCCGGCCGGGAGCTGGGCGGTGATGCGGTGGAGGCTCGCGAGCGCCTTCTCGAGCTGCTCGGCGGCGACGTAGCCGACGACGATGGTCGCCTGGTCGGCGCGGTCCGCGCGCCGCAGGAGCAGGTGCCGCCTGCCGTCAACGTCGAGCACGCAGCGCTCGCCGAGAGGGTGGGCGCGGTGGAAGCGGCGGATGAGGACCTCGAGGATGGCGAGGCGCTTCTCGTCGTCGCAGTCCACCACGCGCGGCGCGAGGTGGTTCACCAATGCGAACGGCGTCGAGACGAGCTCGGCCATCAGCGCCGGCCGCTCGGGCGTTTCGGGGTTGGCGCTCAGGTTGTCGAGCGCGACGTCAACGCGACGAAGCGCCTTCTCGCGGCGGATTCGCTGCTCGTGCCCGGTGAACAGGGCGTAGCGGGCCTGCTGCACCGCCTCGCTGACGACCGGATACGCCTCCTGGGTGAGCGCGACGAGCCGATCGAGCAGCGCGCCGAAGGCGTCCGTGCGCGCCGCGCCGTGCCAGCCTCGGTGATCGAGGAGCTGCTGGAGCGCGGCGATGACGACGCGGTTCTTCTGCGCGACGTTGAGGTGCGATCGGTAGATCCAGGCGAGCGCCTCGCGCAGGCGCGGGCCGTCGGCGAGTGTGCCGACGCCGTAGTGGGCCAGGGCCGCGCGCAGGACGGCGAGGAAGGGCTCGGGCATGCCTTTGCCCTCGGCCCGGAACTCGCGCAGGTAGATGTGCAGCCAGCTCTCGTTCGACAGGCGCGTCGGCCCCGGGCTCTCGAGGCGTTGCTTGGAAAAGAGCGCCTCGAGATCGGCATAGACCGTGAGGAGGTTCTGCACCGCCTCGAAGCCCTGCGGCACGGCCTGGACGGTGTCCGGCTCGGCCGCGGCGGGAGCTTCCGGCTCGGAAGGGAAGGAGGCCGACCAGCGCGAGAGCAGCGCGTCTACCTGCTCCTTGCCGATGTCGAAGCCGAGCATCAGGCGGCGCAGCTCGCGGACGGTGGTTCGAAAGACCGTGCGGCGCTTCTCGAGCTCGACGCTCTCGTTCCGTTCCCCCCGAGCGTTGGCCAAGCTTGCGAGCCGGGAGTCGAGGGGCGGGGCGCGAGGTCCCTCGACTCCGAGGTTTTCGCTGGTCGCCTCTACGCCCTGGGTGATCGGGAACGCTTCGGCACCGGCGATTGGAAACACGACCCGCTCGCCGGCGCTGTTCTTCTCTCCAGCCTCTTCCTCCGGCTCGATGACGACGAGCGGATCTCCCGCTGCGACCTGCACGCTCTGACGGACGAGGATCTTGCGAACCCGGCCGCTGAACGGCGCGACGACGGGCATCTCCATCTTCATCGCCTCGAGCGCGAGGAGGCGGTCGCCGCACTTCACCTCCTGGCCCTCGGTGGCGTTGACGAGGAGGACGAGCCCCGGGGCTGGCGCCCTCAGCAGCCCGCCTGGATCGCGGGAGATGCGGTAGGCGAGCCCGTCCACCTCGACGAGGTGCTCGAGGCCGCAGGCGACGCTGACGATGCGGTGGCGCCGCACGCCGTCGGGGGTGTCGTAGCAGAGGCGCGACTCGTAAGGTCCGTCGTGCTCCAGGCGCACGTCGAGGCTGCGGCCGTCAATCTGGATGCGGAAGACGCCGGGCTCGAGGGTGGCCACGGCGAACTCGTAGGTCTCGTCCCGGTAGCGCAGCTCGATCGATCTGCGCTGGCGCGCCTGCAGCGAGGGCCGCCCGCGCGCGGCGGAGGCGAAGAAGTTGAGCTCCTCTTCTGCAATCTGCTTCTCGTGCAGGCCGATGGCGGTCGCGAGCAGCGCCGCGTACGCGTCGGGGCCGGGCCGGGAGCCGAAGCCCGATTGCATCAGCCGGTCGAGCCAACCGGTGTCGAACCGGCCCGCGACGAAGTCGGGGTGACGCAGCAGGCGCAGCAGGAAGGCGCGGTTGGTCGTTCCCCCTTCGACGACGACGAGGGTCTCGAGCAGCGCGCGGGCGAGCCGGGCGCGCGCCTCCTCGCGGGTGTCTCCGTGGGCGATGATCTTGGCGATCATCGAGTCGAACTCGACCGGGATCTCGTCCCCCTCGCGCACGCCGGAGTCGGTGCGCACTCCCGGCCCGAGCGCGGGGCGGAAGCAGACGATGCGCCCGGGCGCCGGGGCGAAGTTGCGCTCGGGATCCTCGGCGCACAGGCGCACCTCTATCGCGTAGCCGCGCGTCGGCGGCGGCTCGCCCTGCAGCCGCTCGCCGGCCGCGATGGCGAGCTGCAGGCGAACGAGATCGAGCCCGGTCGTCGCCTCGGTCACCGGGTGCTCGACCTGCAGCCGCGTGTTCATCTCCATGAAGTAGAAGCGGCCGTCGGGCCCGAGCAGGAACTCGACGGTGCCGGCGTTGAGGTAGCCGGCGGCCTTGGCGATGCGCACCGAGGCCTCGCGAAGCGCGGCCATCTGATCGGCGGAGAGCGCCGGCGAGGGCGCCTCCTCGATGACCTTCTGGTTGTTGCGCTGGACGCTGCAGTCGCGCACGCCCGCGGCCCAGACGGTCCCGTGGGCGTCGGCGACCACCTGCACCTCGACGTGCCGGGCCGCCTGGACGCACGCCTCGAGGAAGACCGTGCCGTCGCCGAAGGCCTTGCGCGCCTCGGAGGAGGCGGAGGCGAAGGCGGCCTCGAGCTGATCCTCGGCGGTGACGAAGCGGATGCCACGGCCGCCGCCGCCGGCGGTCGCCTTGACGAGCAGCGGGTAGCCGATGCGCGCGGCGTGGGCGCGCGCCTCCTCGAGCGTGGCCACCGGGCCGCCGCTCCAGGGCGCGACGGGGGCGCCGGCCTGCTCGGCGAGCAGCTTGGAGCCGACCTTGTCGCCCAGCCGCCGCATCGCCTCGGGCGTCGGGCCGATGAAGGTGACCCCGAGCTCGCGGCACATCTCGGCGAAGGCGGCGTGCTCGGCGACGAAGCCCCAGCCGACCCAGGCCGCGTCGGCGCGGGTGCGCACCAGCGCCTCGCGCAGCCGGTCGTAGTCGAGGTAGCGGCTCTTGCGCCGCGGCTGCCCGGCCCCGTCGCGGTCGCGTTCGTCGAGGAACATCGCCGGACCGAGGTTGAAGGCAGAGTCCGCCTCGCGCACGAAGAGCGCGTCGCGGTCCGGCTCGGTGAAGAGGGCGATGGTCTTCAGCCCGGCGCCGCGCTCGGCGTTCCAGTCGCGCACCGCGCGCATCAAGCGCAGGGCCGGCTCGCCGCGGTTGACGATGGCAATACGCTCGAACTGGCCGCTGGTGTCGGTCATTGCGTCACCCCTCAACTCTCCCCCCGTCCGCAGGCTCCGACGGGCCAGCCGGTAGAATGCCAGAGAGAAGATTTCGTGTCCTGGCAGACACTTGTCTCGACGGGAGATTCACTCGCCGAGCTGCCTGGCGACCGGGCGTCCCTCGCCAAGCCACGCGAGCGTGACGACGTGGGAGCCGTGCCAGCGGGCGAGGCCGAGCGCCCGTCTCGGGGCGCCGGGGAGCTGCAGCTCGAGCGCGGCCTCGCTCCAGCCGGCCTTCGGCCTGCCTCGAGCTCCCACCTGGACCGAGCGGGTATCCGCGCGCAGCCCGAGTCGCGCGGCTTTGAGCGCCGACTCCTTCAAGGACCAGATCTCGGCGATGGCGCGCCAGTGCGCCTGCGCGGCCTCGGAGGCCGGATCGGGCGCGGCCGCGGCGGCGTGGGTAGGGGCGCATGGCAATGCGCCCGGCGTCGAATTGAGCGCGGCCGCCGCAACGTGGGTAGAGGCGCATGGCAATGCGCCCGGCGAGAAATCGATAGGTCGCGTAGGCCAGCTCGAAGGCCCCGGTCTGGAATGCGCCGGCACGAAGGCCGGCGGTCCGGAATCCGAGGCTATTGCGGGCAAGGAATCGACCTCGGCCGGCGTGAAAAAATCGGCCGCGAACCCCGGCGGGCGGGGCTCGCAGAGCTCGAGATCAGCTCCGAGCGGCGCGCCGGGCGCTTCGACGAGCGCGCAGAGAGCCAGGCCGGCGCGGTGGCTGATGGAGACGGTTACGGGAAGCACTCCAGCGCCTTCGAGCTCGACGTACGGCGATCCGTCTTCCGCGGCGGCGACCGTTATCGCTGCGGCGGGATGAGGCTCGCCCTTGCTCGCCAACAGAGCGCGGGCGAGACCCTTGGCCACCATCCGTCCGAGCAGCCACTCCTGGCGTCGCTTGGAGCTCCGGAGGGAGTCGAAGACCCGCTCCTCTCGCTTCGAGAGGAAGCTGTCGGCGTCCATTCGTCCGCCCCGGCCTGCGGCAGGACGCTCGGTAGCGGAAGAGCCGTGGGCGGCCCCGCCGCCCCGAAGCTCGGCACCCGACAGCCGGGCCGCCTCCTCGACGAATCGAGGATCGTCCGACCGCAGCAGGCACCACCAGATAATCGTTTCGCTCACGCTCGGCCTTCCTCCACCGCGGCGCGCAGCGGCCGGATGAGCTCCTCGGGCAGTCCGTCCGGAAGCGCGGAGGTCCGGTAGCCGGCGACCTCGAGGTAGACGCGGCCCTCGCCGTCGCAGACCCGGGCGTCGAAGCTCAGGCCGCCCGCATCCCGGCGCGGCTTCACCTCGGCCCGAAGCGAGGCCGATTCGGCGGGCACGGCGTGGGCGACTATCCGCTCTATCGCCGCCGGCAGCGCCATGCGACCGGTGCTGCCCAGCTCGTAGACCCCGGCGGTCTGCAGGCAGAGCTCGAGCAACCTCGGCGAGAAGACGAGCGAGTAGTCGCTGTTCGCGAGCGAGGGAGGGAGGTCCGCCCGGAAGCTGCCGCTGGCGCCCTCGTCGTGAAGCCGGACCTCGTCGAGCACCTGGTAGGCCGGGCCGTGGAAGAAGACGCGGTAGATGTCGGCGGCGGAGACCGGACGGCCTGCGCGCGCTTCGGCGACGGGCTCGGCGCGAGGCGCGGGCTGCTCGCGTGTCAGGCGCACGGTGCCGCTGAAGTGGCGCACCTCCTGCGTCTGGCCGTTCTGCAAGGTTCGGGACGAGGAGAGCGTGACGCGCAGGGCTACCTCGTCGCCGCCCTCGCGGACGAGCAGCCCGCGGAACAGGCCGGGCCTCGGCTCGCCGCGGTAGTACTTCAGCGGCGCTTCGAACCGCACGTCCTCGAATCCGGCGACGCGATAGTCGGGCAGCAGAACGCGAGCCAGCTCGGCGAAGCCTTCAATCCCCATCACGCCGGGCAGCACGGGGACGCCGTCGATCGCGTGATCGCGAAGGAACGGCTCGGCGGCAGGGTCGAGCGTCGTCTCGACGACGAGGCCCTCGTGCAGGTCGAGGCGCAGGACCCGGCCGAGCATCGGCAGCTTCTCCCGGGCGAGGCGCGAGGCCATCCGCTCCAGATCGAGGCCGCCGTCGGCGTCGCGCGGGCTCATCAACGCGCCGAGCGCCTTGCCGATGACGATCTCGCCGCGCGTGCCCGCTTCGAGCTCCTGGCGCACGACCGGGACGCCCTGCTCCAGCGGGAGCATCTCGATGCCGGCCCGGCGCAGCACCTCCGGGATGCTGCCGCGGGTCGCCATGCCCGCGCCGTCCCAGGCCGACCAGTCGATGGCGAGCGCGCGGGTGTCCGGCCTCCAGCGCGGCAGCGCGAGCGACAGCTTGCAGAGGAAGTCGTTCGCAGCGCTGTAGTCGGTCTGTCCCACGTTTCCGAAGCGGCCGGCGACCGAAGAGAAGGAGACGAGCGAGCCGATCGGCAGGCCCTCTGCCGCGCGCAGCACGTTGAGGATGCCGAGGGCCTTGACGTCGAAGACCCGGTCGAAGTCCTCGGCGGACTTGTTCTGGAGCAGGCGGCTGCGATCGACGCCCACGGCGTGGATCAGAAGGTCGATGCGGCCGTGCTTCGCGCGGATTTCCTCGACGACCGCGGTGATGGCCGTCTCGTCGAGGACATCGGCCGCGCGGAGGTGGACCGTGCCCCAGGCGCCGACGTCTTCAACCAGCCTCAGGAGCGCCGAGTCGCGCTCGAGGTTGGCGAGCATGCGCTCGATCTGAGCCGGCGTCGCGCGCACCCCGTTCGACTCGAGCCGCTGGGAGAGCTCGTGGCGAAGGCCGGCGGGGTCGCTCTCGAGACGGGCGAGGTCCGGGTTGGACGCGTCGGGCAGCTTTCGGGCGCAGAGATAGAAGGTGGCGCCGCTCGCGCGGGCGAGGTCGCGGATGATCTCTCGCGTGATCCCGCCTGCCGCGCCGGTGACGAGGACGATCGAGTCATTGGTCAGGCACGCGGCCTTCGCATCGGCCCGTTCCTCGACCACGAGGCCGACCGAATGGCGGGCGCCGAGGGCGTGCCCGACCTCGACGGCTTCGGGATCGCGCAGCGCTTCGCCGATGAGAGCCTCGGCGATCTCCTCCGCGGTGGCACGGATGGAGAAGTCCACGACCTTCGCGGTCCCTTCGGGTCGCTCGCGGGCGAAGGCCTTCACGAAGCCGGAGACGGCGCCACCTGCCGGAGCGGTTGTGGGCTCGGCGCCGTAGCCGAGAAGACCGCCGAGACGGGTGCCGGCAATCAGGAAGGTGCTAGGAGAGCCGAGCGTCGGAAGCTCCTGGCAGATGTGGAAGAGCGCGCGGACGCGCCTCTCGAAGACGGCGTTCACCAGGCTTGGTTCGGCGCCAACCAGGTCGGCTTCCACGTCGAGCGCGGGGAGATGGAAGACGCCGGAGACAGGGGCTGCGGCTTGCAGTGCGCGGACCTGCTTGTCCACCGGTTCGTTCCCGAGCGTCAGCGCCTCGACCCCGCGCTTCTCGAGCAGCTCGGCCAGTTTCGCGGCGACGCCGCCCTCGTCGGAGACGATGAGGACGCGCGAGCCCGGGCCGAGGGCGATTCCCGTCGGCTTGCACAGATCCAGCTCCGGGCGGAGCACCGGGATCGGGACACGCCGGATGATGGGAGAGCGCCGCTCGGTCGAAGGAGCGTTCGCTGCGGCAGGGCCGACCGACGCGTCAGACGCGACAGGATGGACCGACGCGACAGGATGGACCGGCGCGACAGGATGGACCGGCGCGACAGGATGGACCGGCGGAGCTCCAGCTCCGCCAACCGCCGAAGGTTCGGAAGAGCTCGTCGGGGCGGCGTCGGGCGCATCGCCACGCGTGTTCGCCAACGTCGAGCTCACCAACTCGATGAGGTGAGCGAGGGTCGGGTAATCGCGCAGTCGGAAATCGTCGCGGCGCGGGATGTCGAAGGCCGCGCGCAGCTCCGAGAAGATCTCCGCCTGCTTGACTGTGTCGATACCGAGGTCGGCCTCGAGGTCGAGATCGAGCTCGAGCATGTCGCGCGGATAGCCGGTCTTCTCGGCGACGATGGCGAGCAGCCGGTCAGCGACCTGTGACGAGTCGGCTGCAGGGCCGGAAGACGGGACCGGCGGAGCTTCAGTTCCGCCAACCGCCGAGGGTTCGGGCGCGTTCGCCAAAACGGATCCGTACGCGTTGCCCGCCCCAACCGACGCAGTGACCAGCTCGATGAGGTGAGCGAGCGTCGGGTAATCGCGCAGTCGGAAATCGTCTCGGCGAGGGAGGTCGAAGGCTGCGCGTAGCTCCGAGAAGATCTCCGCCTGCTTGACTGTGTCGATGCCGAGGTCGGCCTCGAGGTCGAGATCGAGCTCGAGCATGTCGCGCGGATAACCGGTCTTCTCGGAGACGATGGCGAGGAGCCGGTCGGCGACCTGCGACGAGTCGGCTGCATGGACGGAAGAATGGACCGGCGGAGCTCCAGCTCCGCCAACGGCCGGGGCCCCGGAGGCGTGTTCCGGAACGTCGCCGGGCGCATCGCCATGCGCCCCTACCCACGTCACCGGGTTCAGGGATGCCAAGGACGGAGAGGCGCCTGGCACCTGAGGATGGGCCGGCGCGACAGGGTGGACCGGCGGAGCTCCAGCTCCGCCAACCGTGGCGTCGGGCGCATCGCCACGCGCACCGACCGACGCCGCCATGGCCCCGACCGACGACGCGCCACCCACCTCCGCGCGCATCGTCGGCCCGGTCCCCATGGTCCAGCTCGATTTCGCAGGTTGCCGCTGAGGCGGACCGTCGTCGCGCACGCGCAGGGTGCGCTTCTCAATCTCCGTCATCGCCCCGGGCCGTCCCGATTGCGCTTCGAGCCAGCGCCGATACCTCGCCTCGTCCGACATGCGAGGCGCCTCGACTTTCTGGAAGAGGCTGATGGCCACCTGCGACCCGAAGCCTGCGGCGAGCCTCAAGCCGAACCGGATCGGATAGCGGCCGCCCTGTGACAGCCGCAGATCGCCGAGCTCGGGATCCGGCTCCTTCAGGTTCGGCACCGGCGGGACGATGCCGCTCTCGAGCATCTTGACGGTCAGCGCCTCCTCGATGCCCGCGCCCATCGGATGGCCGGTCATGCCCTTGGTGTTGGCGATGACGAGCTGAGAGGCTCGCGCGCCGAAGACCTTGCGCAGCGAGTGGATCTCGGCCGCGGCGCTGCCGCCGCGCGCCGGCGTGTAGGTCTCGTGGGAGACGAAGACCGTCTGGCAGGCTATCTCGCCGCGGCTCAGCCCGCGTTCGCGCTCCACCCTCGCGACGAGCCGCTCCATCACCTCGGGGATGTGGTCCACGTCGAGCCGCGAGCCATGGAACGCGCTGTTGGAGATCTCGACCGCCAGCAGCTCGGCGATCCCGCGCATACCTCGTTCGCGGACCGCGTCCTCGGCCTCGAGCACGAGCCCGCAGGCGCCCATTCCCACGATCAAGCCGTGGCGGCGGCGGTCGAAGGGGAGCGCGGCCTTCTCGACCTCGGACTCGGTCGTCGCCGCGCCGGAGGCGAGGAAGCCGGTGCCTATCCACTCGAGCAGGTTGTCGCTGGTGGCGCTGTCCGCGGAGACGACGACGACGCGCCGGCAACGCCCGCTGCGAATCCAGTCGTTGGCGAGGCCGACGGCCTGGGCCGCGGAGGCACAGGCGGCGTTCACCTGCGTGTTCGGGCCGCGCGCGCCGAGCAGCTCTGCGACCTGGGCGTGGCCCATCGAGAGCACGTGCCAGAGGAACTTGCGGTCGAAGTGGTACGGCGAGCGCGCGATCTCGGCTTCGATCTCCGCGATCCGGCGATCGATGACCTCCGCCTCGCTCGCGGGCAGCCTCGAGCGCACCGCGATGAGCTCGGCGATGCGCTCGCGGCGCGCGCGATCCTCGTGGAACCGGGAGACCTCGCCGACGAGGGCATCGTAGCCGGGGAAGGCGGAGGCGAAGATGACGCCGGTCTCGTCGGCGAGCGATTCGGGGAGAGTCCAGCGGTCGGGCAGCCAGGTCCCTTTGGTCGTCCTGCGGTAGCGGCGCACCAGCGGGATCCCCGCGTCGCGCAGCGCGAGGATGGCGGCTGCCACGGCGAGCTGTGTGGTGACGTCGAAGGCCTCGACGCGTTCCCGGTCGATCCCGAGCTCCTCGACGAGGTCGAGGCTGCCCGGCAATCCGGCCAGCTTGATGACCTCGGCGGTGTCGGAGATGGTCTCAAAGCGCGCGCTGCCGTCGCTGCCCTTCACGAGGCGAACGACCTGCTTGCCCGCCATCCGCTCGCGCATCCGGGGCTCGATGGGCTCGATGAGGCATTCGCCGCGCAGGACGCGCTCGAAGTTGTCGTCCTCGAAGATGCGCCGCGACCGGCCGGGAAGGCCGACGGAGGCTCCGGTGACGACGAGCGAGCCCTCTTCCCGTCCCGCTTCTGGCAGAGCCTTCGGCGGCGCCTCACTGACCGCGTCCTCGAAGTGCTGGCGATACGTCTTCAGGCCCTGCTCGAGGAAGCCGGCGAACAGCCTGCCCAGCTCGAGGTGTGCGGCGTCGCTCCGCGCTGCGCGCTGCGTCGGGAGCGAGGCGGGCTGCGAATCCGGCTTCGCGCCGACTTCGAGAGTGGCTTGGGTTTGCATGGAGTCCTTCCTGCCGAGGCCGGCGGCCCACAGGCCGCAAAGCGCTTCGGCGAACGATTCGACATCGCCCTTCTTCGGCTGGTTGGTGGAGGCGGCGACGGCGCCGCGGTCGCCGAGGACGTCTTCGACGAAAGAGGCGAGGACGCGCTTGGGCCCGACCTCGACGAACACGCGCGCGCCGAGCTTCCAGGCGGTCTCGAGCCCCTTCACGAACTGGACGGGCGCGGCGATCTGGCGCGCCAGCAGGTCGAGCATCTGCTCGCGCACGTCGCCGGACGTTGGATAGAGCTCGCCGGTGACGTTGCTGACGATGGGGATGCTCGGCGGCTGCAGGCGCAGGCCTTCGAGGACGCGCCGCAACGGCGAGCTCGCCGGCGCGACGATCTCGGTGTGGAAGGCGTGGCTGACCGGCAGAAAGACCGCGCGCACGCCGAGCTTCTCGAACCGCGCGACCGCCTCCTCGACCGCGCGGGTCGCGCCGCCGACGACGGTCTGCTTGCGCGAGTTGATGTTGGCGGCGACGACGTAACCTCCGACCTCGCCGAGCACCTGCCGTACCTGCTCCTCGGGCGCGAAGATCGAGGCCATCCTCCCGTTGTCGGCGATGCTGACGCTCGCCATCTCCTTCGCGCGCGCGGAGACCGCGAGCAGAGCGTCGTCGAAAGGCATCGCGCCGCAGGCGACGAGCGCGGCGTACTCGCCGAGGCTGTGGCCCATTACCAGGTCGGGCTCGATGCCGCTCTCGCCCAACAGCCGCATCAGCGCGATGTCCGCGGTGAGCATCGCCGGCTGGCAGACCTGCGTGTCGCGCAGCGCCGCGTCCGCCTGCTCGCCTTCGGCGAAGACGTAGTCGCTGAGGCGGCGCGGGATCTTGCCCGCCATCGCCGCGTCGGCCTCTTCGAACGTGCGGCGCACGACCGGGTGCGCGTCGCGCAGCCCGCGCAGCATTCCGAGGTACTGCGAGCCCTGGCCGGGGAAGAGGAATGCGACCTTGGGCGCTTCGCCGGAGCCGCGGAAGACTCCGCGGGCCTGGAGCACGCGCCAGACCTTCGGGTCCTCGGTCGCGATGGCCTCGAGCGCCTTCTCTGCCTTCGCGATGAGCGAGGTCGAATCCTCGAAGTCGATGACCAGGCGCTCGGGGGCGGCCAGGTCGGCTGAGCGCGGCGCTTCCGGCGCCGGGAGGACGCCGTTCCTGGCATCGGCGAGCGCGCGCACGAGCTTCTCCTTCAGCTCAGCCGGCGTGCTCGCCCCGAGGCAGAGCGCGGCGCGGGAAGGCCGAGGGCGCGAGCTCGCGGAGAGCTTCGAAGGCGAGGCGATCGAGGAGCTCGTCGCTTCGCGCGTCGTAACGCGGCCCTTGGTGAGGAGCTCGGGGACATGCTCCTCGAGGACGACGTGGAAGTTGGTGCCGCCGAAGCCGAACGACGAGACGCCCGCGCGCCGTGGAGATGAAGCGGGACGCTCCCAAGGCTCAGCGGACAGATTGACGAAGAGGGGAGAGCGCTCTGGATCGATGGCCGGGTTGACCTGGCGGACGTTGATCGTCGGCGGCAGGACCTTGTGGTGGAGCGCGAGCACGGCCTTGAGCAGGCCGGCGGCGCCAGCGGCGCTCTTGAGGTGGCCTATCTGCGACTTGACCGAGCCGAGCGCCACTCTGCGCGGCGGCAGGCCGGCATCGCCGAGGATCTTGGCGAGGCACTCCGCCTCGGTCGCGTCGCCGACCTTGGTCGAGGTGCCATGGGCCTCGATGAGCCCGACGGTGCGGGGCGCGAGCCCGGCGCTCTGCCACGCACGTTGGATGGCGAGGATCTGGCCGCGCGGGTTGGGTGCGGTGATCCCCTTGCCCTTGCCGTCGCACGAGGCGCCGATGCCGCGGATCACCGCGTAGATGCGGTGGCCGTCGCGCTCGGCATCGGCGAGCCTTCGCAGCACCAGCGCGACCGCGCCCTCGCCCATGACGAAGCCGTTGGCGGTGGCGTCGAAGGGCCGGCTACCGTCGGCTGACAGCGCGCCGATCTTGGAGAACTTCACGAAGGTCGTCGGGGCCATCGTTCGGTCGATGCCGCCGGTGATCACGGTGTCGGCCCTTCCCTGCAGCAGCAGCGCGACGGCGCTGTCGAGCGCTGCGAGCGACGAGGCGCAGGCCGCGTCGGTCGTGAAGTTGGGGCCGCGCAGGTCGAGGGCGTTGGCGACACGGCCGGCGATGATGTTGGCGAGCTCGCCGGGCATCGTGTCCTCGGTGATCGAGGGCAGGCGCGCGAGGACCCGAGCCGTGAGGCTCTTCAGCAGCGAGCGGCGCGCCGATTCGGGGAGCTCCTGCAGCTCGGGGAGTGACTCGAGCTCGCGCCAAACCTTGGGCAGCAGCACGCGGAAGGTCGTCTGTTCGTGCTGCTCGCCGCCGAGCGCGTTGCCGAAGACGACCGCGGTGCGCTCAGGATCGATCTTCCCTTCGGCCGGACGATTCGCGTCGGCGAGCGCGTCGCGGGCGCAGCAGAGCGCCCACTGCTGCGTCACGTCCATCGCTGCGGCGAGCGCCGGAGGGATGCGAAAGCGCGTGCTCTCGAAGCGGAAGCCGCGGACGAAGGCGCCGATCTTCGAGTAGGTCTTGTCGGGCACCGACGGGTCGGGATCGTAGTAGTCGCTCGGATCCCAGCGATCGGGCGGCACCTCGCCGATGCTGTCGCGACCGGACTTGACGTTCTCCCAGAACGTCGCGGCGTCGAGCGCGTCGGGGAGGATCGCGGAGATGCCCACCACTGCGATCGCCTTGTCGGCGGTCTCGAGCCCCAGATCTTCGCGTTGCATGCGTACACTCCTCGCGTCCCGGCCGTTTTCGAGGCCAGGCGTTTGCCATCTCGGTTCTCAGGAAGGCGGGCTGCGCTCCGACTGCGGAGCCGGCGCCCCGGTCTCTGGCCTCAGCCGACCATGCGCGGCCCTCGTTCAGGTCGAGGCGCGCGAGCCTGGCGCATCGCGCGGTCGCGAGCCTTCATGCGGATGCCACGCTGCGTCATCGACTCCTCCTTCCCTCACGGCACACGCCTCCTGCCTCCGCTCCGCGCTGCGTACTGCCCGACGCAGAGCCTGCGAACGATGCGTTGCCGTCTTTCCACCCGCGCCGGGTACCCGGTTCTCGGAAGTCCTGGAAAAGCGAGAGAACCTGCATCCTTGGCTTCAGGGCTTCGCGGGCGCTCTGGGACGAGCGCTCGCGAAGGGCGGCGGGTTTGTGCACGGGCCGGGCCAACGCGCGAGCCGTTTTGAGAATTGGCGAAAGCGGATCGACCGCCGGCGAAAAGGGGGGGCGAGTCTCCGGCGGGCTCGCGTGTTCGGGAGCGCCAGCAGGTGGCTGGATTCACGGGCGAGTTGCGGGAGGTCTTCGTCCAAATCGAGCTTGGGAGGCGAATCCGCGAATCGCTCGACTCCAAGGCTCCCGCTCGGGATGAGCGGAGCTCGCCCAGGTTGCTTGGGCAATGCGGAACGAACTCAAGGGCGCTGCTTCAGGCAAGGGCGACCTTCGGTTTGGACGGATGAGATGCTTGCCGACGACTCGAGGTCGATCGGCGGGCGAGACGAAGGCGGCGGGCTGTCGAGGAGGCGCGGGCCGGGGCTGACCGGATTCAGCGGCCCGCGGATAAGGGCGATGGGCTCGAAGAGAAGCGAGAAGTGCAGACCGCGGTCGGCGAGTCGAGCGCACGCCGCGACCGGCACGAGTCGTCGGTCGCGAACATTCGGGAGCTAGTGGCGATGGAAGAGATCGCTGCGAGCAGCGCTCAGCTCGCCCTCGACGCCGCGCTCGAAGCGATGCGCGCCGGCGGGGAGGGCAGATCCGAAGTGCGCTCGTCGCGATGCGCGCCAGTCGCAGAACGCGCTGGCGGCGGTGCTGAGGCTCAATGGTCTGGGGCGAAGCGGGCGCGTTTGCGCCGCCTGCCCTGGCGTGTCTTTCCGCACGCGCGCCGCGGGCTGTGTCGCAGCGCGGCGCGCGGCATCGTCAGGCTTTGCTTTGCTGCTGAACCTTGGCGGCGGTTTCGAGGCTTGGCGGCGGTTTCGAGGCTTGGCGGCGGTTTCGAGGCTTGGCGGCGATTCCAGAGCTTGGCGGACGGCCAGAGGGCTTGGCAGAGCACTCGGAAGGCTTCGCGCACGGGTCGCGGAGCTTGGCAGCCAAGAAATGCACCTTGGTACGCGAGGTTAGGCGCCCGAATCCAGAGCGCGAACCGTTCGATTTCGCACCCAGAAACCACGCGCTGGAAAAACCTGAGTGATTTCGCGAGGGCCGCAAGCTCTCCGACGGTCTGCCAAGCCTTTCGAGTGCTCTGCCAAGCACCGCGACTGGTCTGCCAAGCTCCCCGCGCCGTCGGCAAAGCCCGCGATAGAGGCGCCGAAGCGTCTTCAGGCATACGCGTGGCGCTCCGAGCGGCGCGCAGGGCCGTGTCTCATGCGTTCAGTGGATGGTCGCGAGCAGCCTATCGAGCGCGGCGTAGCTCTCGTTGAGCCCCTGCTCCATGCCCGCTCCGAGCATGCCGTCGCGCATCTCGTTCGTGTAGAAGCGCGAGATGGTCACGACCTTCGTCTGGTTCGGCCCGAGCTCCTCGAACGTGGCCGTGTCGAGCGACGGGTAGCCGGGCATGCCGTCCCACTCGAAGGTCTGCGTCATGCGCTCCTGCGGCACCACTTCGGCGAAGCGGCCCTCGAACCCGTCTACGCCCTCCGGGCTGTGCTCGACGAAGCGCCAGTGGCCGCCGCGCTTCAGCTCGAACCGTTCGATGTCCACCCGGTTGCCCCGCGCCCACCACTGCGCGAGCAGCGTCGGCTCGGTGAATGCGCGCCAGACGCGGTCGCGCGGGGCGTCGAAGACGCGCTCGATTTGAATCACGCGATCCGAAGGGGTCGTGACCTTGGTGGTGCCAGCTTCCTGTCCGGTCGTCGGGTACATGGTGCCTCCTTTGCGGTTCGCCGGAAGCTGATCGGACCTGTCGAAGCGCGCATCTCCAACCTGGGGCATGCCCTATCGCGAGCAATAGATTCGGCAGTGCACGCATCGGCGGTGCGACGCCAATCCGGTCGCGGGCGCGGTCGAACGCCTGATCACGAACGCCGGCCCTCTGGCGCCATCGCGGAGGCGCGACGCCGGGGCAGGGCGTACTGCGGCGGGCCGGCGATCGGGATCGATCGGGCGCGACGATGACCGAGGCGCCGCCCGGAGCGGGCCCTAAGGCCTCGGCTCGAGCGCGCGTCCGGCGACGTAGAGCTGGCCAAACGACAGCGCTCCGTCGTTCGCCGGCAGGAGGCGAGGGGCGAGGAGTTCGAATCCCGCCGCCTGGAGGCTCTTCGTCGCGGAACGAGCAAGCCGCTCGTTCTGGAAGCACCCGCCGGCGAGGACGACCCTCGGGAGCGCCGCCCGGCGGGCGATGGCGACGACGAGGCCCGCGAGCGCCTCGTGGAAGCGGGCGCCGATGACGCCGGTCGGAACGCTACTGTCCACGTCCGCGAGGAGCGCTTCGGCGAGCGGCCTCCAATCCGCTGTGGCGATCTCGCCTTCGTCGATGAGCGGCAGCGGATAGGGCTCGGCCTCGATACCCTCAGCCGCGAACTCGAGCTCCATCGCCGCCTGGCCCTCGAAGCCATTGCGGTCGCGGACTCCGGCGATCGCCGAGGCGGCGTCGAAGAGGCGGCCCGCGCTGCTCGTGAGCGTTGTGTTGAAGCCGCGTTCGAGCATGGCGATGAGCGCCCGCGCTTCGTCTGGCGCGAACCAGCGGCCGGCGCGATCGCGGGCGAGCGAGGGCGAGAGCGCGAAGAGCAGCCCGAGCGCGGCGCGGCGCGGCTCCTTCGCGGCCAGATCGCCGCCCGGGAGCGGGAAGGGCCGCAGCCGCGCGACGCGCCGGTAGTCGGAACCTGAGCAGGCGAGGGCCTCGCCGCCCCAGATCGTGCCGTCGGGTCCCCAGCCCGTGCCGTCCCAGGAGATGCCGAGCACCTCGCTGTCGATGCCGTGCTCGGTGGCGACCGCGGCCGCGTGCGCGTGGTGATGCTGCACGCGGACGAGCGGAACGCCCCACTCCGAAGCGAGCCGCTCGGCGATACGGGTCGAGGTGTAGTTGGGGTGCTGATCGCAGGCGACCGCAGCCGGGCGGGCCTCGAAGAAGCGCACCAGATCGCGCACCGTGCGCTCGAGCAACGCGGCGCCCTCCGCGCTGTCGAGGTCGCCGAGGTGCTGGCTGACGATGGCTTGGTCCCCGAGCGAAAGCGCCGCCGTGCACTTCAAGTGGCCGCCGAGGGCCACGACGGTGGGCAGCTTCTCCGCGAGCCGGATGGGCAGCGGGGCGTAGCCGCGGGCGCGCCGCAGCAGCTCGATCCCGCGCGCGCCGACGCGCGCCACCGAGTCGTCGATGGGCCGCACGATGGGGCGGTCGTGGACGAGGAAGAGGTCGGCTATCGGGCCGAGCCGCGCGAGCGCCTCCGCGTTGTCGATGCACATCGGCTCGTCGGAGAGGTTGCCGCTGGTGCAGACGATCGGCCTCGCGATGGCGGCCATCAGCACGATGTGGAGCGGCGTGTACGGCAACATGACGCCGAGCCGGGGATTGCCCGGCGCGACCGGCTCGGCGAGCGGCACGCCGTCGCGCCGCTTGCGCACGAGCACGATGGGCGCTTGCGGCGACTCGAGGAGCTTCTGCTCGTCGTCGCTCACGAGGCAGCAGGCCCGAAGCGATTCGAGCGTCGGGAACATCACCGCGAAGGGTTTCGCCTCGCGGTGCTTGCGCTGGCGCAGCAGCTCGACTGGGGAGGTGCGCGTCGCGTCAACCAGGAGCTGGAAGCCGCCGAGCCCCTTGAGCGCGAGCACCTTGCCGTCGAGCACCGCGCGCGCCGCCGCTTCGATGGCCGCGTCGCCGCGCGCGAGCGAGGCGCCGTCGCGGGAGAGGAGCTCGACCTGCGGTCCACAGCGCGGGCAGGCCACGGGCTGCGCATGGAAGCGGCGGTCGAGCGGGTTGCGGTACTCGGCCTCGCACTCGGCGCAGAGCGGAAAGCCCTTCATCGATGTGCGCGGCCGGTCGTAGGGCAGGGCTTCGATGATCGAGTAGCGCGGGCCGCAGTTCGTGCAGTTGGTGAACGGATAGCCGAAGCGGCGCTCGCTCGGGGTGGAGAGCTCGGCGCGGCAGTCGGCGCAGACGTTGCCGTCGGCGGGGATGGAGGGGCGCGGCGCGGACTCGGCGTCGCTGCCGAGGATTACGAACTCGCTGCCCGGCTCGGCGGCCATCTCTTCGATCTGGAGCCGCTCGATCGAGGCCTGTGGCGGCAGCTTCGTCTTCAGATCGTGGACGAAGGCGTCGAGCGAGGCCTGCGCGCCCTGAACCTCGATGCGCACGCCGTCGGTGCGGTTGCAGACCCAGCCGGCGAGTTGGTGCTCGAGCGCTATCCGGTAGACGAACGGGCGGAAGCCGACCCCTTGGACGACCCCCTGGACTGCGATGGCGAGGCGGCGCGGCATGGCGTGTTGCTTAACGAAGAACAGGCGCGAAAGGCGAAACAATCGCGCTCGTGGGGGCGCGAAAGGGCGGGGGATGAAGACGCGAATGGCCGGCTCTCAGCCGGCCATCGATGCGGACTACGTGTTGTCGCGCGGGGCTTGGCGGAGCTGGAGCTCCGCCGTCCACTCCGCCCTCCAGCAGATCACCCTCGAGCGCCGAGCCTCGCGGCTGCCTCGGCGAACGAGCCCTGGCCGCGCAGCAGCGGCTCGATGAACTTGAGCGCCTCCTCCAGGTTCGACTTCGCCCGCTCGGTCATCTCCACGGACAGCTCGAACTCGTAGCCGCGGATGCCGAGGACGTAGGCCTCGCTCTCCTTCTCGAAGATCTGCCGGGCGAGCGCGAGGACGCCGCCCGGCTCGGCGCCGTGGGTCGAGAAGCCGACGTCGCCGCTCGCTGGCCCGATGGGCTTGAGCGAGTACGGCTCGGGCCCGACCGCGTCGGCGTCGGCGAAGACGACGACGTCGTGTTCGGCCACCGAGACCGAGTCCTCGACGGTGAGCTGGTAGTCGGCGTCGATGGTGACGCCTTCGAGCTGCTTCGCCTCGAGCGCGGCGGCGAGGGCCGGGCCCAGGCCGTCGTCGCGACGGCCTGGGTTGCCGATTCCGAAGACGAGGACCTTGCGGCTCACTCACCCTCCCGGACGACGCGGTCCAGAAGGTTGCCCTGGTGGTCGTAGACCGCCACGGTCAGCGGCATGCGGCCGAGCGCGTGCGTGGCGCACGACAGGCACGGATCGTAGGCGCGGATGGCGACCTCGATGCGGTTGAGCATCCCCTCGGTCACCGCGCGGCCGTCGAAGTACTGCTTGGCGACCGCGGTGACGGCGCGGTTCATCGGCTCGTTGTTGCTGGTCGTCGAGACGATGAGGTTGGCCATCTCGATCTGGTCGTCGTCGTTGACGCGGTAGTGGTGGAACAGCGTGCCGCGCGGGGCCTCGATGATGCCCACGCCCTCGTTGCGCCGCTGGCCCTTGACGACGAGGTCGGTGCCCTGCAGGTCCTTGTCGTTGAGCAGCTCCTCGATCTTCTCGACGGCGTGCACCAGCTCGATCATGCGGGCCCAGTGGTAGGCCATCGTGATGTTGTTGGGCTTGCCGTTGGTGAGCTGCAGCAGCTCCTTGCGGGCCTTCTCGGCGCGCGGCGTGTCGATGAAGTCGCAGGTGTTGATGCGCGCGAGCGGGCCGACCCGGTACCAGCCCTTCTCGGTCCCGAGCGACTCGATGAAGGGGAACTTCATGTACGACCAGGACCGCACCTCTTCCTTGATGTGCTTGATGTAGTCCTTGGGCGCGACCTGGTCGAAGATCTTGCGGCCCTCGAAGTCGATGGCCCGCAGGTTGCCGTGGTACAGGTCCATCGCGCCGTCCTCGCGGACGATCGACAGGTGGTTCGAGTCGAACGACCCGAAGCCTGCGAGCTCCTTGAGGTGGTCCTCGGTGTACTCCTTGGCCAGCGCGAGCGCGCCGTCGGCCCACTCCTTGATCTGGCCGAGGCCCTTGAGGAAGCCGTCGCGCTCCTCGATGCTGAGGTTCTTGTTGATGCCGCCGGGGATGGCGCCGGTGCCGTGGATCTTCTTGCCCGCGGTCGCCTTGATGATCTCCTGGCCGTACTTGCGCATCATCACGCCCTGGACGGCCAGGTCCTTGTGCTTCATCGCCACGCCGATGACGTTGCGGATCGCCGGGTCGGCGTCGAAGCCGAACAGCAGGTCCGGCGAGCACAGGTGGAAGAAGTGCAGCGCGTGGCTCTGCAGCGTCTGCCCGTAGTGCATCAGCCGGCGCATCTTCTCGCCGGTGGGGGTCAGCTTGTCAGCCCCGACGATCATGTCCATCGCCTTGGCGGCCGCCAGGTGGTGGCTTACCGGGCAGATGCCGCACAGGCGCTGCACGAGCACCGGGACCTCCCAGTACGGCCGGCCCTGGATGAAGCGCTCGAACCCGCGGAACTCGACGATGTGGAAGCGCGCGTCGTGCAGCTTGCCCGCCTCGTCGAGGTGCAGCGTGACCTTCCCGTGGCCCTCGACGCGGGTCACCGGCTCGATCACCACTCTCTTCAGCTTGGAACCTGTGGTCTCCATCGAAGCTCTCCTCAATCCTGAAAAGAGCCCGCCGCGGCGCGACGAGGGCGTGCGCGGCGGGCCCGAATCCTTGACGGCCTGGACCCGCTCTTCGCGCCTCAGTCGTACTTGAGTAGCTGGTAGGGCAGCTTGATCGGCTTGTCGGTCAGCAGCGCGACCAACGCCTCCCAGATGGCGTCGGCCGGCGGCGGGCAACCCGGCAGGTGGTAGTCGATCTTCACCACCTCGTGCGCCGGATAGACGCGGTCGAGGATGAGCGGCAGCTCGGGGTCGTTGGGGACCTGGCCGCTCGGGTTGTGGACGGTCGGGCCCTTGAGGTAGGCCTCCTCCAAGCACTCGCGCAGCGGGATGCGGTTACGCATCGCGGGAATGCCGCCCATGATCGCGCAGTCGCCGACCGAGACGAGGATGTCGCAGTTCTTGCGGAAATCCTGCAAGACCTTGACGTTCTCCTGGTTGCAGCAGCCGCCCTCGATGAGGCCGACCGCGCAGCGGGCGGTGAACTTCTTGATGTCGTCGACCGGCGACTTGTCGAAATCGGCGAGCTCGACGAGCTGCAGGATGCGGTCGTCGATGTCGAGCACCGACATGTGGCAGCCGAAGCAGCCGGCGAGAGACGTTGTGGCAATCTTGGGTTTCGCCATGGTTTTTTGTCCCCTTGCCGTTAGGCCGACTTGCCGGCCTTTTCGATGTCCGAACCGATGGGCTCGTTGTCGTAGAGCCGCTTGCCCACGGGCACCGCGTACCCGACCCTCTTCTTCATCAGCGCGCCGACCGGGCAGACCTCGGTGGCCTTGTCGGTCACCCGCAGCTCGGTCTCGCCGAGCTTCTCGGGGCCGACGGCGAGCTGCGAGCGGATGCCGCGGTTGACGGCGCCGAAGATGGGCTTGCCGTCCTTGACGCGCGCGGTGCGCCCGCAGCGCCCGCAGAGGATGCAGCGGTTGTGGTCGATGATGACGTCGGGGTGGCTCGCGTCCACCGCGCGCTGCGGGAACTGGTAGGGGTACTTGGGCGCGGTGATCCCGAAGCGGTAGGCCATCGCCTGCAGCTCGCAATTGCCGCTCTTCTCACAGAACATGCAGTAGTGGTTGCCCTCGACAAAGAGCATCTCGATGATGTTCTTGCGCCACTGCTGCAGCTCGGCGGTCTCGTTCTGCACGACGATGTCCTCGGCCGCCGGCTGGGTGCAGGCGGCCTGGGGCCGCCCGTTGACCATGACCGTGCAGACGCGGCAGGCGCCCCCGGGGATAAGGTCCTTCATCCAGCACAGCCGCGGGATGTAGACGCCCGCCTCCTCGGCTGCCTCGATGATCGTCTGGCCCTTGCGGGCCGGGATCTTCTTGCCGTCGATGGTGAAGGTGATGGTCTCGCTCATCACAGGTCTCCGATTCTGAAGAAGGTTCTTCGGGCTCGTCCGGTGAAGGCGAGCGGCCTAGTCCTCGTGGAACACGGGCGCGCGGCCCTGGGCCTGGACCGCGGCCTGGAGCGCGGCGTTCAGGTCAAAGTCCGGCTGCAGCCCGTTCGACTGCGTCAGCCTCTTCTCGTACAGCTCGCGGAAGTGGGCCAGCGTCGTCGCCACCGGGTTGGGCGAGCTTTGGCCCAGGCCGCAGCGGCTCATCTTCTTGACCGTGGTGCACAGCTCCTCGAGGTAGCCCAGATCCTCGGCGACCCCGTGGCCGGCGCGGATCTTGTCGAGCCGCTCCTTGATCAGCACGTTGCCGACCCGGCACGGCACGCAGTGGCCGCACGACTCGTCGACGAAGAAGTGCATGAAGCCGCTGACCACCTCGAGCAGGTCGCGCTTGGGGCCGAAGACCATCACCGAGCCGCCGGTGGCCAGCGCCTCGTAGCCGATCTTGCGGTCGAAGTCGGCCGGCTTGACGAAGTTGCCCGACGGGCCGCCGACGAGCACGGCCTGCGCCTCGTCTCCGCCGACCATCGCGAGCAGCTCGCGCACGGTGGTGCCGTAGGGCAGCTCATAGACGCCGGGCCGCTGGCAGTCGCCCGAGACGCTGAGCAGCTTGGTGCCGGTCGAGTCGCGGGTGCCGTGGCTTGCGAACCAGCCGGCGCCCTTCTCCAGGATGCGGGCGACCGCGGCGAAGGTCTCGACGTTGTTGACCACCGTCGGCAGCCCGAGGTAGCCGCGCTCGACCGGGAACGGGGGCCTGTCCTTGGGCACGCCGCGCCCGCCTTCGCAGCTGCTGATGAGCGCCGACTCCTCGCCGCAGACATAGGCGCCCGCGCCGAGCTGGATGCGGATGTCGAAGTCGTGCTTGCCGTCGCCCAGGCCCTTGCCGAGCACGCCCTTCTCGCGCATCTGCTCGAGGGTCTTCTCGAGCGCGGGCAGCATGTAGGCGTACTCGCCGCGCAGGTAGAGGATGCCCTCCTTGGCGCCGATGGCGTAGCCGGCGATGGCCATCCCCTCGAAGACGTGGGCGGGGACCTGCTTGAGAATCTCGCGATCCTTGAAAGTGCCCGGCTCGCCCTCGTCGGCGTTGCAGATGACGACCTTACGCTCGCCTTGGGCGCGGGCGCAGAACTCCCACTTCGTGCCGGCCGGGAAGCCGGCGCCGCCGCGGCCGCGCAGGCGCGAGGCCTTCACCTCGCCGATGACTCCAGCCGGGTCGAGGGCCAGGGCGTGCTTGAGGCCCGCGCCCAGCTCCATCGGCGCGAAGACGACCTCGCCCTTATTGTGGACGTTGTCGACTGGCGCGAAGCCCGCCTCGGGCAGCTTCTCGCCGCGCACGGCGGCGATGAGGTCCGTGACGCGCTCGGGGGTCAGCTTGGCGACCGGGACCTTATTGACCAGCGCGGCCGGGCCCTGATCGCACATGCCGATGCAGGCGGTGCGCTCGAGTGTGATCGCGCCGTCGCTCGTCGTCTCTCCGAACTTGATCCCGAGCTGCTTCTGCAGCTCTTCGGCGCTCTCATGGCCGGTAGCGCCGAGGCAGCCGATGCACTCGGAGAGCCGGATGACCGTGCGCCCCTTCTGCTCGCGCGACAGGAAGGCATAGAAGGTGACCACGCCCTTGACATCGACGGGCGGGACCTTGAGCTCACTGGCGATCAAGTGGATGGCCTCGTCGGAGACGCGACCGAAACGGGCCTGGATCTCCCGTACCACGTCCATGATTCGGCTCGGATCGCGCCCACAACGGGCGGCCGCCTCAGGCACCACCTGCTGAAGATTCATCAGCCGCTCCTCTCGTATGTTGAAGAGACTTCGGTTCGCCGGGCCACCGCCTGCGATGACTTGTGAATATGTCGGTAGGACCCCGCGCTTGAGACGCAGCGGTTTTAGCAAGTTCGCTGTAAAACTCAAGCCTCAGAATGACAGTTCTGATGACTTCACGAATCACGAATCGCCCGTGATTTCGCGAGCCTGCGTGAATCGCGAGCGCAAAGCCGCCCGGCGGGCGCTCGCGAGCCCTCCAATGTATGAAGATGTCTAATTAGTTGCCGAGCGGACGGGCGTGCAATAAGGCGAGGTCGCGTCCTGCGAGCCCCCGTCGCCGGGGCGAGGGCGTATAAGCGCACCTTCTAGACGTGCTCGGCAAGGCCCTCGATTCGCACCGGCGGCGGCCAATTAGGCCGCCGAGGGCTTCGCGGGCAGACCGGAGCGCCGGCCTTCGTGCCGGCGCCGCAGACCGCATATGCGGAGAACGGAGCGCCGGCCTTCGTGTTGGCGGCGACGGAACGCCCGTGGCGAGCGGAGCGCCGGGGGAAAGCGAAGACCGAGCGTGTGCTCGACCTCAGGACGGGCGCATTGCCATGCGCCCCTACCAGCGTCCGGTGATCCCGCCAGCGTCGGGCCGAGCCACCAGCGCCGGGTCGAACCCCGCCGGCCCCGGCCCGAACCCGCAGGCGCGGCCGAACCCGCCGAGGGCAAACCCTCGACCCTTGTATCTGATGGGGTCGGAGCAGGGACTCCCCCGGACAGTTGCACGGGGCCAGCACGGTTCAAGTGAGCCCGCATCAGCAAGGATGGGGAGTCGG
>JBMNNX010000339.1:0-6188 GCA_050942745.1 Myxococcales bacterium
CCCTCGGGAGCCTCTCCGTCCTCGAGGAGGGTCTCGTCGGCGGGCATCGGTCTGTTCGGCTTGGGCATGGCTTCCTATCCGTATCTCCGTGGCCGCGGCGGGTCGGTCCTCGGCGGCGCGCGCGCTAGCCGTACTCCAAGATCTTGTCCTCCAGGGTCGCGCGGCAGGAGTGGTCCTCGCCAGGGAACCACTGGAGGCCATCCTTGTACTCCTTGAGCGCCCGCTCCCACTGGCCGAGCTCCTCGAACTTCTTCGCGTTGAGGAGGATCTTGGCACAGTTGCCGTCGAGCTCGCGCTCGGCGTCGCGCAGCTTCGTCTGGACGATGTTGTAGAGGCCGGGCTTGGGCTCGACCGCCTCGAGGAACAGCAGCGACTTGTGTAGGTGCTCCCAGGCGTCGAAGGCGTTGCGCGCGGCGATCTTGCGCTGCTCCCAGAGCACGATGGCCAGGTCGTAGTGCTTCTTCGCCTCGCGCTCGCACTCGCCCTCGGGGTTGCAGCCGGGCAAGGGCACCATCTTGAGCCTGACCTTGGAGATGGCCCACGGCTCGTTGCCCGGCGGGTTGAAGCTGTTGTCGAAGACGATCTCGTTCGGGATGCCGCTCTTCAGGTGCTTGCGCGGCAGCTTGATGCGCTGCTCCTTCGAGTAGTCGCCAAGCCCGGGGGCGACCTTGCCGATGAGCACGCCGTTGAGGGTGATGTCGACCTCGTCCTGGCGCTCGACGCCCTGCGACTCGAACGAGATGTAGTAGACGATGGGGATGGTGTCCGAGTGCTCGAACTCGAAGTGCAGCTCGTTGCGGGTCGGCACGGTCACCCCGAGGTGGTCGCCGAAGCCGAAGACCTTCTCCTCTTGCGGCTCGGCTAGCGGGAAGACCGTCTTCGACACGTCGCTGACCGCGTAGGACTGTTCTCCCTTGGGGAGGACGAGCTTGACGATGAGGGCGAGCAGCAGCACCGCGAGCAGGCCCGCGCCGCCGAGCATGGCCTTGCGCACCGCGGGAGGCTTCTCGAGCAAAAAGAGCTTGACGCGCCCGACGAGCTTCGAGTTCTCGCGCAGCACCCTCGCCCGCTCGGAGGCCGACAGGGCATAGGGTCCCTTGGCGACCCTTGCCACGGGAACGGGCCGCTTGTGCGCGCCGGAGGGCGCCGGCAGCGGCCTCTCCGGTGCCGCCGAGGGCTTGGCGAGGCCAGTCGGGCCCGCGCCGGGTTTGGCGAGCGCGGTCGAGCGGGAGCGCGGGCCGGCCGAGGGCGTCCTGGGGCGGCGCACCGCCATCGCGGTCGTCTTGCGGCCGGCCTCCGCAGGATCGGCCATCGGGCGCTTGCGCGGCGAGGGCGCGAGGCTGGAGGTGTCGAGGATGCGGGTCGAGCCATCGTCGGAGGCGATGGCCTCGAAGGTGAGCACGACCGGGCCGAGGGCGATCTCGTCGCCCGACTGCAGCTCCTCCTCGGTCGTGGCGTTGCCGTTGACCTGCGTGCCGTTGGCCGAGCCGAGATCCTTGACGAAGAAGCGCCCGCCCTCGTCGCGGATAATCGCGTGCTTTCGAGAGACGCCCGCGTCGTAGAGGACGATGTCGTTGTCGGCCGTACGCCCGATCGACACCACCGGTTGATCGAAGGTGTATTGCCGGCCCAGCTCCTTGCCTTCCAGGATGGTCAGCGAAAATGCCATTAGTCGCTCGGGGCCTTCCTCAAATGCCCTATGCCTCCGCGCATCCTCGAGGTGACGACCGGGGCCGTGGGCTTGAGGCGGGCGAAGGCGAGTTGGGGCTCACCATTCTGTCACAGACCCGACTCGGTCGGCCAGAAAGAGTCGCGGTACCCTGTCCATACGTCAACCGGCCACCGGACCGCTCACCCGGATCTCGAGCGAGCCGAGGAGCGCTATTCGAAGTCGCCGCCGAAGGTGAAGCGGAAGATGATGGGGCCGAAGAGCACCATGAAGACCGTCGGGAAGATGCAGGCGATGAGCGGGAAGAGCATCTTGACGGGCGCCTCGTTGGCCAGCTTCTCGGCGCGCTGGGTGCGCTCGATGCGCAGCTGAGTCGACTGGATGCGAAGCACCTTGCCGATGGAGGTGCCCATGCGGTCGGCCTGGATCAGGGCGGAGACGAAGCTGGTGAGCGCGGGAAGGTCGACGCGGGCAATCAGGCTCTTGAGCGCCTCCTCGCGCGTCTTGCCCATCTTGAGCTGCTTGATGACCAGGATGAACTCGTCGCGCAGCGGACCGCCCTTGCCCTTCTCGACGACCTTGCCGAGCGCGGCGGTGAAGTCGAGCCCCGCCTCGACCGACAAGGTGAGCAGGTCGAGGTTGTAGGGGAGCGCGCGGGTGATGAGGAAGTGGCGCTTCTTGACCTGGTCGGTCAGCCACTGAGAGGGGAACCACAGGCCGACCAGCGCGAACAGGATGCAGAACAGCAGGTTCTGATCGAAGGCGTTGAGGACAATGAGGCCGCCGAACAGGCCGAGCACGCCGCCGAGCTCTTGCAGGGCCATCACCTCTTCCGGCTTGAGGCCGGCCGGCTCGCCGGCGGTGATGAGCTTGCGCCGCACCTTCGCCTCGTAGGAGGGCCACATGAAGCGCCGGTTGATGACGCCCAGGTGGCGCAGCACCACCGCGCGCAGCGCGTTGATGAACGAGGACTTCTCCTCCTTCACCTCGCCCATGATGCGCCCGAGGAAGAGGTCCCAGACCCCCAGGCCGAGCATGAACGCAGCACCCGCAAACAGCGGGATGCTGAGGAACGTGAAGAGCATCGTGAGGACGCTGGTCTGTTCGCCTGGAACGGGGGGCATCTTTTCTCTCAGGGGCGCGAGGCGTGCGCCGAACCGCTAGACGTCGATGGCGACGATCTTGCGAATGAGCATGATCCCGAGGAACTCCATGACCACAATGGCGCCGATCAAGGCGTAGCCGAACCAGTGGTCGAGCATCGGCTCCATCAGGTCGGGGCGCATGTAGTTCATCACCACGCCCAGGACGATGGGCAGCGCCGCGACGATCCAGCCCTGCAGGCGGCCCTGGCTGGTGATCGCGTCGATCTTGCCCTCGAGCCGAAAGCGCTCGCGGATGGTGTTGCTGATCGTCTCGAACATCTCGGCCATGTTGCCGCCGAGCTGGCGGGCGATGTTCGTGGAGACGACCACCAGGTCGAGGTCATCGGAGCCGACGCGCTTGCCCATATTGACGAGCGCCTCCTCGAGCGGGACGCCGAGCTTGACCTCCTTGACGAAGAGGCCGAACTCCTGGGCGAGCGGCGGCGCCGACTCTTTGGAGATGTGCTCGATGGCCTGCGGGAAGGTGAGGCCTGCCTTGAAGGCGTTGGCCATCGCCTGCAGCGCGTCGACGAGCTGAACGTTGAACTTCCGGATGCGGCGCCTTCGGTAGTACTTGATGATCAGCATCGGCAGGAAGAAGCCGACGCCGGCGAGCATCACGCAGATGACCGGGTTGAAGACGAGGTAGCCGAGCACCGCAAACATGAAGAAGGTGCAAATGTTGAGCACCATCACCTGCCGCGCGTCGATGAAAAGGAACATGTCCGACAGGTCGTTCATCGACCTCGTCACGTAGCGCTCCTGGTACTGCTCGTAGGCCTTGGTGAGCACCCCGAACATCACCAGCGCAAAGAAGAAGACCGAGCCGGTGGTCAACAGCAGCGTCAGCGCAGCGAACATGGCGCTCCCGAGTCAGCAAGATTCAAATCACCGGACCTACGGAACCGCCTCGGCCTTCCCGCCCGAGCCGCCGCTCTTGGCCTCGGTGCCGCGGATGACCTGGATGGTGCGGTAGCGCAGCGTCTGCAGCGCCTTCATGCGCTCGCCGGTCAGCAGCGTCTGGATGGTGGCGCGGCCGCGCTCCTCCTGCACGTCGATGTCCTCGGGGTTGCGCAGGGTGAAGGTCAGGCTGCCCAGGTCGTCGGCGAGCGAGAGGATCTCGGCTTCTTCGGGGAGCACCAGCAGGCTTATCGTCTGGTACTCGCGGTCGCCCTCGGGGATGAGGTTGATGTTGGTGGTGCCGGTGATCTTGCCGGTGGCGAGCACCACCACGTTCTGCATCAGGGTCACCGCCAGGTTCTCGCCGCTGGTCGGGTCGCGGAACGAGCCGATGATGTCGACGTGGTCGTTCGGGCGCACCCAGCCGCCGACGCTCATCTTCGAGCCCTTGACGTCCAGGGTGAGCGCGCGGCCCTTCTTCTGGACGATGGTCGAGAGCTTCTCGGCGGCCTTCGAGGTCTCGAACTGCGACCACAGCAGCGCGTCGCCGGTCTGCAGCGGCACGAGCACCTTCTGGCCGACGATGTAGCTGGCGCTGTCGGGCTTGACCACCGAGCTGGTCACGAACTGCTCGGGGATCGGGCGCTGGCTCACCATCTCGTAGGTGATGACCGTGCCCTCGGCGATGTCTTGGTTGGCGACGATGACCGGGACCAGGTTCCAGCCGGCCCTGACCTCTTTTTCTTGGCGCTTGATCGCGGTGTAGGCAAAGGCGCCGGCTAGTACGCCGAGGATGATGGCGATGAGCAACGGGGTCTTACCCTTGAGCATGGACTCTGTCCTCCGCGACAGCGGCAGTCGTTGGGGCGCGAATTGAGCTTGTCTCAAAGTCACTCAACCGCGCGGTCGCGCCCATCCTACTCAGCACCTCGTTTTGCAGTCAACGCGAGTTTACCGGCACTTGGATCGCTCGGACTCTGTGCGCCATGGCGAACAGTCCGCGCGAAGGCGCAAAACCGCCGGTGCGGGCTGGCCGCGCCTCGAGTGTCGCCGCTTCGAGCGCTCGCGCTCGGTGTGGCCGAAGCTGCGGCGCGCCCCGCGGTCATTCCGCATCGCCCTCGAGGCTCAAGCCCCGCTCCACAGCGTGTCGGCCGCGCCAGCGCCTAGCAGGCGGCTCGCTTCGGCGCCCGAGCGCCGCTCGCCGCGGCGAGAGCGTCGCGCCGCGAGCGCTGTTCGAGCCGACTATCGCTGCTCGGCCGGCACCTGGGCCTCCTCGAGGGACTTGGCCGGAGCGACCGCGTTGCGATGGACTGCCGCTGGAGCGACAGCTGGCCAGCCGGCTCCTCGCCCTGCCGATTGCCCGTCGGCAGCTTCGAGGGCGGCCCGGGCTCGGGCGCGGCCAGTCTGCGCGACCTGAGCCGAAGGATGCGCGGGGAAGAGGGATAGGAAGCGCGAATAGGCGCGCTCGGCGGCGGCGGCCTCGCCCGCAAGCTCCAGCTCGCGAGCAAGCAGGAGCAGCGCCGCCGGGGCGCGTTCGTCGTCGGGCGCGACCTTCGCGAGGAGCTGCTCGAGGAGCCGAGCGGCGCGGGCGTGATCGCCACGCGAGCTCAGCCTGGCCGCAGCCTTCATCTGCGCGTCGAAGCGGCCGTCTGGTGAGCGGCCCGCGCCCGAAGCCGCCGGGGCTGCCTGCTCGGCTTTCGCGACAGCCTTCTTTTCTGCTGCCTTCGGCTCCGCCGGCGTGGCGGACAACGAGCCAGCCAGCGAATCCCAATTCGCCGCCGGCGCCGCGGGCCTCGGGGCGAGCTGCCCGGCCACCGCCTCGCCCTCCGCCTCGCGCCGCTGCGAAGACTCGCGTCCCACTTGCGCGCGCCGGGTCGGCTCGGGCGCGTCCGAATCGGCCACAGCCGCTCTCTCGGCTTCGAGCGCGAGGGCGACGCCCGCCGGCGGCGCCGCGCCCGCCCCGTCGTCAACCTCCAACCTCGCCCGTTCTTTGCGCTCGGGAGCCTGCGCCCGCGGCAGATCGGCGCGCTTGCGTTTGAAGGAAGCTCCCTGGCGAGAGCCGAGCCTCTCGTCTCGCTCCGTCGAGACGGCCGCGGCCAGCGGCGCCCCGAACCTGGCCTCGGCCACAGCGCCACCTCCTTGCTGCGGCGGGGGCACGCGGGCGGGCTCGACTGCGGCGAGCGCCACCTTGCGTTCCTCGCTCCGGGGCGCAGGCGACGCGGCGGCTGCACCTTCGGCCGCCTGCTGCTCGGGCGGGGCGGGCACGACGAGACTCTGCGGTGTTTGCCTCGTCGAAAGCACGAACACCAGCGCAAGAGCGAGCCCGCCAGCCGAAAACGCAGGCACGAGCCAGCGCCACCAGGTCCGCGCGGTCGTTTCGGCAGCCTGGCGCGCGGCGGCCCTCTCGGCATAGGCGAGCAGCGATTCGAGCCCAGCTTCGGGGGCGGGCTCGGGCTCGAGCACGCTCATCAGAC
>JBMNNX010000403.1:0-4747 GCA_050942745.1 Myxococcales bacterium
CCGCCATCGAGCCGAGGACCGGCACGAGCTGTTGTGCGAGCCCGGCGCCGACCAGGTCGAGGCCGAAAGGAACGCGCACTTCGGCTTCGACCGCGAGCACGCGCGTCAGGCGCTCCTCGATGACGGTGTAGACGGAGATCTCGAGGGGGTTCACCACGAGGGTGGCGTGGGGCTCGACGAGGACGCGCTTGCCATCAACCATCGCGAACTCGCCGCGGCCGATGAGGACGCGCGGCGGGGCCTTCGCGCGGATGTCGATGAGCGCGGGCGCGCCGCGCGGCGCAAACAGCTCGAGCGACGGCAACAAGGTAATCAGGCTGTCGGCGCTCAGGGCCGGGGTGATCTCGCGATCGGCTGTCAGGCAGAGCCCGCCGCGGGCGTAGAAGGCCTCGGCCAGGCGGGTCAGGAACGGCTCGGTGAACGCGAACGCGAGGTGGAAGCCGCCAGCGAGCTCCTCGATTTGCGTGGCCTCGGCCGCCAGGTCGATGGCGACCGGCTCGCGCAACGGGGAGGTGCCGCTCGGCACGCAGGGCGAAAGCCCTTCAACGGCTTCGACTCCGCCATACAAGCGAAAGACGATGCCCTTGTTCGCGTCAACGAGCGGGTTGGCCTCGGCGGATTCGCGCTGGCCGGCGACCACCTGGAGCTCGCCGCGAATCGGGCCATTGAAGACGGGAATCCCGCGGGCGATGTCGGCGCTCCCGAGGATGCCGATGGGGAAGAAGAGGCACTCTGTGCCGCCGTCGCGGCAATAGCCGTCAACGCCGCAGCTGCTGCCCCCGGGGCACCCGGCCGAATAGGTCTCGCAGGGCAGACAGAAGGCTTGCTCGAAACCGGCGCGCGCGTCCGCGAGCAGCCTCTGCTCGAGCTGAGCGCCCGCGCCGATGAGCGCGTCGGCGACCGCGCCGAGATCGAGGCCGTCGGGGCATCCGACCGGGGTCAACGTCAGATCGCTCGCCTGGATCGGGACGGTGATGCTCTTCAAGCGCGCGCCAAGGTTGCGGGTCACGGAGTCGGGCCCGAAAGCCGCCTCTGCCGTGCCTGCGAGGCTCGCGGCGAGCTCGAGGCTGCAGCCAATGGCGCCCGAGAGGCTGAGGGTGCCTTCGACGAAGGCGGGGAAGGAGATGCGGGCCTGGGCCGGCGGTGCCCCATCGACCCAGGGGTACCCGAGGTTGGCAGTCAGCGCGCAGCCATTCTCGCAAAGCGTGGCATCGACGCCGCCGATGGACACCTGCGACGAGGGGACGGTGATGTCCAGGCGCGAGGGCATCGCCGAGGTCAGGCCGGGAACGAGCTCGAGCGCGCCGGCCTGCAGTCCGGTGGGGCTCAAGTACATTTGCACCGCGCCGTAGACGCGCTCCTCCTCGACCAGCGGGGCCGATGGAGGCTCGACCGCGCAGCCCTCTGGGACACACGCGCCGGCGACGAGCGCCATCGCCAGCAGGCAAGGACGTGGGGAAGGATTCACCGCAGCCATCGGCACCTCCGAACGAGAACTGGACCATCGTCGCACAAACCGCCCTGCGGTTGACAGCCATAGCCAGCGCCTCCCCTCCTTCCACTGGCGACAAGCGCCCGCGCCAAGACGCTGTTGAGGCCGCTGCATCTGTCTGGAAGTGGAGGCCCCGCCGTTAACTGTCTCTGTAACTTTCGCACGTCATCATAACTACTGGAAAATCGGATTATGGACGTGGTATCGCTCTCCGCATGAATCGATTTGGCCGCGTCTTTCCTTGCTTCGCGGAATGCCGGGCGGCGTGCGGCTATCCGTGGTCGGGGAAGGAGCGACTCTCCGCCTCCGGGCGCCGCGAAGGCATCCTGTCCCGCCGTGGGCTTGCGCTGTGCCATTTAGCGACAGGGCGCGTTCGCGCGCAACGGAGGCAGTCTTTGGGCATGCCGTTTGCTTCGCGGCCGATGGATTCGAGGCGAAAACGAATGGCTTGGTCGCGGTCAAGCCGCGACAGGGAATAACCGCGGGAAAGCGCGCATGGTGGCATTCATCTGCGTGACAGCGCTTCTGGCCTCTGCTGCGGGGAGCACGGAAGCAGACCCTAAATCGCGCAGTGCGAATGAGCGCAGCCTTGCGGTCGTCGCCTTTGGCCGTTGCGAGCAGGCGCCGCTCGGCGAGGCGACCCGAGCCCTGCGCCGCGAAGTGTCGCTCATCGCCAACGCGCGGGTGCTCAGCGAGGCGGAGACCGCCGAGCCTGGCGGAGGGCTTCCGAGGGTTTCGGTCGAGGAGGTGCGGCGAGCCATTGAGGCCGGGCGAACCGACTTCTTGAACCTCAACATCTCGCACGCCGAGAAAACCCTTTGGGCGGTGCTGCCAGAGATAGACCGGCTTCCCATCGGGCCCGAGCGTTGGAAGGCCTATTGGAGTACGCGCGTCCACCTCGCCCGCGTGCTCGAATACCAGGGCCGAAAGCCCAAGGCGACCGAGCTGTTCCTCGAGATTTTGAAAGTCCAGGAGGACTTCTCGCTCAATCGCATCGAGTTTCCGCCCTCGACTCGCGAGCAGTTAGAGCTGACGAGATCGCTGATGGCCGGGTTGCCACGCCACAAGCTCACGGTAACCAGCCGCACGCCGGGCCAACCGGTCTTCGTCAACGGCTTTCCACTCGGCAAGACGCCCTTCGAGAAGTCGATGGTGAGCGGCACCTACTCGGTCGTCGTCGGGGAGCCTCATCGCCACGCTTTCGTGCGCCAGGTCGTATTGCAGGCGGACACGGTGCTCGAGGTTGAGCCCGAGCGCGAGGCAGGCTTTCGCCGGGAGCACGGCCCCTGCTTCGAGGCGGGAGCAGATCGCGAGGAGCGGCTTTCGTTGATCTCCGCGCTCGCGCCGGCGCTCGGCGTGGACGATGTCATCGCCGTGCGGCTCGAGAGTCTCGGCGGTGAGCAGTATCTCGCCGCGGCGCTTGTCGAGGTAAGCCGCGGGCGCGAGGTTCGCGAGGGACGTGTACGCCTCGAGCAGTCGACGCTGCCCAAGCTCGCCGATCTGGCGCGCTTTGCGCTCACCGGCGAGGGCAAGCCGGGGGCAGTTGAGTCCGTCGATTTGTCCCCGGGTTTTTGGAATGACGACGGCCGAGGTGGAAGCAGCAAGTGGCTTCCAACCGTCGGCTGGGTACTCGCGGGCGCCACAGCGGTTCTTGGCGGAGTCGCCGTCTATGAGCATTGGCGCGCCGGCGACCAACAAGCCGATGCAGAGACGCTGCTGAAGAATGGCGCGCTCTCGCATCTCGACAAGCCTGAATACGACCGGCTGCAAGCCGATGCAGCCTCGGCGCGGAAGCTGAGAAACATCTTGGCCATCGGGGCGGGGGCGACCGCCGTCGGCGCTGGCGTCGCATTCGGCCTGATGCTTCTGCCCGGAGAGCGTGCGGGCGAGCCAACGCTCGCCGCGGCGGTGACGGGCAGTTTCTGACTCGGCACGGGGAGGGAGCTCAATGAACGGTCCGCTGGTAGCCGTCCTGCTGGCGGCAATGACCGCCGCGCCGGAACGCCTGGCGATTTATCCGCTCACTTCGCACGGCGCGCCGCCCGAGGTGATGCAGCAAATCGGTGCCGCCCTGCGCATCGAGCTGTCGCGTGCCGGGGTCTCGCAGGTCGTCCCCGAGGAAGAAGCCCGAGCCGCGGTGAAGCGCCCCTGCGGGTCGAAAGCCTCGTGCCTCAGTGAGTTCGGGCGCGCCCTTGGGGCAAACGAGGTGCTGTTCGGCGAAGTTCACGCTCACCCTGACAGCTTCGCGGTCACCTTGCGCCTTCTCGACGTGGCGAGCGGGAGTGAAAAGGGATCGGCGACCGCAAGCATCAACCGCGACGTCGAGGAGATGGTATGGGCGACCCGGGCGCAAGTGTGCCAACTCAAAGCGCCTGGCCGTTACGCGGGCAGAATCGAGCTCGACGTCCCCTCGAGCGCGGCGCTCTTCATTGACGGGCGCAAGTTCCAGGAGCGCGCTGCGACCGTTCGGCCCGGATCGTACGCAGTTCGCATCGTCGATGACGGCCGCGAAATCGACACCTGGGTCGAGGTGAAGTTCGAGCAGGCGGCCCGAGTGCGCCTGAGCAAGGGCGAGAGCACGCCGCAGCTCAGTTACGCGCCCTGGTCGGTTGGAGACAGCGTCGAGCCGGTGTCCCTCGTTCCTGACTCCAAATCGGCGAGCGCTATGCTCGGAAAGGACGATTCGACGGCGCCGCGATGGCCCGCGTACACCGCCCTCGGAGCGGGCGTCATCCTTATCGCCGCCGGAATCGTCCAGCAGGTCCGGGCCAGCGCTTTTCGAGACGACATCGAGGCCTTGCGCACTCCGAGCGGAAACGTGCTTCCCGGGCGCGAGGACGAGGTGCGCTCGCTGCAAGACAGCATGTCGACCGCACGGATCAGCGGCTGGGCGCTCATCGGCGCAGGACTCGCCGCCGGGATCGGCGGCGGCGCCTACCTCTTGCTGGTCCCTGGTCCGTCCGGAGCTCGGGCCGAAATCGGAATGACCGCCAACTTTTAACGATCCCTTCGAGAGACCTATGCGAAACCCAATCTTGTTCCTGCTTTCCGTCCTGCTTGCCGCCTGCTCGAGCGAAATTCCCGGGATGAGCTGCAGCAAGAACGAAGATTGTGCCAATGGCGGCACCTGCAACGACGGCATCTGCGTCGAAGCGAGCTTCGTATCCTTGGTGCTCGACGCCCCGAAACCAGGTGCCATCAAGCCGGTCTTCGACGCTCGCGCGCACCTGGAGCCACGCTCGGGCAGCTCGCCGA
>JBMNNX010000341.1:0-6127 GCA_050942745.1 Myxococcales bacterium
GGTGGTGTGCGGACAAAAGACGGTACAGAGGCCGTCCTTCACGCCCGAAGAGCGCACGAACGAGCCGACCTGCGCGGTGATGTCCACGAGCTCGCAGCGTTTCGCGGTGTGGACCTCGAGAGTGTGGGTGGCGGCCATGGCTTGTCTCCTCTCCTTCGAGCCCGGTGTAGCGCCCTCGAACCGGCGCCGCAGCCTACCATCGCCCGACGCGCGCGCCGCCTATTCGAACAGGTGCCGGTCGAGCCGCCACAGCCCCGCCAGATCGTGCACGTCCTCGTCGAAGCGAGGCACGCGCACGACGGGCGTGGGGGCGCACAGCGAGGCCAGCCGCGCGAGCTGCCGCTCGTCCGCGCGCGCCAGGATCTCGCTCTCGGCCACCGAGCTCCGGATGCGCTCGGCCGCCGGCTCTTTGAGCTCGGTCGGCGCGCCCTCGAGCCTGCGGGCGAGCGCCTCGATCTGCTCCGCCGTCACCTCGCCCGCCCTCACCGGCGCCTGGCTGACGCGGTTGGCGACCACCGCGGCCATCGGCATCGCGTCCTGCAAGAGCAGCGTGTGGAAGAAGGCGCTCTCGTCCACGGTGAGCGGGTTGGGCGAGGTGACCAGCACGAAGGCTGTCTCCTGCGAGCAGAGCACCTGCTTGACCGTGGCCGCGCGCTCCTTGAAGACGTCGTAGAGCGGCGCGAGCGTGCTCAGGAAATCGGCGAGCTCCTGCAGCAGGCCGATGCCAGTCAGCCGCGACAGGGTCTTCACGAAGTAGCCGCCCGTCAGGTTGAGCATCCTCAAGCCGAGGTGGCCCGCCTTGAGCGCCGGGGCGAGCAGCGTGCGCACCCGCTCGTTGCCGATGAAGTCGAGCACGCGGTTGGGCGCGTCGAGAAAATCGAGCGCGTGGGCGGTCGGCGGCGTGTCGAGCACGAGCAGGTCATAGGCGCGGTTCAGGCGCAGATCGACCAGCTTCTCCATCGCGATGTACTCCTGGCTGCCCGCCAGAGCCGTGGAGAGCTGCTGGTAGAAGCGGCTGCCGAGGATCGCCTCGCGCCGGTTGGCCGGAGCGTGCTTGATGATGAGCTCGTCCCACGTGTGCTTGAGGTCGAGCATCATCGCGAAGAGCTCGCCCTTCGGCTCGAGGCCGGCGGCCCGCAGCTTTTCGGCCGAGATCCGGGTCTCGGTGTTGCCTATCTCGCTCAACCCGAGCGAGGCGGCCAGCCGGCGCGCCGGATCGATGGTGAGCACCATCGACTTGCGGCCAAGCTGTGCCCCCTTGAGCGCGATCGCCGCGGCGACCGTCGTCTTGCCGACCCCGCCGGAGCCAACGCAGACGACCACGCGCTTGGTCGCCGCCACCCGCCCGAGGACGCTGTCGGTCACGCTCCCTCCAACGCGTCGGCAATCTGCTCGACCGTCGCGCGGCCGAGCTCCTCCGAGAAATGGAACGGCACGGCGATCTGCGGCAGCCCGACCTCGCGCGCCAGGTAGCCGGCGTAGTGGCTCGAGAGCTCGGCGCGCCGCTCCCGGCTCAGGGCCGCCCGCGCGAGCGGGTCCTCGGCCGCCGCCTGCTCGAGTCGCGCGCGCTCGGCGGCCGAGAAGCGCGGCGCCACCACGCCGTTGAGGACGAGCGCGGCCCGCTGCATCCCGACCGTCGTGCGCAGGCCCCGGTCGAGCTCGACCGTCTCGCTCACCGGCATCGACTCGGGGATGGCCACGAGCACCGCGGCGCTCTTGCGCCCGTCGGTCAGCGTGCGGTGCATCTTGGCCGCCTCGTCGGCCAGCGGGCCGGGAGGCACGGTGTCGACGAGCACCTTGGGCAGCCGCAACATGCTCAGCCCGTGACCGGTCGCCGGCGAGTCGAGGATGACCAGGTCGTAGCGAAACCGGCCGTCCGGGCCCTTCTCGTCCACGTGGTAGAGCACCTTGCCGAGCATCACCAGCTCGGCGAGCGATGGGATGGCGCGCAGGAAGTAGCACACGAAGCGGTTCTCGAAGACCGCCTCGTAGATCGAGCGAAAGCGCAGGACCATCAGCGCGTACTCGCGCAGCGCGTCGCGCGGCCGGATGTCCACCGCGTCGATGTTCTGGGCGACCGGGCCTATCGACGCCCCCACCTCCGGGGCGCCGAGCAGCGCGCTGACGCGCTCCTTCGTGTTGATCTCGCACACGAGCACCCGCTTGCCCCGGCGTGCGGCGACAAGTGCGAGCGCGGCGCTGATTGTGCTCTTGCCGACCCCGCCCTTGCCGATGACGGTGAGCAGGCGTCTCTCGAAGAGCGAGGCCATGGGGGCGCAAGGGAACCATCGCCCCCCTGACCGTGTCAACGGCAAGCCACTGTGATCCGGCGGTCATGGCCGGGCGCGCGCGCAGCCCCGCCCCCGTCGCCGGCGCGGCCGCGCGCCCCCGACCAGGCCCGCCGGCGCCCCGGGCGCTGGCGCCGCCTCCGGGCCCGTCAGTAGCGGAAGGCGCTGCCGCCGATGAACTCGCGCAGGATGCTCGTCTGCGGCACTTCCTCCGGGAAGACCGGGACGAACAGCGACAGGAAGCGCAGCAGCCGGTCGGCCTCGATGAACGAGGGCGAGTCGGTCGGCACCTCGAGCAGGAAGCGCTTGGCGTAGGTCTTGAGCACCGCGTGCTCGTAGACCAGCGCGGTGTTGAAGATGAAGTCGGCCTGCTCCTGGAACGGGAAGATGTGGTTCTGCTCGCCGCGCCGCACGAGCGGCCACATCTCGATGGTGCGCTCGGCGCTGTAGCCGCGGAACAGCCGATCGCGCACGATGCGCCGCAGCAGCCGCGAGTCGGAGGTGAAGATGCGCTCGTGGTTGTCGATAGTGAGCTGGGTCAGGGCGCTGATGTAGATGCGGTACTTCTGCTCGTGGGGCACGGAGGCGGTCAGCCGCTCGTTGAGCCCGTGGATTCCCTCGACGACGAGCATGTCGTGCGGCCCGAGCTGCATGGGGCGCCAGCGCTCCTTGGGCACGCGCTTGCCGGTGTTGAAGTCGTAGCGCGGCGTGTGGACCTTCTCGCCCCGGAGGAGCTGCTGGAGCTGCTCGTTGAGCAGCTCGAGGTCGAGCGCCTCGATGACCTCGAAGTCCGGCCTGCCGTCCTCGTCGCACGGGGTCTTGTCGCGGTCGACGTAGTAGTCGTCGAGCGAGAGGGCGACCGGGCGCACGCCGTTGACCCGGAGCTGCAGCGACAGGCGCTTGGAGAAGGTGGTCTTGCCGCTCGAGGACGGCCCGGCGATGAGGGCCAGCCGCGCCTCCTTGCGCTCGACGATGCGGTCGGCGATCTCGGCGATGCGCTTCTCGTGCAGCGCCTCGGCGACGCGGACGATCTCGTTGACCCCGCCGTTGATGCACAGCTCGTTGAACTGCCCGACGTCGCCCACCCCGAGGATCTCGTTCCAGCGGCGCGTGTCGCGGTAGACCTTGAACACCCGCGGCATGTCCTGAATCTCGTGGCGCTTGGGCGTCGGATCCGGGAAGCGCAGGATGAACCCGCCGTTGTACGGCCCCAGCTCGAAACCGCGCAGGCCGCCGGCCGCCGGGGCGACCGGGTTGTAGAGCAAGGTGTGGATGCCGCCGCCCAGCGAGACGACCGAGACGACCGGGTCGCGCTTGGTCTTGAGCAGCCGGATCCGCTCCACGCTGCCCTCCCGCGCGAACAGGTCGCACGCCTCGTCGATGTCCATCCGCTCTTCGATGAAGGGCCGGTCCTCGGCGATGATCTCGCGCATGCGCGCGTCGATGGCCCGCAGGACCTCGTCGCCAGGGGGCTCCTCGGACAGCCACTCGAAGAAGTAGGCGTCGCCCAGCGACTGGCCGATCTTGAGCCGCACCCCCGGGGCGATGTCGTGCGCGGCCTGGATGAGGACGAGCGAGATCGAGCGCCGGTAGATCTGGATGCCTTCCCGGCTCTTGTCGTTGACCGGATTGAGCCGCGAGGGGCCCACGATGGGCGTCGAGAGCGAGACAAGCCGGTTGTTGAGGATGGCCCCGAGGATGGGGTGCCCCTCGGCGTCCTTGCGACCGAGGATGGCCATCACCGGCGTTCCCACCGGGACCAGGTGCTCCGAAAGGCCTTCGACGACTACTTTCACGATGCGGTGTGCCATGTCGGCTTGTTTACACTTTTCAGCCGAATACGTCCCGGTGAATCGCGAGGAATGGCGGGCTTGGCGGAGGGCGGCCTCTCGGTGCGTGCCCGGCCGCTACTCCCAGGGTGGCCGCCCGCCTGCGCGCGCGTCGGGCGAGGCCCCGCCCCGCGCCCCCTCGGCTGCCGCGGTTGCCCTCGCGCGACCCTTCCCGAATAATCGGGCGGTTTCCAGCACAGGGAGGAGCCGGTCGCGCTGCCCCGAGCCGTTCAGCCGCTCGCCGGGCCTGTCGCCCGGGGCGAAGAAGGACGCAGCGCCCGGCGCCGGGGCGCTGGACGGCATGGCAGCCGCTTCCGGGCCCGCCTCGTGGAGGTGCGCCCATGACCCCGCACGGCTCGTCGCTTCCGGAGGACTTCGCGCGCCAGGCGAAGCTCGCCCCGGTGCCGCTCTACCTCAGGTCCATCTTCGCGACCTTGCCCGAGCCCCTCGCCCTCGACGCCGAGGTGAGCGGCTCGGCCTCCGACCTGCCGCTGGCCGCCCGCCAGCTCGTCAAGCTGAGCCTCATCTCCGAGCAGCTCGTGCTGCGCGAGGCGCGCCCCTCCCCGAGCGGCGAGCCGCTGCGCCTCACCGTGTCGCGGGCCGGGCGCTCGTACTCGCCGACTCCCGGGGAGCTCGACCGCGGCATCACCTACGTCGCGCGGCGCATCCTCGAGTCGCTCTTCTCCGGGCCGGAGTTCAGCGGGCTCATCGAGCGCCTTGCCTTCCAGTCCTCGAACCTCGCGACGCTCAGGTCGATCACCAACTTCATGCTCGAGTCGACCGACGTTGATCAGGCGCTCTACATCATGCTGTCGGGCATCACCTCGGGCTATTCGCTCGGCTTCAACCGCGTCGCGCTCTTCATCTGGGACGAAGAGCGCGGGGGCTTCCGCGGCTCGAAGGCCATCGGCCCGTACGACGAGGCCGAAGCGCACCGGATCTGGGAGGCCATCGAGTACGAGGACAAGGACATCGAGGCGCTCATCGCCGACTACGCCAACCGCCGGTTCGACACCCGCTTCCAGCAGCACGTCCAGGGCATCGAGCTCAAGCCATCGAACCTGCCCGACGACGAGATCTCGCTCGCCCTGGCCTCGCGCGACCCGGTGCGCTTCCGGCAGGCGGCCGTCAAGAACGCGGGCCTCGCGCGGCTCGACCCCGGCGACGAGCTCGTCCTCGCCGCGCTCAAGCCCCACGGCAGCACGCTCGGGATCATCTTCGCCGACAACCGCTACAACGGCGCGCCCATCTCCCCGGACCAGCTCGACTACTTCGGCTTCTTCATCGACCAGACCGCGCTCGTCTGGGAGAACCTCGCCCTCATCGAGCGCGTCGCCGCGCTCGCCCGACAGGACGCGTTGACCGGCGTCCTCTCGCGCCGCGAGCTCGAGTCGCGCATGGCGACCGAGCTGGCGCGCTGCCAGCGCCACGGCCGGCCCTGCTCGCTGTTCGTGGCCGACATCGACTTCTTCAAGCAGGTCAACGATCGCGGCGGCCACGCGGCCGGAGACGAGATGCTGCGGCGGCTCGGCTTTCTGCTGCGCTGCACGATGCGCGCGGACGACGTGGTCGGCCGCTGGGGCGGCGACGAGTTCGTCGTGGTGATGCCCGAGACCGGCCGCGAGAGCGCCGTCAGCGCGGCCGAGCGGCTCGGCAGGCTCGCGCGGCAGATGGATCTCTCGCTGAGCATCGGCCTCGCGGCCTGGCCGCACGACTGCGCCCAGGCGTCGAGCCTCTTCGAAACCGCGGACGCGGCGCTCTACCGGGCCAAGGCAGAGGGGCGCGGTCGCCTGTGCGCGCCGGGAGGGCCGGCCTTGCGCTTCGCCGACGCCGGCGCGCCCGCCTAGCCGCGTCGCTCCGGCCGCTCAGGCCTTCGCGATCTCCTGAAGCAGCCGCTCGGTCTCGAGGCTGCGGATGCAGTAGGGGTTGCAGCCGAGGTCGCCGAGGCTCGCGGCCATCGCCGAACAGCCGGCGAGGCATTCGGGGCCGTGGGCGCAGCGCGCGCACTCG
>JBMNNX010000342.1:0-6115 GCA_050942745.1 Myxococcales bacterium
GGCAAGACCGAGCTCGCCAAGGCCCTCGCCGACGTGCTCTTCGGCGGCCGCGACGCGCTGGTGCGCCTCGACATGAGCGAGTGCTCCGAGCAGCACGGCGTCGCGCGGCTCATCGGCGCCCCTCCCGGCTACGTCGGCTTCGGCGAGGCCGGCCAGCTCACCGAGCCGGTGCGCAAGCGGCCCTCCTCGGTCGTGCTGCTCGACGAGATCGAGAAGGCCCACCGCGACGTGCTGATGCTCCTGCTGCAGGTGCTCGAGGAGGGTCGGCTCACCGACAGCAAGGGAAGGCACATCGACTTCTCGAACACGGTCGTCATCCTCACCTCGAACCTGGGCGCCGAGGGCTTCGCGAAGAGCGGCGCGCCGGTCGGGTTCGGGGCGAGCGGCGACGCGCGCAAGGGCGAAGAGCGCGCGCTCGATCTGGCGCGAGCGCAGGTTCCCGCCGAGCTTTGGAACCGGCTCGACGAGAAGCTGTGCTTCCGGCCGCTCGAGAAGCCGCAGGTCTCGCGCATCGCCGAGCTGCTGCTGGCCGAATCGGCGTCCCGCCTCGAGACCGAGAAGGGAATCCGCTACGTCGCGGGCGCCGAGGTCATCGAGCACCTGCTGTCGCACGGCGGCTTCGACGCGAGCCTGGGCGCGCGCCCGATGCGTCAGGCGGTCCAGCGGCTCGTCGAGGCCCCGCTCGCCGACGCGATCCTCCTCGGAACCTTCAGCCCGGGCGACCGGGTGAGGGTCGGGGTCGACAGCGGCGCGATAGCCTTCGAACGCACGTAGAGGCACGTCCCTCGAGGCTAATCGCGGCCCAATCGCTGAGGGTCGCGCGAGCACGCCCGCTGGCCGGTCTGGCCGGCCAGGTGGCGGCCGTGCCCACGCGTGCCCAAATCCACGATCAGCTTGCCCGCCGGGGAACGGCCGGAGCGGCCGAACGGCTCGACCGCTTTGGTCCCGGGGCGAGAGGGCGCATGCGCCACCTGCTGGCGATTCCCGGGGCTCTGGTGCTCCTGCTGCTCGTCTGGGAGCTGCTCGTCACCGTGACGAGCTCGGGGATCGGTTTTGCCACCCGGCGGGTCGAGAACGGCATCTGGCGCCTGCTGCTCTACTCGTTTCGGGCGACCCGCTCGACGCGCATCCTGACCTGGGCGGGCGGAATTGCGCTCGTCGGGGCCATCAGCTTCTGGGGGCTGCTGCTCTGGCTCGGCTGGATGCTCGTGTTCTCGAGCTCGACCTGGGCTATCGCCGACACGACGACCGGTGAGCCGGCTGGTTTCTGGGCGCGCTTCTATTTCGTGGGCTTCAGCCTCGCCACGCTCGGCGTGGGCGACTTCCGGCCGGTCGGCAACATCTGGCAGGTGTTGACCGCCCTCTGCTCGCTGATGGGGCTGATGGTTGTGAGCTTTGCCATCGCCTACGCCCTGCCGATTATCGGCGCCGCGGCCTCCAAGCGCAGCCTCGGCACGCTCATCTCCACCCTCGGGCGCACGCCACAGGACATCGTGCTCGCCGCCTGGAAGCGCGACGCGCGCAGCAACAGCGCCCTCGCCCCCCACCTCGTCACGCTCGCGCCGCTGCTCGCGCAGCTCGAGGAGCAGCACGTCACCTACCCGAGCTTGCACTATTTCACCTACCCGCTTCACGAGAAGTCGGCCTCGGTGAACATCGCGGTCCTCGACGAGGCGCTGACCATCCTCGAGCTGGGGCTTGCGGACACGGCGAACAAGCCCGACGAGATGCAGCTTCGGCCGCTGCGCGAGGCCATCTTCGAGTTCTTGCTCACCTTGCACCGCATCTACCTGCCGCCCGCCGCCGTACCGCCACCGCCGTCGCTCGCCAGGCTGCGGAAAGCGGGCCTCCCGGTGGTCGATGACGCCACCTTTGCCAAACGCTGCGCCTCGCTGAAGCATCGCAGGCAGCTTCTCGCCGCACTTCTTGCCGCTGACGGACTGAGCTGGGAGGCGCTCGCGTCGCGAAAGGTTGCTGCCGACCGCTCAGAGCCAGAGATCGACATCGAGCACTGACGCGCTCGACAGGTCACTCGGTGGGCGCGAGCTCGTCAGCGCGGCCAGCCGCACGCCCACGGCATTACGAGCCCCTGAGTTCGTTCCGCCTTGTCCAAGCAACTTGGGCGATCTCCGCTCCTCCCGAGCGTAGAGGCGACCAGCGGGAGCCTCGGAGTCGAGGGACTCGCGGATTCGCCTCCCAAACCTGATTTGGACGAAAACCTCCCACAACTCGCCCGTGAATCCGGCCACTTGCGGATTCGGGTATTTCGCGCGGAACGAACTCTGGAGCCCCGGGTATCCGCAAGCTCGATCGGCCGACGGAAACGCGGCCCGCCGCCGGGTCAGCCCGCGCAAGCGAGCTTGAGCGTGATCGAGTCGCCCATGCGCAGGCGGCACTCGCCTTTGAGCGTCACCCGCGCTCTGGCCTTGTCGGTCGCGGGTTCGAAATCAAAGCCCTCGCCCATCCTGCAGGTGACCTTTTCGCCACTCTCGCGCGCGATCTCGACGAGGAGTAGGTGCCCGTCCGGCGGGTTGTGCGGCAGCTCGAGCGTGTGAGGCGCGCTCACGAGATCGGCGATGCCGCGCAGCGTGTCCGCGTAGTCATCCTTGCAGATGGAATCGATGAGCCCGTTGTCGCCCATGCCATCGACCGCAGCCTTGTAGCGCACGGCTACGCCGTAGGCCTCGTCATTGTCGCCCTGGCAGCGGGCGGGCTCGCGGTCCACTCCGACCGGGCCGATGACCGCGAGGAAGACCTCCCGCCGCCGGCCGGTGCCGTCGTCCATGGATTTAAAGAAATCGACGTACTGCTGGACCGGGACGAGCGCAGCTCGACCCTCCGGGACCTCGCAGGCGTTGCGCACGCAGGCTCGCCCAAGCCAGGGCGCGAACGCGTCCCTCAGCACGCAGTAGTTGCCCTCGCCGCCACAGTCCGAGTCTCGCGCACAGCTCGTCCCGCAGGTCGGCTCGACCGCGAACGTCTCGGGGGTCGGCACCGAGCAGTCGTCCTCGTCGGAGAGGATGATGACGAGCAGGCGCGAACCGGGGCGCAGGAAACCCTGGTTGCCCGGTGGCTCCGCGCTGACAGGCGTCGAGATCAGAGGCTCGGAGACCGCACGGCGCGCCGCTTCGAGCCCCATCTCCTGGCCCGAGCCCTCGGTCCCCTGGTCGAGCAGCAACCTTACCTTGTCGAGCCAGGCGTTGCCCATCGTCTCGAGGTCGCGCGATGAGAGGACCGGCACCTCGCTCGCCGCGAGCGCCCCGCGCTGCAAGCGCCCGCTTTCGGCCGGGTATTCGAGCAGTTCGGTCGCCCGGCCGTCGCAGGTCGTCGCGTACTGGCTGATGGTGGTGGTCACCACGCCTATCTGGAAATCGTTCTCGACCGGCCCGGAGACGAGCGAGGAGACGAAGGTGTGGAGCTGGGCGATGACCTTCTCCTGCTCCTCGCGCATCGAACGCGAGTTGTCGATGACGAAGAGGATGTCGGTCGTCACGGACGGCGGCAGGCCCAGTTGGCTCTCGCAAGAGTCGATGACGCCTTCGGGAGCGCCGCCGCAGTCGCAGCCGGCCAACGCGGCGCAAAGGAGGAGCATCGGCAGGCCAATTCGAACGGGGGTGTTGGGGAGAGCCATCGCGGCACCTCGACCAGCTAGGGGCGGCCGTGGGCAGCCCACGTCCCGCCAGATCCAAACACGATTATGAACGCGGCCTTCGAAGCAGCCAAAGTGGCGCCACTTGCCCGCTCTGGCGGCGGTCGGCCAACCGGCCTCCGATGCTCGACGGCATTGCGCCCCCACGCTTGGTCGGCTAAGAGCTCAGTTCAATACTCTCCAATGGTGCTGTGTCCATGAAGAAGCTCGCTCCCATCTTTGCCCTCGCCGTCGCTTCCCTTCTGCTGGTGCGCTGTGGCCGCACGAACGACGACGATGCCGATGCCGGAAACCTCGCCGACGCGGCGGCTCTCTCGGACGCGGGATCCGATTTTGACGCGGGTGATGGGACGGATGCTGGTGACGACCTCGACGCTAGCGTCGATTCCGACGCAGGTGGCGCGCTCGATGCGGCCGTCAACGCCGACGCGGGCGTCGACTCCGACGCGAGTGTCGATCTCGACGGGAGCGTCGGATACGACGCGAGTGTTGGGGACGACGCTGGGGTCGGGTACGACGGGAGCATCGGGTACGACGCTGGGGCAGATTCCGACGCTGGGTCCGGAGAGAGCACCTTTGACCCCTGCAGCTTCAACTCGGACTGCATCCCCTCCGAGCGCTGCGAGTGTGACGAGAGCACCGGCTGCCTCTGCGTCATTGGCGCGCGGGGAACGGGGGTCAACGGGGTCGATCAGTGCAACGACGGCAACGACTGCGAGAGCGCAGTCTGTCTCGAGGGCCCTGGCGACGTCCTTTACTGCTCCGGGCCATGCGTGACCGCCGATGACTGCGGGCCTCAGCTCCCGATCTGTGCGGACATCGCGTTTGTCGGCAGGATCTGCATCCGCGATCCTGGCTCGGCCTAGGCCCGCCTAGGCCAGAACACTCCGACGAGCGCGCGCGGGCTCGCAGTCGAACAGGCCCGCAACAGGTACGCCCATGCGCTCGAAAGGCTCTCGCAAGTCACGAGGGAAAGGGGCAGTCAGGTCGAGGACCTGGCCGGTCACAGGGTGCTCGAGCTGCAGCGCCAGCGCGTGCAGCGCGAGCCGGTGTAGCCCGTATTCCGCCCGAAACATGCGATTGAGCTCGCCGCGACCGTAGTTCACGCGGATTATCGGATGCCCGAGATGCTTTAGGTGGCGCCGCACCTGGTGCAGCCGGCCGGTGCGCGGGCGGGCCTCGACGATCGAGAACCTCCCGAAGGTGAACAGCCGGCGGAATTCGGTGACCGCCGGGACGCGGTCGCCGCCTTCGCTCCTTGGAATCGGGTGGTCGACAACGCCCTCATCCGGCGGAATGCCGCGAACCAGCGCGACGTAGCGCTTGACGACTCGGCCCTGCTCGAAGGCGGCGCCGAGCGACCGCGCGACCTCGGGGCCCAACGCGAAGACGAGCACACCGCTGGTGCCGCGGTCGAGGCGGTGAACAGGGAAGACGTGGCGCCCGACTTGGTCGCGCAGGAGCGTCATGGCGACCACCCGGTCGTTGCCCCACCCCCGATGCACGAGCAACCCGGAAGGCTTGTTCACCACCGCGAGCGCGTCGTCGTGGTGGAGGAGCTCCAATCGAGAAATCGCCTCTCGCTGTTCCACGCCGCCCCCGGGCCGCCTCCCCGGCCATCGGCCTCGCTCGCGCCAGGCTCCTGCCCGAGCGGTTAGCCGTGCCGCCCTAGCGTCGCCTTACGGCCTTCTCCCTCGCCTGGACGCCGAGGACGTAGAGCGCGATTCGCTCGCGGTCCTGCTCGCTCAGTCCGATGAACTTGAGCGCGGCGCTGGTGCGCGAGGAGGCTCCGCGGATCTTCACCCCGCGGCGGACGACCTCCGCGCGGCACCGCAGCGGGTCGCCGCCCAGCTCGAGCTCGACATCGACGATCTCTCCGGCCCTCGCCCTGCTGTCGCTGACCACCAGGGCTCCACCGGCCGAGATGTTGACCGTGCGCGTCTCCTCTACTTCCTCTCCGTCGCCGAGCCGGATGAGGCACTCGGCATCGATGCGCACGTCCATCCGGCGCTGCCGGTCCTCGGCTGATTTGCAGGCAATCTCGACCTCGGCCGTTTCCGCGGTTCGCCTGAGCTCGCTGACTCGCCCAGGCACCAGGATGACCGATGCTTCCCTCGGAAGCTCGACTCTGACCCTGGCATCCGGTTGAAGAAGCTCGAGCTCTCCGTCGAGACAGCGGACGATGGCGATGAGCCGGCCCTCCTCGGCCGCGAGGACCTCGACCGGATGGGTCGCCCCGGTCTTCTCGTGAATCAACGCGCCCTTCTGGAGCCCTGCTGCTATCGCGTCCTGGAGAACCTTGAGCTTCTGCAAGCAAACCTCCTGGCAAGCGCGGGTGTTCTCTAGGTGGCTGGTGTTTTTTTTTAGACGATGCGGGCGGCATCTGAAAGATGCCGCCCCATGAGTCTTGGCCGTACGCCTGCTGGTGCTGACCTGTTTCGGAATCCGGCGCGATTCTGTGCCGAG
>JBMNNX010000343.1:0-6080 GCA_050942745.1 Myxococcales bacterium
AGCCGACAAGTTTCTTTGCCGGGTGCGAAAATGCGCGCCGGGCGCATCGCCTTGCTCGGCACAGGCCTTCCTCAGCCGTGCCGGGCACTTAGCTCACCTGCGGCGATGCCTCGACCAATCTCTGCTGAGGCGACCTCCATCCCCGGATCGACCTCGACTCGCACCGTCTCCGGGCCCTTCGCGTCGAGTCGGAAGCGCACGTCGCGCTCTCCTGAGGCCGCTCCGACGCGGGTGAGCGGGCTCGGCAGCTCAATCCCGACCCTGCCCGCGGGCTTCAGCGGCGCGATCCGCGACTCGGCCGCCCTTTCGCGGCAGCGGCCGAAGAGGTCGCAGCCTCCGACCGCGCAGTCGGCGTCCGTGGAGCAGGTCGCGGTGCACCGGCCGAGCTCGCAGTGCGTGCCGCACGGGCAGTGCTCGTCGAGCCGGCAGTCGTGCGCCTCGGCGATGAGCGCAGAGTCGCGGCGACAGGTGCGTTGCTTCGGCTCCTCGGTCTTCGGGTCGTCGTCACCGCAGGCGAGGCCGAGGAGGCTCAGTGCCAGGATCGCCGCGAAGGCTCTCGGGAAACGCAGACCGCTCATCGTCACCTCCGCCACCCGCGGGGAGCGGGCATCGTTCGAGTGCATCCGACCGGGCAGTCGCTCGTGCGCCCGGGAAGAGCTGAGGGGGAAAGGGAAGGCCGTCAGAACGCATGGGTGGCGCGCACGGCGCCGGCCGCTCCATCCCGGCCATCGGGAGCCGGGACGGTTCCGCCAGTGCCGCCTCGGCCGCGACGGCCGGCAGCTCCAGCCGTTCCGCCGGAAAAGTTGGGAACCTCTCCGTCTATCGCGGCAGCACCGCCCACCGTAGCTACACCGATGACCGGCCCGCCCGCCCCGGCCGAGCCTCCCAAGCCGCCCCCGCCCCAGCCGCCGGTGCCGCCGGCGCCGCCGGTCCCCGCGTAGACCCAGATGCAGTTGCCGGCCGTGAGCAGGTTGCAGGCGGCGCCACTCTGGCCAGCAGCGCCCGGCTCGCCCGGCTGGCCGTCGCTGCCGTTGCCGCCGTCGCCCCCGCCTCCGCCGCGACCGCCGTAGATCGCCGTCTCGAGGAAGGTCGCCCGCGAGCCCGCGAGCACCACTCCGAAGGAAGCCCCGCCCCCGCCTCCTCCGGCTCCGCCGTTGCCGCCACAGCCGCCTGCGCCGTCAGCGCCACCCGCGCCGCCGTCATTGGTCTGTCCGTTCGTGCACATGGTCTCGTGAGCCCAACACCCGGCGCAGGCCGTGTTGTAGGCCTGCCCTCCGCCTTCCCCGCCGCCCCCGCCGCCCCCACCCCGGCCTCCATTCTGGCCCGCGCCTCCGACACAGGCGGTCCAGTTGCCGGAGGCGGCATCGAGGCTGCCGAGCGCCGAGCACGCCGAGGCCTGGGCCCCAGACGTGCCGGACGAGCCTGCGGTTCCGGGCGCTCCGTCTTCCCTGGTAACCGGGCAAGCGGGGGAGTGGTTGCACTGCGAGGTTCCGCCTCCTCCACCGGTGCCCGGGGCGCCGTCCCGCCCGGAAATCCCCGATTCGCCGTTGCCGCCGCTCACCGATTCGCAGATCAGGTCGTCGCCGCCAGCGCCGCCGGCCAGGCGCGTGCAACTCGGCGGCGCGCCATCCGCGCCGTGCGCTCCGGGGCCGCCCGCCCCGGCGTGGATCTCGCACTGGGAGAAGGTGAGCCTGCCGGCCGTGGGCGTCGCCGTGACCCGCACCGCGATGGCCGCCTGGCCCACGCCGGTGGCGTCGGCGCCTTGGATGAGCAGCCGGTCGACGACGGTGTCCACGGTGATCTGGTCGGCAATGACCGTGGGGATGGAGGTGGCGGTGACCACCGTCGAACCCACCGGACGGGAACGGTCCCAGGCCCGCTCGCCTGCCTCGGCGCCGTCAGTGTACCCGCCGTAGAGGTTGACCCCTTTCGTCAGGCGAAGAGGGGTGGTGTGTTCGTAGGTGCCTTCGGCGACGAGCACCGCGCACGGGTCGGGGCTGCAGCCGGCGGCGAGGGCCATCGCGCGCGCGAGCGTGCGCACCGGCTCAGTGGGGGTGCGCCCGCCGTTCGCGTCGCTGCCAGCGCTCGCTGAGACGAACACCGACACGGAGGCGTTCCCGTCGATGCCGTCGCAGTTCTCGTCCTTGCCGAAGGCGTCGGGCTCGTCGGGCGCGCCGGGGTAAAAGTCCTCGTCCCCGTCGTTGCAGTCGTCGGCGTTGCTCACCCGCCCCGCCGGCTGCAGGCAGGAGCGCACGCTGTCGGTCGGGTCGCCGTACCCGTCCCCGTCGGAGTCGCGGTACCAGGCCCCGGCGTTCTCCGCGGCGTCCTCGTCGGTCGTGCCGTCGCAGTTGTCGTCGATGCCGTTGCAGTACTCGACGGCGTTCGGGTGGACCGCGCTGGAGGTGTCGTCGCAGTCGGTCTGGTCCGCGACGAAGCCGGAAGGTCGCTGGCAGGCCAAGCGCTTGACGGACGGGTCGCCGTAGCCGTCGCTGTCCACGTCGGCGAAGAACTCGGACGAGCCCTGCGCGCCGTCCTCGTCCACCGCGCTGTCGCAGTTGTCGTCGACCGCGTTGCAGAGCTCGACCGCGTCCGGGTTTATCTCCGGGTCGGTGTCGTCGCAGTCGCGGCTGTTGTCCACGAAGCCGCCCGGGGCCTGGCAGGCCTTCTGAGAGACGTTCGGGTCGCCGTAGCCGTCGCCATCGGCGTCGGCGTACCAGGTCGACACGTCGAGCGCGGCCGGACCATCGACGACCCCATTGCAGTCGTTGTCGATGCCGTCACAGCGCTCCTCGGCCTCGGGGTGCACCTCGGGGTCGGTGTCGTCGCAATCCACGTCCGACAGGAAGCCGTCGCCGTCCTCGTCCGTCGGGACGATCACCTCGCCTGCGTCCTCTCCCGCGTCGGGCTCTTCGACGATGGCCGCATCGGGAAGCGGGTCGGAGGCGTCGGGGCTGCCCGCGTCGCCGTTGGAGTGCGGCGCCGCTGGCGTCTCGCTCGAGCAACTCAGGACCGACAGAGAAGCCAGCGCCAAACAGGCGCACGCAAGGCACAAGGCTCTCGATCTCATCGTCATCCTCACTGCGCGGGCACCCCCCGCGCGCCGGGAGCCGCTACGAGCCCAAGGGGAGAAGGGCGGTCGGCAAGGTGAAGGGATGACACTCTGCTCGTCGCTTCCGGACAATGACCGGGCGTCCCCGCGGCATGACCGAGCATCCCGGTGCGAGCGCGCCGGGGGCGGGGGAGGTCGGGCCTCCAGCGGCGCGGCGTAGGCGACTAGCTAGGCGAGCGAGCGCGTCCAGCCGATCAGCTCTCCGACGTCGTCCAAGCGCGAGCGGGAGGCGACGTGCCCGGCTCGGCGCGCCTCGGTAGGGCTGACGCCGAAGGTGCGCCTGAAGAGCCGGCTGAAGTGGGCTTCGCACGAGAAACCGTGCTCCTCGGCGAGCTCGCGGATGCTGCTGACCCGCCGGCTGGGATCGGTCAGTCGCGCCAGGCAGCTACGCAAGCGCGCCCTGCGGATGAAGGCCGCGACGCCTCCGTCCGGCTCGAAATACCGATAGAGCTGGGTTCGAGAGAGCTCGAAGTGATGGGCGACCGACGCCGGGGTCAGATCGGGACTGCAGAGGTTGCGCAGGATGTGGCGCCGGATGCGGATGCCGGTCAGCTCCTCGAGACGCCGCGTGTTCGAAGCGCGCATGCCCAGCACGGCGCACAAGGCCGAGCTGAGCAACGACAGGGTCGCATCGACCACCTCGGCGGCTTCCGACTGGTCTCCGCGCGGCAGCCACTCCTCGAGCGCGCGGAGGTAGTCGGCCAGCAGCTTTCCGCTGGGGCTGTCTCCGGCGATGGTGAGCCCGTGCAGGTCCGTGCGTCCACGCGCGGCCTCGTTCAACAGGGACTGCGGCACGACCATCGTAAAAACCCGGCCCGCCTCATCGATGGACTCACAGACCTGCGAGAGGTCGATGATGCCGATGTCGCCCGGTCGGACGAGCATCTCCTGGCCGCCGGCGACCCCGCGCGAGCCGCCGTCGTAGCAATACTGAACGAGATACTGGTCGAGCCCGGTGGAAGCGATCTTGCGGCGCGAGCGCGCGTAGCGCTGATACGCGCAACGGTTGGCGCCGCAGACGATGGCGCCCAGGTTGTAGAAGTCGGCTCGTCCGTAGAACTCGTCGAGAGACTCGGTCGCCACCTCGAAGAAGGGCGCCATGGTCTCCTGCCAGAAGAGCCACCTCTTCTTGGGGTGAGGGTCGGTCGCCTCGAGGCGAATGTGCGCAAGTGGACTGCCCAAGCTCGCCTCCTCGGTTTGCGCCCTGGTCAGTGGTTGCCAGGGACGTTCAGCGGTCTATTTCGCGCCAATTCAAGCGCACCCGGTGCTTCTGATCCAAGCTCCTCGCGTCGGCTGGAAACAGGAGCTTGGCGCCGGCCCGTCCTGTTGCCCTCTCCGTCGGGCTGTCGAGTGAGACGGCGGGGCTCTCGCGACGGCCGCGATGATGCCCCTCCGTCCGGCCTGCGGTTCGACGCTCGCGCCTTCCACCTGCCCGGCGCATGAGCACGTTGCTCGCGATGCCTATGACTCGCGCAGATAGAGCAGGCCCGGCTTCCAGCCGCCCTGCCCCGTTTGACCCCGAGCGTCGATCCCGACGCGTCAGCGGCGGGAGCGGGAGTCGAAGGGCTTGTCGGCCCCGAGCAGGCCCCTCGACCTCGCCTCCTGCGTACCGCGGGAGGCTCCGCTCGGGCGACTGGGGAGACAGCCGCACTGACGCCATTGCAGGCGTCCGAGGGGGGACACGAATGAAGACAAACCTGGCTGTTCTCGCGGCAGCTCTTTCGCTCGCTGGCTGTTCCTTCAAGAACGCTCCGCCGCCTGCGCCCGCGACCCAGGGACTGACCTCGGCCGACGTCGCGTCGGTCGACGTGCCATCCCTGCTCGTCAGCGGCGAGGGCCGCGTCACCGCCAGACCCGACCGCGCGCAGATCGTGCTCGGCGCCGTCGCCCAGGCCCCGACTGCCGCCGAGGCTCAGAATCAGGTCAGCGCCGTCACCCGGCGCGTCATCGATGAGCTGAAGCGCCTCGAAATCCCCGAGCAGCGCATCCAGACCGTCGATCTGTCGGTGTCGCCGGTCTTCGCGCGGGACGAGCCACAGCCGCGCGGCCAGCAGGAGCAGCCGCGCATCGTCGCCTTCCGCGCCGCCAATCGAATCCAGGTGCAGCTCGACGACCTCGCCCGTGTCGGCCCGGCGGTAGACGCCGCCATCCGAGCTGGCGCCAATCAGCTCGAGTCGCTGTCGTTCGAGCTCGCCGATCCTGGGCCGCGCCGCGCCGCCCTGCGCCTGGCCATCGCCGACGCGCGCGAGACCGCGCAGGAGATGGCCGCAGCGCTCGGCGTCCGGCTCGGCGAGGTCATCGACGTCGTCGAGGCGGGCGGAGGTCCGCCGATTCCGCTCGAGCGAGGAGGCTTCACTGAGCAGGCAGCGCTCGCGAGCACTCCGGTGCAGCCCGGCGAGATCGACGTCCTCGCGCGCGTGAGCATCCGCTTCCGCATCTACGGGCAGTGACGGGGCCGGGAGGCGACCGGGAGACCGGCAACGCCCGGCGAGTGCTCATCGTCGCGCTCAAGTGACTGCGCCGGGCGTGTGCCTCGAGGCACACGCCAGCTCAAGCCACTGCGTTGAGCCGTGCCCCGAGTCACGCCGCGCCTCAAGTGATTGCCTTGAGCCGTGTCCCGGGACCTCCGCGACCTCAAGCGATTGCGTTGAGCCGTGATCCGATCATCACGAACCGGGGTATCGCCGCGTTCAGCAAGGCCGCGCTTCCCAATCGGAGCGAAGAACGCCGCCTCGGGTCCACTCCCTCCTCTATAGAACGCGCGCTCAGCCGCACCGGGTGGGCGCCCGACTCGCGCCCCGATGCGAGCCCAGCCGAGGGCTTCGTTCCGCAGTGAGCACCTGCGAGAATTTCGGCTCTTCGGCAGATCCCGGGAACCGGTTGTGGACTTGTGGAGAGAGGCGGCCAGGCTCGCTGTGGACAGCCGTATGGACGGCTTGAAGAAGCCCAAGCCGCCCACACGCCTGCCCAC
>JBMNNX010000434.1:0-3930 GCA_050942745.1 Myxococcales bacterium
CCCGCGGCTCGACTGGCACACGCTCGAGACCCCCAACTTCCGGGTGCACTTCCACGACGGCCTCGGTCCGCTCGCCCAGCGCGCGGCCCGCGCCGCGGAGGCGGCCCATCGGCGGCTCGTCCCGATGCTCAGGCACCGGCCCGCGGGCAAGGTGGACATCGTCCTCAGCGACGAGACCGACAGCGCCAACGGCAGCGCCACCGCCTACCTGCGCCCGGTCGTCCACCTGCTTGCCGTCCCGCCCGACGACCGCTCGGAGCTCAACGACTTCGAGGACTACCTCTGGAACCTCGTCGCCCATGAGTACGCCCACATCCTCCACCTCGACGAGGTCGGGGGCGTGCCGGCGGTCGTCAACACGCTCTTCGGCCAGCTCTGGACGCCCAACAGCTTCCAGCCCAAGTGGATCATCGAGGGCCTCGCCATCTGGTCCGAGTCGGCGCTCAGCGGCGGGGGGCGCGCCCGGTCCTCGCTCTACGACATGTACCTGCGCACTCAGGTGCTCGAGGGCGGGCTGTGCGGCATCGACGAGGCCTCTGGCTCGCCGACCACCTGGCCGCGCGGCGGGACGGGGTACCTCTACGGCGCGCGCTTCCTCGACTGGGTCCGGGCGCGCTACGGCGAGGCGGTCTTCGCGCGGATGAGCCGCAACTACGGCGGGCAGCTCGTCCCCTTCGGAATCAACCTCACCGCCGGTGAGGTGCTGGGCACCTCCTGGCTCACCTTGTTCGAGCAGTGGCGCGCCGAGCTCACCATCGAGGTCGAGGCGCAGGTCGAGCGGCTGCGCGAGCGCGGCCTGACCGAGTACCGCCGCCTCACCTTCTCCGGCGAGCAGACCGGCGAGCCGCGCTTCCTCCCCGACGGCAGGCTCCTCTACGTCGAGGCGTCGGGCGACGCGCGGGCCGAGCTGCGGATCCTCGGCCCAGGGGGCGAATCGCGGCTCGTCCGCGAGCTCTACACCTCAGGTACGCTCGCCGTGACGCCGGATGGGAGCAGCGCCCTCGTCTCGCAGACCCTGACACACGACGAGCACTGCCAGTTCGAAGACCTCTTTCGGGTCGATCTGGCCGAAGGCCGGTTGGAGAGGCTGACCCGAGGCGCGCGCGTCACCGAGCCGGACGCCGCGCCCGACGGCCGCTCCGCGGTCGTGGTCCGGCGGCTCACCGGCGGCAGGACCGAGCTCGCGAGGCTGTCGCTCCTCGACGGCTCGCTCGAGACGCTCTACTCCGCGCCCGAGCGCAGCGTCCTCTACACCCCGCGCTTCTCGCCGGACGGCAAGTCGGTCGCCTTCGCCGAGCACGGCGCTCGCGGGCGGGACGTGCGCGTCCTCGATCTACAGACCAAGGCCGTCGCCGACATCACGCGCGACCGCGCGCTCGACTCGAATCCCACCTTCGATCCGACCGGGCGCTGGCTGGTCTTCACGAGCGATCGCACCGGCGTCTACAACCTGTACGCGCACGACCTCGAGCGCGGCGGGACGCGCCAGATCACCAACGTGCTGACCGGGGCCTTCCGCCCCGCGGTCTCGCCCGATGGCAAGCGCCTGGCTTTCGTCACCTTCTCGCGAAAGGGCTACGACGTCGCGGAGATGCCCTTCGAGCCCGAATCGTGGACGCCGGCGCCCGAGAGCTCCATCGAAAGGCCCGCGCCGCCGGAGTGGGAGACCCGCGAGCTCTACCCGGTCCGGGCCTATCGCCCCTCCGAATCCCTGCTGCCTCGCTACTGGCTGCCGCTGCTCGAGACGGACGCCTCGGGCCCGACCCTCGCGGTGACCACCAGCGGCTCCGACCTCGTCGGCCGGCACTCCTGGGCGCTGCGGGCTGGTTACGGCCTCGCCTCGCACGCGCCTTACGGCGACGTCTCGTACTCTGCGCGCGTCGCGCGCCCGGTGCTCTCCGCGAGCGCCGGGACATGGATAGCCCCGATCCCGGAGGCGCCAACACGCCTCCTCGAGCGGCAGTGGTTCGCCGGCGCGTCGGCGTCCCTTCCCTTCTCCGGCCCGGACTGGTGGCTGTCGCTCTCGGTTGGCTACGACCTTCGCTACTACGATCCCCTCCCCGTTCCCCGGCGCATCGGGTCCATCGAGGCCGAGCCATTTCGCGCCGACCACGGGCTGGCCGCGACCGCTACGGCGCGGGTGTACTGGTCGAACGCCCAGCGCTTCGCCAACGCCATCAGCGCTGAGCGCGGGCAGGCGCTGTCGCTCACGGTTCGCGGCGCCGCTCCCCAGCTCGGCAGCGACTTCTCCTTCGCCTCGGTCGAGGCCTCGGCGACGCGCTACCTGCGGATGCCCTGGCTCGACCACCACGCCCTCGCCCTGCGGCTCGCGGGCGGCCTCGGCGTCGGCGACCTCGGGAATCGGCGGGGCTTCAGCCTGGGCGGGCTCGCCGTAGGCAACCCGCTGCTCGACCTGCTCTACCAGCGAAGCGGCGCGGGGGCGGCGCTGCGCGGCTACGCGCCCGGCGCCTTCTCGGGCAACCGCTACGTGCTCGGCAACGCGGAGTACCGCTTCCCGCTGCTGACGGTGGACCGGGGCTTGTGGACGCTACCGCTCTTCGTCCGCCGTATCCACGGCGCCCTCGGCGTGGACGTCGGCGACGCCGGCGAGCGGTTCGATCTGCGGGACCTGAAGACCGCGGTCGCCGCCGAGGTGCGGACCGAGCTACTGCTCGGCTACAACCTGCTGACCGAGCTGCGCGTCGGCTACGCGCGAGGCCTGTCGGCCGAGGGGATCAACAACTTCTTCGTGACGCTCGGGTCGGGTTTCTAGCCTGGTGTGCCCGGGCACCTGGCGGCGGTCGTCCGGCATGGCGGGGGCGTACGGCAGCGCGCCCGGCCCCGCCGGCCCGGACGATCGATGCCAGGCGCGCTATGGCGTCGCGGCGTTGCCGCTCTCGTGGGCACAGATGCTAGGGGCGCTCGGCAGTGAGCCCGGGCCCGAATTGGCCGCCGCGACGGCAGCCCTCCGAACCTCGTCCGGCTTCGTATGCCACCACTGCACGATCTGACGTTGGTAGGGGCGCACGGCAGTGCGCCCGGCCCGAAATCGAGCACGGCGCCGCATATCGGCCAGGCAGGGCCAACAGTCGTCGTGCTCCAGAGGTCTGGCGTTCCTCGCCGACGACCTAACGTGCCCCGCCCGCGGAGGCCGGCACGAAGACCGGCCCTCCGATACTTCGAAACCGAGGCCGGCCGCGCCTACCCGCCCCGCGGCACCAGCTCGTCGGCGAGGCTGCTCAAGTCCGACAGGCTCTGCACGACCGCGACCCGGTCGCAGGCCTTCGAGTAGCGGAGCATCTCGCTGTCGCCCGTGCCCCAGAAGCGCCGATCCTCGGGGCAGATCCAGACGAGGTGACGCGCCTTGCGCTTGATCTCCTCGAACGCCCAGAGGTGCGATTCATTGTAGTTGTTGCGGCCGTCGCCGATGACGAGCACCGTCGTGCGCCGGCTGATGGCGCCCAGGTAGTCGGTGGCCAGGGTGGCGAAGACGCGGCCGTAGTTCGAGTTGGCGCCCATGTTGACCGCCTCGCCGGCCAGGGCGAGCCCGATGGCCTCGCGCGGGTCGGAGCGGCGGAAGAACTCGGTCACCTCGCCGACGTCGCTGACGAAGACGAAGCTGCGCACGCGGTTGAAAAGCGACTGGAGCGTGTGCACGAACAACAGCATCATCCGCGCGGTGTTGCGCACCGAGTCGGAGACGTCGCAGACGACGACCACGTCCGGCTTCTCGGGGCGGCGCGACTTGAAGGCAAGGCGCGCGGGGACGCCGCCCCACGACAGGTTCTTTCGGAGAGTGCGCCGCACGTTCAGGCTGCCCTTGCGGCGGGTGCGCTGCCGGCGCACGAGCCGGGTCTTGAGCCGCTCGGCGAGGCGGCGCACGGCCACCGAGGTGCGCTCGAGCTCCTGGGGCGACAGCTCGAGGAACGG
>JBMNNX010000344.1:0-6065 GCA_050942745.1 Myxococcales bacterium
TCGGCTGGTGTTCGTCTGCCGCGCCGACGGTCGTGAAGCTGTAGGTCCCGTCGGTGAGCTCGAGCGCGATCGCATCGTCACAGGTGGCGCCCGAGAGGCATTCAGGGGCCGAGGCGCAATCCGGGTCATCGCAATCGGCGAGCCCGTCGCCGTCCTCGTCGCCGGGCGAGCCGCAATCCTCCGCGGCGAGGCACAAGCCCAGGCCGTCACTGACGATTACGCAGGTCTGCGAGGCCGCGCAGTTGCTCGGAACGGCGGTCGGATCGCACCAAGCGCTGCACACGCCTGGTGACACGCACTCCGCGCCCGGCTCGCACTGACCGGTGTAGTCGCAAGCTCCGCCAATCGGCACCGAGCCCGCCGGAGCGCACTCGAAGCCATCCGAACCGTCGTAGTAGCAGCCTTCACCGCTGCCGCACTCCGGCGCGAGCGGGTCGCATGCCACCGGGTAGCTCCCGCGGCACTCGAGCGTGTCGATGGACGAAGTGCACCCATCGGGAACCGGGACGTAGGTGCCCGATTGGACCGTGACCTGCTCGAACGTCACGCCGGTAAGCGTCGCCTCGAAAGCACCGTCAATCTGGTCGATGCGTACAGCGCCGGCGGTGGCGAAGTAGGTGGTCGCACCCCCGCTGGCGGCGTCACCGAACAGGAACACGCAGACCCCGCAGGTGGCGAAGTCGAGCTCGTCTCCCGCGATCAAGTAGCTGCCGGGGGCGATGCCGTCGGCGAAGACGCCGTATCCCGCATAGAGCTGCACGGCGACGCCATCGGTCGTGCCGTCGCCAGCAGGCAGCAGCCCTTCGAAATAGAGGCTGCTCTCGGGGCTCCCCGTCACCTTGCCGGCCACCGACACGATGCCGTAGCTGCTGGGGAGCGGGCAGGTACCGACGACCTCGCCGATGCAGACGCCGTTCTCGCAGGTCTCGTCGGCTGAGCAGCAATCGAGGCCGCACTCGGTCTCTCCCTGACCGCAGGCCGATGCGGGCTTGCAGGCATTGGCCACGCAGACATCGCCGCCGCTGCACGAGCCGCAGTCGGCCGTCCGCTCGACGCCACAGCCGTCGGCCACCGTCAGCTCGCCGCACTCGGCCGCGGCGTTCGCGCACAGCGTCGCCTCGTCCTCGCCGGTGCAGCCACACTGGTTGGCAACCCCGCCACCGCCACAGGTCTCGGGCGCGACGCAGCCGCCACAGTCGACCGTACGCTCGACGCCACAGCCGTCCGTCAGCGTCAACCCGCCGCAGTCGGCCGAGGCGTTCGCGCACAGCGTCGCCTCGTCTTCGCCAGTGCAGCCGCACTGATTGGCCACTCCGCCACCGCCGCAGGTCCCGGGCGCGTCGCAGCCGCCGCAGTCGACCGTCCGCTCGACGCCGCAGTTATCAGTCACCGTCAGCTCGCCGCACTCGGCCGAGGCGTTCGCGCACAGCGTCGCCTCGTCTTCGCCCGTGCAGCCGCACTGGTTGGCCACCCCGCCACCGCCGCAGGTCTCGGGCGCGTCGCAGCCGCCACAGTCGACCGTCCGCTCGACGCCACAGCCGTCCGTCACCGTCAACCCGCCGCAGTTGGCCGAGGCGTCGGCGCACAGCGTCGCCTCGTCCTCGCCCGTGCAGCCGCACTGATTGGCCGCGCCGCCACCGCCGCAGGTCTCGGGCGCTTCGCAGTCACCGCAGTTGACCGTCCGCGAGATGCCGCAGCCATCGGTCGCCGTCAGCTCGCCGCACTCGGCCGCGGCGTTCGCGCACAGCGTCGCGGGCTGCTCGCCCGTGCAACCGCACTGATTCGGCGTCCCGCCACCGCCGCAGGTCTCGGGCGCCTCGCAGCTACCGCAGTTGACGGTCCGCAAGACGCCACAACCGTCGGTCACCGCCAGCTCGCCGCATTCGGCCATGGCGCTCGCGCAGAGCGCCGCGGGCTCCTCGCCCGTGCAGCCGCACTGGTTGGCCGTCCCACCACCGCCACAGGTCTCGGGCGCCTCGCAGCCGCCGCAGTCGACCGTCCGCTCGACGCCGCAGCCGTCGGTCACCGTCAGCTCGCCGCACTCGGCCGAGGCGTTCGCGCACAGCACCGCGGGCTCCTCGCCCGTGCAGCCGCACTGGTTGGCCGTCCCGCCGCCGCCGCAGGTCTCGGGCGCTTCGCAGCCGCCGCAGTTGACCGCCCGCTCGACGCCGCAGCCGTCGGTCACCGTCAGCTCGCCGCACTCGGCCGAGGCGTTCGCGCACAGCGTCGCGGGCTCCTCGCCCGTGCAGCCGCAGACGTTCTCCATGCCGCCTCCGCCGCAGGTTTCATTGCCCGTGCACTCGCCGCAGTCGAGCGTCCTCTGCTTCCCGCAGTTGTCGGTTGCCGCCACGGCGCCGCAGTTCTTCTCGAGCTCCTGGCAAAGGCTTTGATCGTCCTTCGGCGTGCAGGTCGGGCACTCCGTTCCGGCGAGCTCGCATCCGTTCTCAGCGGACGCATCACAGTCGAGGAAGCCCTCGACGCACTCACAGCGTCCCTCACGGCATTCCTGATTCTCGCCGCATTGGGGGCAAGGCCTCTCGTTTTCGAAGCATCCAGAGCAAGCGGTCAGCATGCTGGCGACCGCGACGAGACAAACCAGGTGGCTGCGCATGACCCCTCCATTCGAGTGTCGGGCTACGCGGATTAAAGGTCGTGCGATGCGCGGGGTAAAGCCGGATCTACGAACTTTGTCGCCTGGCGGGCACATCGGGCGAGCCGCGCGGCCCGACCTTCGCAAGCTCAAGTAGGTGCTCCAGCGCATCTGCCGGAGGCGATCAGAGCGCCGCGCGGTCGTTCGACGACGCCGGCCAGCGCGACCTTGAGGTGCGGCACGGACACGACTCCACGCGCGCGAGGTTGCCAAAGCGGTCGCTCCGCTCCATCGCCGGATCCTTCGCTTTCACTCTCATGGCGGTGGGCCGGTACATCTCGATACGGCCTTGCCGGAACGAAGCAAACGGGAACGGGCAGAACTTCCTCGACTGGGCGGCCGCCCTCGCGGCGATCTCGCCCCCATTACCGCCGATGTGGAGGCGGCGGTTCGACGGGCGTCAGCAGAAGGTCCGTCAATGCCTCCGGTCAGATTCCGCGGCATCGCCGTTACCGAGAACGTCAGCCAGACCTTTGTGTGGTCGGCCACGAGATCGTCCCTCATCAGCCCATCCCATGGAGGACCGTGACCCTGCCGCATGCTGCCAGATTGGCGCGTGCCGCGGCGACCAGTACCGGATCCAACTCGACGGACGTCACTTTGCCCTCGTCTCCCACCATCCGCGCCGCCAGCGCGGCGCCAGTGCTCGGGACGTCCGCGCGCGAGCTCGAGGTTGTTGGGGCGGGGTGGTCGCGGCCGGGGCCCGGCTTCGGCCCGCGCACGTCGGGTCGGCGGGCCCGGGCACGCACGTTCTTCGGCATCGGGTGAGTCTCCGGAGGTGTGTCCGTTGGTGTGTATACCACCGCACAGACGCGCCTCCGGCCGCCGGGGAGAGCCCGACAGAGCAAGAGGCCGCCCAGATTTCACCGAGGACGGACAATTCCGCCCGGAGTGTGCCTCACCAAGGCTTGGGACCCGTTCGCCGGGCCGCCAAGACCCGGCCCGAAGGCGTCCAACCGCCCGTCATGACTTGGCAATCGGCGGGCGGGGGCTTGAAATCTGGGGCCGACGGATGCGCACCGCTCCAGCCGCCTCCGGAGCGCGATTGGCACTGTGCCAATCGGCTTCCGGACCCCCCTGAGACGCGATTGGCACGGTGCCAATTGGCTTCCGAAGCCCCCGAAATGCGATTGGCACGGTGCCAATCGGCTTCCGGACCCTCCGCAGCGCGAGTTGGCGCGTGCCAATCTGGTTTGGAAGGCTCCGACCGGCGATCTCACGATCGCCACGGCCGTCGGGCAGGCCTCCGGAACGCGATTGGCACGGTGCCAATTCGGTTTGGAAGGCTTCCTCCGGCGATCTCCCGACTGCCAAAGCCGTTGGGCACCCCTCCGGAACGCGGTTGGACGCCGGGAAATCGCGCGGAGGAGCCTTCGGAAGACGATTGGCACGCGCAGAATCCGGTTCCGGAGGCTTCCGAAGGCGATTGGCACCGTGCCAATCGCGCAACGGAGCCTTCGGGGAGCGATCGGCAGGGCGCAACCCGCGGTCGGGAGCCCCCGGGGAGCGATCGACACGTGCGAAGGGCCGTTCGGCAGCGGAGACGGGTCACGTTGCAGGTCCGCTTTCGCGCGACGAGCCGACGCGTGTTGCTTTGCACAACCTCGGTGGTACGCCGCAAGCTCGCGACCGCGCCCGCGGGTGTCGTAGGGCAGCGACCGGGCCATGAAAGCACACAGCGCGATTCTCGGGATCCCGAAGCTTACGACCCTTGAAGTTCGACAGATCGGCAAGAACCCTTCGACGGAGCGCGATGCGGGCGCCTACCACCAGAGCGCCATTTTGGACCTCCGTGATTGGGGCGCCGGTCCCCCGCCTGCGGAGCCTCCTGGACGCAATCGGCACGTGGAAAGGGCCGTTCGGCAGGCCGCCGGCAGCGGGTGCGCTTGCGGCAATCCGGTACCAAAGAGCGCCGGAACGCGGCGCCGCGCGCGCGGCGGCGGCGGCGGCGACAGGGCTCGACGACGGCAGGGAGCGAAGCGACGGGCCGCGGGAGGCGGAGAAGCGCGGCCCGTCCGTAGGAATCCGCGGCTCCGGAAAGGCCCGGTCGGGGAGGAGAAGACCGGTGCCGCTCCCGGAGCCTGATTCTCGTTACAGACTAGCCGGTGACTTCGACGGCGCTCGGAGCGCTCGCGCCCGGATCGGCGGGGACGTCGGCGGGCAGCTCGCTCTCGGCCTCGCCTCCGGCGACGTCAACCGTGGTGCCCGGTCGGCGATTCGAGGGCCGCACGCGGCGCGCCAGGTCGCGCTCGCCGGCCATCTCGAGGAGGGTGCTCATCAGGTTGGCCGCGACGGCGAAGGCCTTGTCGTACTCGGCGATGGCCTGGTTCTTCGCAATCTGCGCCATGTCGGACTCGCGCTGCTCGTCGGTGACCTCCTGGAGCGCGAGGCGAAGCGCCTCGGTCGGCTCGGCGAGCGGCTCGACGAGCTTGGCCGGGGCCACCGCCATCTCGCCGATACTCACGGTCGGCGCCGGCACGGTGGCCACGTTGGTGAGGATCTCCGAGCAGAGCCGATAAATGCTCACCGGCTGGTCAGGGGTCGGACCGACGAAGCCGAGCTTGCGGGCATAGCTCTCGCCGAACAAGCCGGTGATCGTGTTGCGCAGCGGCAACACCTTCTGCCGGCAGGCCTCGGCTGCCTTGTCGCGCTTCGCGGTCGCCGCCACGCTCTCGGTCCGCTCGCGCTTGACCACGGTCTCCGCCGCCTGCAGGCGATCACGGCAGGCGATCATTTTGTCGACCGCCTGGTCCAGCAATTCGGTCGCCCGCTCCCCGGCGCCCTCGCCAACGGTCGCCTCGCAGCGGCCGCGGATTGTGGGGCGGTACTTCCTGTTCGCGGAATCGATCTGGTCACAGGACAGAAGGCGCTCATCGACCATCTTGCTCGACATGGTTCCCCTCGTTTCTCCGGCCGCCAGGGCCGGGCTGCGCTTTGCGCGCCGGTGGTGATGGGGAGCCCGAAGTTGCCGAATCGTGACCAAAGTCCCCCGGCGACGATTCATCGATCGAAATCGCAGAGCTCGTCAAGTCATCAAGACGCATGAGGTCCGTCAGACTCCAAGAATTGTTTGGAAGCCGACAATCTGAGCGACCGCACAGGGATGGCGGTCGCGGACATGGCCTGCCAGGGCTCCGTGCGCCCACACGCTCGCGAGTGCCTCCTCCTCCCACGCTGCGAGGCCCCCCCCCCCGTGTTCGGCTTGCCATTCATCGCATTTTCCCGGACGCGCGCAGCGCTTCAATGATTTGCGCGGCATCTAGGACTCGTTCGAGTCCTCGGGCAATTACGGCTCTTCGGCAGATCCCGGGAACCGGTTGTGGACTTGTGGAGAGAGGCGGCCAGGCTCGCTGTGGACAGCCGTATGGACGGCTTGAAGAAGCCCAAGCCGCCCACACGCCTGCCCACAGGGCCT
>JBMNNX010000345.1:0-6034 GCA_050942745.1 Myxococcales bacterium
CACCTGGCTGCCCGAGGGCGTCGCCACCAGCGTCTGCTTGAGCGCCTGCAGGTTGTCGCGCAGCTCGTGCGGGTAGCGCACGTTGATCGGGTAGCGCTCGAGCCCTTCGACGGTCTGGCCCACGTTGATGCCGCCGGTGGCCGACATGATGACGTCCTGAACGTCGCCCACCACCAAGCCGTAGCGCGCGATCTGGTCGCGGTCGATGCGGATGTCGAGGTAGTTGCCGCCGACCGACTTCTCCGCGAACGCGCTCACCGTGTACGGCCCGGTGCCCTCGTCGGTCTTCACCACCTGGGCCACCTGGCTCGACAGCTTCGAGAGCGTCTCGAGATCCGGCCCGAGCAGCTTGATGCCTATCGGCGTCTTGATGCCGGTGGACAGCATGTCGATGCGCGTCCTGATGGGCATCGTCCACGCGTTGGTCAGGCCCGGGATCTGAACGATCTCGTTGAGCCCTTTCACGTGCACGCCGCCCGGCAACTCGTAGCCGTAGACGAGCTCCTCGACCGTGATCGGCCGCTCGTCCGGAAAGAGCTTCTTCGGCAGCCACTGCAGGAACCCGGACCAGCCGCTGTAGAAGCGCTCGACCGGCACCTGGCGCCAGCGGCTCTTGTCGCGCCTCAGCGTGATGGTCGTCTCGAGCATGCTCGGCGGCGCCGGGTCGGTGGCCGTCTCGGCGCGGCCCGCCTTGCCGAAGACGGTCTCGACCTCGGGCACCGCGCCGATGAGCTTGTCGGTCTGCTGCAGCAGCTCGCGCACCTTGGTCATGCTGATGCCCGGGTCGGTCGTGGGCATGTAGAGCAGGTCGCCCTCCTCGAGCGGCGGCATGAACTCACTGCCGAGCCGGGCGAGCGGCCAGAGGCTGACCGCCAGGAACAGCACGCCCAGGCCGAGCGTGAGCTTGCGGTGCTCCATCACGAAGTTGAACGACGGCCGGTAGAACCGCTGCAGCAGCAGCGCGATAGGGTTGCGCTCCTCCGGGATGATGCGCTGCGGGAGGATGGCGAGCGCGCTCAGGACCAGCCAGCCGGCGACCAGCGCCCAGCGCCACGACTCGAGCGACGGCAGCGGCACGAACGCCAGAACGATCGCCGGCGCCCCGATCACCGCCGCGTAGATCGCCATCCGCGCGCGCTTCGAGAGCCGCTCCGGCAGCACGCGCTCGGAGACGAAGTAGATCATCACCACCGGGATGACGGTGACCGAGAGGATGGCGGCCGCGGCCATCGCGAAGGTCTTGGTGTAGGCCAGCGGCTTGAACATGCGGCCCGACTGCTCGCCGAGAACGAAGATGGGCAGGAAGCTCACCGTGATGACGAGCAGGCTGAAGAACAGCGTCGGCCCGACCTCGGCGGCAGCGTCGGCGATCACCGAGACACGCGAGCGCGGCCTGCCTCCGCGCGCGACGCGCATCGCCTCGCGGTCGAGGTGCTTGTGCGCGTTCTCGACCATGACGATCGAGCTATCGACCATCACTCCGATCGAGAGCGCGATGCCACCCAGGCTCATGATGTTCGCGTTGATCCCGAGCAGGTGCATGATGCTCAGGCTTCCGAGCAGGCTCGTCGGCAGCACGAACGCAGCGACCAGCGCGCTCCGCGCGTGCAGCAGGAAGAGGATGATGACCAGCGAGACGACGAGCATCTCCTCGAAGAGCGTTGTGCGCAGCGTCGCGACCGAGCGGTCGATAAGGTCGGACCGGTCGTAGGTCACCTCGACGTCCACGCCCGGCGGCAAGCCCTTCTTCAGGTCGTCGAGCTTTGCTCGCACCTTGTCGATCGTCGCGCGGGCGTTGTCGCCGTGGCGCATGACGACGATGCCGCCGACCACCTCGCCCTCGCCGTTGAGCTCGGCGATGCCGCGGCGGATGTCGGGGCCGACGCGCACGTCGGCGACGTCAGCGAGGTAGATGGGGTTGCCGTCGGCACCGGCGCCGAGCGCGACGCGCCGCAGCTCGGAGATGGCCTTCTCGGTCCGCACCTCCTCAATCGTCCGTCCGGCCTTGCGCGCGGCGGCGCGCTCGCGATCGCTGAGGCTGCCGAGGTAGCCGAGCCCGCGCACCATGTACTCGGTCTCGCTCATCTCGATGAGCCGGCCGCCCGCATCCACGTTCGAGCGCTGAATCGCCGACTTCACCTTCTGCAGCGGCACGTTGTAGGCGAGCAGCTTCACCGGATCGATCACGACCTGGTACTGCTTCACGAAGCCGCCGATCGAGGCCACCTCGCTCACCCCGTCCACGGCGGTCAGCTCGTAGCGCAGATACCAGTCCTGAAGGCTGCGCAGATCCGCCAGGTCCTGCCGGGGCGCGACGAGCGGCTTGCCGTCGAGCGGGCAGATCTCGAGCCCCTTGTTCAGCTCGACCCGCTTCAGGCACGAGCGAGCCTCTTCCGGCGCCTGCTCGGGCGCGTCGTAGCGCTTGTGCTCCTGCAAGTCGGCCCAGGCGAATCGGGGCCTTTCGAAGACGCGGTGATGCACGAGCCCCGCGCGCGCCTCCTCCGGCGCCTCGGAAGGCTCCGCGTACCACTTGTCGCTCTTCGGGTCGTGCCAGGCGCCGTGCGGATGGTCGGGGCAGTACGAGCCGGTCACCAGCGCGTACTCGAAGATCCAGCCGACGCCGGTCGCGTCCGGCCCGAGCTGCGGGTTGACGTCTGGCGGCAGCTTGCCCGAGACGAAGCTGAGCTGCTCGAGCACGCGGCTGCGCGCCCAGTAGAGGTCGGTGCCGTCCTCGAAGATGACGTAGACGAAGCTGCTGCCGAACATGCTGTAGCCGCGCACGTAGCTCGCCTTCGGCACGGCCAGCATCGCAGTGGTCAGCGGATAGGTGACCTGGTCCTCGACGATCTGCGGCGCCTGCCCCGGGAACTCGGTGCGGATGACGACCTGCACGTCAGAGAGGTCGGGGATCGCGTCGACCGTGATGTTGTAGGCGCTCCACGCGCCCACGAGGATCACGCCCGCGGTCAGCATCGCGACCATCGCGCGGTTCTGGATGCACCACTGGATCAGCCTGGAAATCATCTCGGTCCTCAAGGCTCACAAGACTGATGGAGGGCGGAGCTCCAGCTCCGCCAAAGCTGGATGGAGCTCCAGCTCCGCCAAAGCTGGATGGAGCTCCAGCTCCGCCTTCGCGACGGCCTGCGGAAGTGATGGAGGGCGGAGCTCCAGCTCCGCCAAACCGGACGGACGTCTCCCCCCTCCGACTGCTCCTGTGGACGGCGAAGGGAGTGGCCGTCGAAGGAATGGACGGCGGAGCTCCAGCTCCGCCAAAGCTGGATGGAACTCCAGCTCCGCCTTCGCGACGGCCTGCGGAAGTGATGGACGGCGGAGCTCCAGCTCCGCCCCGACCGAAGGTCGGCCCGACCTACCCGTGCCCTGCGCGGCCGGGCGCATTGCCATGCGCCCCTACCTACCCGTGCCCTGCGCGGCCGGGCGCATTGCCATGCGCCCCTACCCACCCGCGCCTCCGGAGCCGTGTCCCGCGTGCCCGCCCCCCGCCACCGACGCGACGGGCACGCCCTCCCGCGTGTCGAAGCAGCGCAGCATCATCGCGCCGAAGTACGGGTTGCGTGCCGTGCCGGCGGGCTGCAGCCAGTACACGCCGCCCTCGTCCTCGCGGAACATCGGGCAGTGCAGCCGCTGAATCTCCTTGCCGTACGACGAGGGCACGCCCGTCGCCTGGACCAGCTTCACCAGCGCGTCGCTCAGGCTCGCGTACTTGTGCCGGACCGCGTCCATCTCCTTCAGCCCGGCGAGCTCTCGCGCCCGGTCTCGCGCCTCGCCGGCCTCGGCGTGCTCGTGCCAGAAGTGCGGATCGCCCGGGACCTCGAGCCGCTGCATTGCCTCAAGCGTCTCCGCCAGCGCCTTCGCGAGCGGCCCGATACCGTCCGTCGTGTCGGCGGCGAGCTTGTCCCCGACCTCGAGGTACGCGTCGAGCGCCGCGCCCAGCGACTTCGCGAGCGCCTCTGACATCCCCTTGACCCCGCCCTCGCCGGCCCCCGCGACCACCGGCGCCTGCTCCGAGGCCATCTCGCCGCGGATCATCTTGGCGAGCGCCTCGCGCATCTTCGCCTCGCTGTCGATGAGGAACTGGCCGCTGGTGACGACGAGCTCGCCGGGCTCGAGGCCTTCGAGGATCTCCACCTTGCCGTCAGACGACTCGAGCCCCATGCGCACGTCGCGCGGCTCGAACTTGCCGTCGCCGCGGCTGACGAAGGCGACCTGACGCTCGCCGGTGTCTATGACCGCGGCCCGCGGCGCCAGCGTGCGCTCGTCGGCGACCGTCCCGTGGAGCTGGACCGTGGCGAACATGCCTGGCTTGAGCAGCGCGTCCGGGTTGTCGAACTCGAGCCGCACGTTGGCCTGGCGCGTCTCCTTGTCGAGGTACGGGTAGACGTAGATGACACGGCCCTCGAACGAGCGGCCTGGCAGGTACGACAGCGTCATCGTCGCGCGCTGGCCGACCTTCACGTTGGGAAGCTGGTACTCGTAGAGCGTCACCATCACCCAGACCTTCGAGAGGTCGGCGATCTGGTAGGCCTGCATCCCCGGATCGACCTTCATCCCCTCGACCGCGTGCTTGGCGGTGACGATTCCCGAGTGCGGGCTGCGCACGACCATCGTCTTCGTCGGCCCGCCGCGCGCCTCGAGCGCCGCGATCTGCTCGGCGGTCACGTCGAAGTACTCGAGCTTGGTGCGCGCCGCCTCGATGAGCGACTCGTTGCCCGACTTGCGCGCCAGCAGGTACTCGCGCTGCGCGGCGAAGAGGTCCGGCGAGTACATCGAGAAGAGCGGCTGACCGCGGCGCACCTCGGCGCCCACGCAGTCGGCGTGCAGCTTCTCTATCCAGCCGGCGACCTTGGTGTTGACCGCGCGCACGCGCGTCTCGTCGTAGTCAACGGTCCCCACCGTGCGCACCGACTGGACGAGCGGACCGGCGACGACCGGCTCGACGCGAACGCCGATGTTCTGCACGACGATGGGGTCGATGGTCACCTCGCCGCTGAACTTCGCGGGATCGACCGGCGTGAGCTCCATCTGGCAGATGGGGCAGATTCCCTTCTTCGGCAGCAGCACCCATGGGTGCATGCCGCAGGTGTAGAAGGTCGCGCCCGCTCCCCTCTCGGCCGCCTCGTCGTGATCGTGGAGCGCGTTCCAGACCGCCGAGAGCTCCCCGCCCACGCGCCCGCCCCACTTCGCGCCGATCACCATCGCGACCAGCGCGACGCCCGACACGACGGCTACCAGCTTGAGGCTGACGCTCTTCGGCGGCGGCCCGAGCGGCGCGGGCGTTCCGGTCTCCTCGTCCTCGCGCTGCGCCTCGACCTCGGGCGCCTGCGCGGCCTCGAGCGCGGCTTCCTCATGGCTCCTCTTCTCCTCGTTCATCGCGTCCTCTGCGGCGGGCCGCCCGGTCCGCGGGCCTTCGGGGTTCTTTCGGCTGGTCATCGCTGCGCCTCCTCGAGCCTCGCGAGGCGAGCTCCGGTGAGCGTGTCGATCTCGATCGCGGCGCGGAGCGCGTCGTTGCGCGCGAGCAGGATGGCGCGCTGGAAGTCGAGCAGGACGAGCTGCGCCTGGAAGAGCGAGGCGAACTCGGCGCGGCCGACCTGGTAGTCGGCGAGCGTCGAGTCGAGCGTGCGGCGCTGCGCCGCGACGAGCTCGGTCTCGTAGCGCTCGGCCTTCTCGAAGGCGCGCTCCCACCGCGCGAGGCCCGCCTCGAGCCTGCCGCGGATCTCGTCGATCGCCGCGGCGCGCTGGGCCTGGAAGGAGCGCTCCATCGAGCGGTGCTGCGAAGCGAGCTCGCCCCAGCGCTTGTCGTTCCAGAACCAGGGAAGCGGGACCGAGACGCCGGCGCTGATGAAGTCCTCGCCCGCATCGCCGCCCATCGCGCCGCCGGAGACGGGGACGCGCACGCGGTAGCCGAGCGAGACGGTGACGTCGGGCCTCTTCTCCTTCTCGGCCCGCGCGACGCCGAGCGCCTCGCTCGCCGCCGACTCCGCGAGCTGCTTGAGCAGCGGGCGCGACGCCTCGGCCT
>JBMNNX010000346.1:0-6021 GCA_050942745.1 Myxococcales bacterium
CGCGGGGTTGCCTGTCAGCCCGGGCGTTGCCTCCCGCGGAACGCGGGAGGCGAAGTCGAGGGGCCGCAACGAAATCGACAGGGCCTTCGACTCCGCTGCCGACGCAAGCGTCGCCAGCTACGCTCAGGCCGAACGGTGCTCGCCTTCTCCCGGTCACCCCGAGCGTAGCCTCCCGCGGAACGCGGGAGGCGAAGTCGAGGGGCCGCAACGAAATCGACAGGGCCTTCGACTCCGCTGCCGACGCAAGCGTCGGGTAGCTACGCTCAGGCTGAACGGCATCGGCCTCGCCCGAAGTCGAGGGCTCGCCGCGAAATCAAGAAAACCTTCGCCTCCACTCCGTCCGCTGGCGCGCCGGGAGCTGCGCTCAGGGCGAACAGATAGCCGACTTGTGCAGAAGGGCGAAAAGCGCTCTGAATTCGAGCAACTTCTCTCGCGAGTGAGCCGAAAATGCCCGCGCGAACCCGAGGAGGCCCCAAGTGAAGATCCAGCCGCGACTGCCGCAGCTCACCCGTCCCCTCGAAACCAAGCCCCAGGCCACTGAACAAGCGGCCGCGGCGGCCAAGCCCGACTCATTCGCCCGCGGCGACGCAAAGCAACAGGTCTCCCTGACGATGCCCCCGCCGCCCGCATCGGTCGACGGCGCCAATCCGCTGCATCCTCCCGAGAGCCCCTGGTACCGGTTCAAGAAGCACGTCGTGCTCTTCCTCACCGGAATCGACTACGACCCGCACGTCCATCGGCTGGACGATGAAGCGGTGCGCAAGCTCTCCGAAGTTCTCCGGCCGGGCGACGTCATCCTCCGGCGCACCGACGGCACCACTTCGAACTGGGTCATCCCCGGCTACTGGGGCCATGCCGCGCTCTACGCGGGAGACGGCAAGATAGTGGACGCCACCACCCACGACGTGCGCGAGGTCGATCTCGCCGAGTTCTGCAGCGAGGGCGACGCCGCCATCGTGGTGCGGCCCAAGGGCATGAGCCAGCAGCAGATCGCCGAGGCCATCGAGTTCGCCGCTCGCAGCTCGGCAAAGCCTACGACTTCGACCTCGACTTCGAAGACCAGTCGCGCTTCACCTGCACCGAGCTCGTCGAGACCTCGCTGCGGCACGCGACCGGCACCTCCTGGGCCGAGGGCAACATCATGGGCATCTCGCCCAAGGACTTCCTCAACGACCGCTTCGAGCTCGTCTGGAGCAGCCTGGGGACGATGGTCGAGTAGCCGAGCGCTCGCCCCGGGACGCGCCCGACTGACCGGGCTGAGCCCGCGCTCGTCGATCCGCTGAGAACCGCGCTCGGCGACGCCGGGCGCGCCGGCGCTGCTAGAAGCGCGCGGCCATCGCGAAGAACGCCTTGATCTTGTCGTTCGTCTCGCGCAGGCGCACCGCCAGCGTGCGCACGAAGGTCCAGAGCAGCGTGTAGGCGATGTCCTTGTCGGTGAACATCAGCCCGTCAAGCTCATCGCGCCTGATGACCCGCAGGACGCAGTCGGTGTGGGCGATGCCGTCCGCCGAGCGCGGCGTGTCGTCGACAAGCGCCATCTCCCCGAAGTAGGCGCCGGGCTCGAGAATGGCCAGCGCCTCCTCACCGATGCCCGGCACGTGCTTGGAGATGCGCACGCGGCCATCGACGATGATGAAGAACTCGTTGCCCGCATCGCCCTCCGAGAAGATCTTCTCGCCTTTCTTGTACACACGCTCGACGGTGATCCCGGCCACCTTGGCGAGCTGGGGCGAGTTGAGGCCTTCGAACAGCGGGATTTTCTTGAGGATGGCGATGTCCATGGCCCGGTTGCATAGCACGCTGCTCGAAGGTTCAGCAATTGGGCGAGGCCCTTGTCGCCAGGCGCCCGATCATCCGCGTTGCGAGGCCAACGAGGCGTCGCAAGATTGCCTTGGCACGATCCCGCATGGACCGGAACCCGGCATTGCGCCCCGCTATAGACATCGCAGGCGCCAAGCGACGCGCCATCAGGCCCGGCGGACAGCCTGTGAGCATCTGGGGAGGCACCGACGTGCACAGGCGAGGGCATGGCCGGCGCTTGACTTGGCAGCCAGCGAGTATTGAATGGGCCACTCTCACGGACAGGGACCACATAGCACGAGTGGGCTGGCAGCGCACGCGGTGCGCCCGTGCGGTCTTCTCATCTGCGGATAATCGATGCTCACCCAACTTCTACACGGCTTCACGCTCCTCGGTGAGGAGTGGGTCCTCTGGCTGTTGATCGCCTCCTCGGTCTTCTCTATCGCGGTGATGATCGAGCGCCTGATCTTCTTCCTCACCAACCGGTTGTCGGGCACCGAAGAGATCGCGCGGCGGCTCGCCGAGGGCGACGCCGACTTCGCGCGCAAGGCGGTCGAGGGCAAGCGCGGCATCGAGGCCGCGGTGGTTCGCGAGGCGCTCAACGCGACCGCCCGCGGCCCGGAGGCGGTCGAGGAGGTCATCGCCGGGACGATGGCCCGCGAGAAGCTGCGCTACGACGCCTGGCTGTCGGTCCTGGGCACCCTGGGCAACAACGCGCCGTTCATCGGCCTGTTCGGCACGGTGCTCGGCATCATCCGCGCCTTCCACGACCTCGCCATCGCCGACCCGAGCGCCAAGGGCGGCGCCTCGGTGGTGATGAGCGGCATCTCCGGCGCGCTCGTCGCGACCGCGGTCGGCCTCGCGGTCGCCATCCCCGCGGTCGTCGCCTACAACGGCTTCCAGCGCTGGCTCAAGCGGCTCTCCTCGAGCGCGGCCGCGCTCTCGCACGCCTGGCAGAGCCACCTGAAGTCGCAGGCTGCCGAGAAGCAGAAAGCCGCGTAGTCGAGGGCACACCGACCAATCGGCGAAAAGACCGAACAGCCCGTCCGAGAGCGAGCCATGGCAAGCACTCAAGACAACGACGAGGAGATGATCTCGGGCATCAACGTGACGCCCTTGGTCGACATCGTCCTCGTGCTGCTCATCATCTTCATGGTGACCGCGACCTACATCGTGCGCGAGTCGATCGAGGTTGACCTCCCGCGGGCCGCGCACGGCGGCGAGAGCGTCGGGGTGATGCTCAACATCGTGCTCACCAAGGACGCCAAGATCTTCGTCGACGGGGTCGAGGGCGACGAGGCCGCGCTCGGGCGCAAGGTCGCCGAGGCGCTCGCCAAGGACAAGGATGCCCGCGCGATCATCAGCGCCGACAAGAACGCCCTGCACGGCTCGGTCGTTCGCGTCATCGATCTGATCAAGGGAGCCGGGATAGCCAAGTTCGCTATCAACATCGAGAAGGATGTGACCGCCAACTGACCCGGAGCCCTGGTGGATCCCACCCTCCAGCCGCCCAGCGATCGGCACTCGGCTCAGCCTCCGCCCGCCTGCCGGGCAGGCGTCGAGGGGGATCCGCGCCCGGAGGCGCCCGCGATGCCCAAGCTGGCCGCCCCGCCGCCGCCGGGGCGCGGCGCCGCCGCGGGCGCCGGGTTGGCGGGCTCGGCCGCCCTCCACGCGCTGCTCGCGCTGCTCATCGCCCTGCAGGCGAACGCTCCGAAGCCCCCCGCGGCGCAGGAGCCCGTTCAGTTCGAGGTCGTCAAGAAGGAGCCGCCGCCCCCGCCGCCACCTCCCGAGCCCGCGCCCGAGGAGAAGAAGCCCGAGCCGCCGAAGGTGGTGAAGGCCAAGCCCAGGCTGCAACCCAAGCCGCTCGAACAGCCCGCGCCGCCGCCGCCCAAGGACGCGCCCCCGCCGCCTCCGGATCTGACCGAAGAGCTGCCGCCTCCGCCCAACTACGCTCCGCCGGCCGACGCCTCGCCCAAGGCGCCGGTCATGATCGGCATTTCCATGTCCTCGACGACCACGGCCGGCACCTTCGCCGCGCCGGTCGGCAACACCCTGTACGGCAGCGCCCCGACGGTCGCGCCCAAGGCCGAGGACGTAAAGCCCTACGCGTCGCCCACCGGCCGCTATGTGCCGCGCTACAAGGTCACCAAGCTGCCGGAGCTCGCGCGCGAGGTGAAGGCGAAGTACCCGGAGGAGGCGCGCAAGCTGGGCATCGAAGGTCAGGTGATCCTGGAGCTGACCATCGACGCCACCGGAAAGGTGACCAAGGCCAAGCTGATCAAGCGCGCGGGCCACGGGTTCGACGAGGCCGCGCTCGAAGCGGTGCGCCGCTTCGTCTTCAAGCCAGGCACCGAAGGTGGCGAGCCCATCGTCACCGAGATCACGTACACGTACACCTTCCAGCTCGACTGATCGGCCGGTCGAGCCGTCGCTCGAAAAGGCGCGCGGACAGCAGGGTCGTGCTACGCTACGCCCGAGCCGAACGAGCCCCGGCGACGAACGCTTTGCGACGTGCTTCCGGAGGCTCGCCGCGCCGCCGTCGCGCCCGCCCGAGGTGACCGCGGGCTCCTGCCGGGAGTAGAAATATCGGCCATGCCTACCCTGCTCGCCGCCCTGCTCGCGGCCGCCACCGCTGCCGCCCCGTCCCCGAAGCTCAAGGTCGCCATCGTCCCGCTCACCGCCGGCGAAGGGGTGACCGACAAGGTGGCCGCCTCGATCACCGAGGTGGCTACCTCCGAGGTGCGCCGCATCCCCGGCGTCCAGCTCCTCACGCAGCAGGAGGTGGGCACGCTCATCGGCTTCGATCGCCAGCGCGCGATGCTCGGCTGCCAGGAGGACTCGTGCGTCGCCGAGGTCGGAGGCGCGCTGGGGGTCGAGCACCTCGTCTTCGGCACCATCTCCAAGCTCGGCGAGAGCTGGCTCGTCACCTTCAAGCTGATGGACGTGAAGAACGCCAAGATGCTCGCCCAGGCCGACCGGCGAATCCGCAACGGCACGGTCGACGACGTGCTCGACGCGATGGCACCGATGGTCAAGGAGCTCTTCGGCAGCCCCGAGCTCGCGCCGCCCGCGCCCCAGCCGGCGAAAGCCGCGGGCAGCCCCGCCTTCCCGCGCGAGAGCCAGCCGGTCCCGCCGGGCTCGGCCGAGGAGCCGTACGACTTCGGCGGCAAGCGCCCCGACCTTCAGGTCGCCACCGACGGCAAGGGCCGCTACTTCGCCTTTGTCCCCTACTCGAGCGACAGCCAGGGCCTGTTCGTCGGCGATGGCAAGCGCTTCTTCGAGCAGCGGATCATCGGCGCGAGCGCGCAGGACGGCTCGTTCGACTACACGTTCTGGGAGCCGCGCGCGCCGGCGCGCTGGCAGGCCGTGTTCGCCGTCAAGGACGGGAAGCCGCAGTTGCAGTGCGGCAAGACGCCGACGCCGTTGAAGCTCCTCAGCGCGGGCGAAGCGAGGAAGCTCCTCGGCAAGGCGCAGTTCTTCAAGCCGCGCTGGCGCCGCAAAGCCCACGCGCTGGCCCGCGACGACGAGGGCAACTACTACTTCGTCGACCGGCTGCGCGAGCCGGAGAACAGCAAGGACTTCCGTCTCTTCGTTGGGACCAAGGGCAAGATGCGCGCGGTGAAGGTCGAGGACGCGATCATCGATGAGGCCGGGGAGATCTTCTTCACCTCGCTCGGTCGGCTGAAGATGAAGCGCGGTCCGCAGACCGAGGCCGAATTCGCCGTCGGGGCGCTGCGCACCCCGCTCGTATGGCTCGAGGTTGAGCGCAACGCGGCCTTCGCCTACGGCGAGCTCGGCGCGTACGCCGGCGAGCAGCTCGGCAACGCCTGCGACGGCCTCTTCTGAGGCGGCGCACGCCGCCCGAGAGCTCGCGCGGCTTTCTGCTGGCGCGTGGCCGGGCTCCTCGTCGCGGCTCGAAGAAGGGCCGCACGATCTCAATCCACGTTCATGAGCAGACGCTCGAGCAGCAGCGCGAGAAGCAACGTGCCCCTGAGTGGAAGCGCGAGTACCGAGCAACCCGGCCGAAGGTCGAACGGAAGCTCGGCCACATGATGTTCCGGCGCCATGGAGGGCGCCGAGCACGGGTTCGAGGTCTCGAGCGCGTTGGCCAAGACTTCTCGATACTCGCTGCGGCCATCAACCTGCATCGGCTGGCAGTGCTCGGAATACGATTCGTCAGCCGAATTCAAGGCTGGGAGGCCGCGATGGCTTGAGTAAGGG
>JBMNNX010000347.1:0-6005 GCA_050942745.1 Myxococcales bacterium
GAAGCCCTCGCAATGGTGCGAAGGTCAAGCCTCTGCGGCCAGCGCTTCATCCTGCCCTCGCAGACGAGGCATCAGCTCATACCGACAGCGGATTTCGGCATCCCGGGATCTGCCGAAGAGCGGAAATGCCGTCGTTCCGGATAGTGTGCCCGCAACACGTCCGAGGAACGAGAGATGAAGGTCGCGATCACCGGTGGAAGCGGACACGTGGGCGGGAACCTCGCTCGAGCGCTGATTGCCGAGGGGCACGAAGTCCGCGCCCTCGCCCGTGAAGATCGCCGCGCGCTCGACGGGCTGGACGTGACCATCGTGGCCGGCGACGTGCTCGAGCCCGACTCGCTCGCGCGAGCCTTCGAAGGCGCCGAGGTCGTCTACCACGCCGCCGCGCGCATCTCGCTGAAGCGCGACGACCCGGTCGCCGAGAGGATCAACGTCGAGGGCACGCGCAACATCGTCGAGGCCTGCCTCGCCGCGGGCGTGCGGCGCCTCGTGCACTTCAGCTCCATCCACGCCTGCTCACCGAACCCGCCCGACAAGCCCATCGACGAGGCCCGCGCGCTCAACGACGACTCGCCACTCGCCTACGACCGGTCGAAAGCCGCGGGGGAGCGCGAGGTGCGCGCGGGCGTCGAGCGCGGCCTCGACGCGGTGATCGTCGCCCCCACGGCGGTCATCGGCCCCCACGACTTCAAGCCCTCGCGCATGGGCAAGCTCGTCGTGGACGTCGGCAACCGGCGCCTGCCCGCGACCGTCGAGGGCGGCTTCAACTGGGTGGACGCCCGCGACGTCGTCGCCGGCGCGATGGCCGCCGCGGCACGCGGGCGGCGCGGCGAGCGCTACCTGCTCGGCGGCGAGTACCAGAGCATCCACGCGCTCGCGTGCCAGGTCGCCGAATGCTGCGGAGTCCGCGCGCCCTGGTTCTGCTCGCCGTCGTGGATGGCGATGCTCGGCGTCCCCTTCGCCTCCCTCTACGCGGCGATATCCGGGAAAGAGCCGCTGTTCAACGCGGCCTCGGTGGACATCGTCCGACACCACGCGCTGGTCAGCCACGAGAAGGCCGCCCGCGAGCTTGGCTACAGCCCGCGCCCGCTGCGCGAGACCATCGCGCAGACGGTCGCCTGGTTTCGCGAGCAAGGAGCCATCCGGTGACCGAGCGGACGTTCTACTGGGCGCTGCTGGCCGCCTTCGCGCTGGCGGCGCTGCTGGTCTTCCCGATCCTCTTCTTCGTCTCGGCGCCCTACGGGCGGCACCAGGGCAAGCGGGTCGGGCCAAAGGTCTCGAGCCGCGTCGGCTGGATCCTGATGGAGGCGCCCGCCGCGCTGGGGATGCCCCTGCTCTTCGCGATAAGCGACCGCACGTCGAGCGTGCCGGCCATCGTCTTCCTCGCGCTGTGGGAGCTCCACTACCTCAACCGCGCCTTCATCTACCCCCTGCGCACGCATGGCCGCCCGATGCCGCTCGTCATCGCGGCCGGAGGCGCGCTGTTCAACGTGGTGAACGGCTACCTCAACGGCCGCTGGATCTTCACCCTCTCGCAGCCGTACGAGCTCGACTGGCTCACCGGTCCGCGGTTCATCGCGGGTGTCGCCCTCTTCTTCGCGGGCTTCTTCATCAACCAGCAGTCGGACGCCATCCTCAGGCGCCTGAGGAAGCCGGGCGAGACCGGCTACAAGATCCCCTACGGCGGCCTCTACCGCTGGGTCTCGAGCCCCAACTACCTCGGCGAGATCCTCGAATGGATCGGCTGGGCGATAGCGACCTGGTCGCCAGCCGGGGCGGTCTTCGCGCTCTGGAGCTTCGCCAACCTCGGGCCGCGCGCCTGGGCGCACCATCAATGGTATCGGCGCACCTTCCCCGACTATCCGCCCGAGCGGAGAGCTTTGGTTCCATTCGTTTTTTGAGAGGAAGCGGGAAGTTGGCGAGAACGGGCTCTTCGCATAGGATCGCGGCGAACCGCACGCCACGAGACCGGATCCCATGCCCCTGGCCCCATCCGTCCGCGCGACCTTCACCCAACGGACGCTGGAGGCCGCCGAGCGCCTGGAGCCGACGATCGCGCAGAAGCTGCGCGCGCAGATGCCGGCCGAGTCGCTGCGGCGCATCGAGCAGACCAGCCGGCTCGACTGGTTGCCCATCGAGGACGACCTCGAGCTGACGCGAGTTATCGCCGGGCTGTTTGGGCCAGAGCGGGCGCGGGCCTTCTGGCGCCAGAACCTGCTCGACGCGCTCTCGGCGCCGCTGCTCGGGCCCATCGCCAAGGGCGCCGTGCAGCTCTTCGGCCCGACGCCCGGGGCGATGGTGCGCTGGGCGCCACGCGCCTGGCCACACGTCTATTCGGCGTGCGGCGAGCTGGGCGCCTCGGCGCGCGAGTCGAGCGCCACCTTGTCGTGGCGCGCCATTCCCCAGGCGCTGCGCCAAAGCACCTTGTTCGCCCGCGCGCTCGGGCAGGCCTTCGGCTCTTTCTTCGACTTCACCTGCACCGACGGCGAGGTCGAGACCGACCTGCGCGGGCTCGACGCGGGGCGCGTCGTCTTCTTGTTCCGGTGGAAGGGCGACGCTCGAGAGTCGAGCGCCTAGGGTCGAGAGTTGATCCGGCCGCCGCGCGACGCTCCAGCCCGCGCGCTGGCGACTCAGAACTCACAACTCACCGCGACTTCAACTCGCTAAACTCCGTCCCCGTCCCGCTTCCACGGAGCCGCCATGCGGCGCGCGCTTGAGTTAGCCCTGCTTTCTTCGCTCCTCGCGGCTGCACCGCCCGCCTTCGCCGAGGAACCGGCGCCGATGCGCCGCTCCGAGAACCCGCTCACCCAGCGGGCGGCCGACCAGGCGGCCGCAGCCCCGGGACAGCTCACCAAGGCGCCGGAGCTCCTCGAGTTCGTCGAGGCGACCTACCCGAAGGAAGCCGAAGAGGCGAAGCTCACCGGCACGGTCGGCCTGCTCGTGGACATCGACGCGACCGGCGCGGTCACCGACGTCGTGGTCGCCGAGCCGGCGGGACACGGCTTCGACGAGGCCGCGGTCGAGGCGCTGCGAAAGTTCCGATTCTCACCCGCCGAGATCGACGGTGTGCCGGCGCCGGTGCGCATCGCCTACCGCTACAGCTTCGTCCTGAAGCCCGAGGAGCCGAAGCGCGAGGAGCGGCTCGGCGTCGTCAACCTTCGGGGCCGCGTCCTGCAGCGCGGCAACCGTGAGCCTGTCGCCGGCGCGGCGATAGCCCTCGACGACGGCGCGCTCGGCGCGACCTCCGACGAGACGGGCTGGTTCGAGATAGCCGACGTGCCGCTCGGCAAGCACACGCTGGTGGTCAACGCTTCGGGCTTCGAGCGCTACGAGACCGAGGAGGAGATCGTCGAAGGCAAGGTCACCGAGGTGACCCTTTACGTCCGCAAGCTCATCTTCGGCTCGTACGAGACGGTCGTGCGCGCCAGACGCGAGCGCAAAGAGGTGGCCCGCGTCGAGCTCGAGCAGGAGGAGATCCGGCTCGTCCCCGGCACGCAGGGCGACGCCTTCAAGGTCATCCAGAACCTGCCGGGCGTGAACCGCACGCCCTACGGCTTCGGGATGCTCATCGTCCGCGGAGGCAGGCCCAACGACACGCGCGTCTACCTCGACGGCGTTCACATCCCCCTGCTCTTCCACTTCGGCGGGCTCACCTCGGTCATCAACGCGGACCTGCTCGCCGACATCAGCTTCCAGCCCGGCAACTTCGACGCGCGCTTCGGCCGCGCCATCGCCGGCGCGGTCGAGGGCAGCACGCGCACGCCCTCGCAGGACGGCTACCACGGCTATCTGAACGCGAGCCTCATCGACACCAGCGCGCTGCTCGAAGGCCCCATCGCCGGCGACTGGAGCTTCGCGGCCGCCGGCCGCGTCTCCTACGTAGACCTGGTGCTCGCCGAGGTCATCCCCTCGACCGTCAAGCTGGTCAGCGCCCCGCGCTACTGGGACTACCAGGCGAAGGCCGAATACGCGCCGAAGCAGGGCCGCGACCGCGGATACGTGATGGCCCTCGGCGCGCGCGACTCGATGAGCGCCCGGCTCGAAAACCCGGGGCTGGTTGACCCGGAGGGCCGCTCCGAGGCCGGCGGCTCGGTCGCCTTCCACCGGCTGATCGGCGCGTGGTCGCACACGATCTCGCCGGCTGCGCGCAATCGACTCGTCGCCGCGCTCGGATACGACTCGGTCGACGCGGCCATCGGCGCCGACATCGGCGGCCACGTGATCACCTGGTCGGCGCAGCTCCGCGACACCTTCACCCTCGAGCTCGACCCGAAGCTCTCGCTCGACTTCGGCCTCGACCTGTCCGTCGGGCGCTTCTACAGCGACGTGACGGTCCCGCAGGTGCCGCTGCCGGGCGAGCTGCCCGACCCGATGATGTCGCGCCAGCTCCACCACGCCCGGCTCGAGGGCTCCTTCTTCGAGCCCGCGGTCTACGTGGAGGCTGTCTACAAGCCGTTCCCCTCGACGAAGCTCGTCCCCGGCTTGCGCCTCGACTACGAGTACGGCCTGCGCTACTTCGCGCTCGACCCGCGCGTCGCGCTGCTGCAGGGCCTGGGCGAGAAGACCACGCTCAAGGCGGCCGTAGGGCTCTACCAGCAGCCGCCCGACTTCCGCGCCGGACAGTGGACCGAGGAGTTCGGCAACCCCGATCTCGGCCCCGAGCGCAGCCTGCAGACGTCGCTGGGCGTCGAGCGCAAGCTCACCGACGCGCTCTCGGTGGACGTGCAGGTCTACTACAAGCGGCTGCTCGACCTGGGCTACCAGAGCACCCGGACCATCGAGCGCGACGGACAGCCGGTGCTCGAGCGCTGGGCCAACGTCGGCGACGGGCACACCTACGGCGCCGAGATCCTCGTGCGGCACGAGCTGACGAAGAACTTCTTCGGCTGGATCGCCTACAGCTACTCGCGCAGCGTAAGGCGCAGCAGCCTGTGGACGACCGACGAGTACAGCACCTCGGCCTTCGACCAGCCGCATCACCTCGTCGCCGTCGCCAGCTACAAATGGCCGTACGACTGGGTCACCGGCGTGCGCTTCCAGTTCTCCTCGGGCAACAACCTGACGCCGATTCAGGAGCGGGTCTACGACGCCGACGCCGACCTCTACCTCCCCATCCCCGGGGCCTGGAACTCCGAACGCGGGCCGTACTTCCTGTCGCTCGATCTTCGGGTCGACAAGCGCTTCGTCTTCGAGCAGTGGACCGCGTCGGTCTATCTCGACGTGCAGAACGTCACCAACAACGAGAACGCCGAGTCGGTGATCTACAACTTCGACTTCACGAAAAGAAAGAACCTGCGCGGGCTGCCCATCTTCCCCAGCCTCGGCGTAAAGGCGGAGTTCTGATGCGCTGCTCGAGACGAATCGCGGTGCTGCTCTTCCCGGCCCTCTTCGGCCTGCTGGCCGCCTGCGGCGAGACATGGCGGCCGGTCACGTACGTCGAGGGGATGCGAGTTCTCGGAGTCCAGGCGGAGCGGCCGGACCTCAATCCCGGCGCTTCGACTCGCCTCTCGGCGCTCATCTACGACCCGACCGCGCCGACGCGCGAGAACCTGATGCTCTGGGTCGCCTGCGATCCCGACCCGCTCAAGCTCGACCAGCCGCTGTGCGCCAAGTACGAGTCGCTCACCAACCCCGCCGGGCTCATCGGCGAAGGCGGTGAGCTGCCCGAGGGGGTTCACTTCATCGGCCTGGGCGAGCAGGCGACCTACAGCGCGCCGCAGGATCTTTTCGCGCCGCTGCCGGCCGACAGCGTCCATCGGAAGCGCGGCCTGGTCGCCATCGTCATCCTGATGGCCATCGCTGCCGAGCCGCCGGCGGTCTTCCCTCCGCCAGAGGAGGAGATGCTCGACCTGATGATCAAGGTGAAGCTGCGCCAGATCCCCTCGGTCCTGGCGATCAAGCGGATCCGGATCTCCGAGGAGAGCGCGCTCAACTCGAACCCGGCCATCGAGGGTGCCCGGTTCGACGGCGAATTGTGGGGGCCGGGGCTGCGGCCCGTGAAGCTG
>JBMNNX010000048.1:0-29351 GCA_050942745.1 Myxococcales bacterium
CTCGGCTGGCTCTACCTGCCGTTCGCGTGGCTCGTCATCGTCGGCACCTCCAACGCGGTCAACCTCACCGACGGCCTCGACGGCCTGGCCATCGGCCCGTCGATCGTCTCGGCGAGCACCTTCACGGTCCTCGCCTACATCGCCGGCGCCGCGCTGCTCGTGCCGATGGGCGGCAAGCTGGTCTACCTGGCCGACTACCTCTACATCCCCCACATCCCGGCGGCCGTCGAGCTGGCGGTCTTCGCCGCGGCGCTGGCCGGGGCCGGCATCGCCTTCCTCTGGTACAACACCTACCCCGCCAGCGTCTTCATGGGCGACCTGGGCGCGCTCGCCATCGGCGGTGCGCTGGGGACCATGGCGATGCTCACCAAGAACGAGGTCGCCTCGGCCATCCTCCACGGCGTCTTCCTGGTCGAGGCGCTGTCCGTGATGATCCAGGTCTTCTGGTTCAAGCGGACCGGCAAGCGCGTCTTCCTGCGCGCGCCCATCCACCACCACTACGAGCTGGCCGGGTGGGCCGAGCCGAAGATCATCGTCCGCTTCTGGATCATGTCCATCCTCCTCGCCGGCGTCGCGCTGGCCAGCCTGAAACTCCGATGAGCGACCTGAGGAACAAGCGCGTGCTGGTGGTCGGCCTCGCCAAGAGCGGGATGGCCGCGGCGCGCCTGGCCATCGAGAAGGGCGCCACCGTCACCGCGGCCGACCGGCGCAGCGCCGCCGAGCTCGGCGAGGCCGCGGCGGCGCTCGAGAGGCTGGGCGCCAAGCTCGCCCTCGGGCCGCACGACGCGCGCCTGTTTGCCGACACCGACCTGATGGTCGTCAGCCCCGGCGTGCCGCTCGCCCTCCCCGAGATCCAGGCCGCGCGGCGGGCCGGGGTGCGCGTCGTCGGCGAGGTCGAACTGGCGAGCTGGGCGCTGTCGGGCGCGCTCATCGGCGTCACCGGCACCAACGGCAAGAGCACGGTCACCGCGCTCACCGGCTGCCTGTGCGAGAGCAGCGGCGCGCGCACCTTCGCCGGCGGCAACCTGGGCAAGCCGCTGAGCGAGGCGGCGCTGCGCGGCGGCGGCTTCGACTACGTCGTCTGCGAGCTGTCGAGCTTCCAGCTCGAAGGCATCGAGCGGCTGCGCCCGCGTGTCGCCTGCATCACCAACCTCACCCCCGACCACATCGATCGCTATCCGAGCCACGAGGCCTACGGCCTGGCGAAGAAGCGCATCTTCATGAACCAGACCGAGGCCGACTTCGGCGTCGTCAACGCCCGCGACGCGGCGACGCTCAAGCTCGTCGAGGGCGAGCGCTGCCGGCCGGTCACCTTCGGCTTCGGGGCCCCGGCCGACTGGGCCGCCCGCTTCGACGGCGAGCGGATCGTCGTGAGAATAGGCCAGGGCGACGAGCGCTATTTCGTGCGCAACCGCGCCCTGCGCGGCGAGCACAACGTCGAGAACGCCATGGTCGCGGTGCTCGCCGCGCGGCTTGCGGGCGTCCTCCCCGAGCACGTGCAGGCCGGGCTCGACCGCTACCCGGGCCTCGCGCACCGCGTCGAGTCGGCGGGCACTGTCGGCGGGATCGAGTACGTCAACGACTCGAAGGCGACCAACGTCGACTCGACCATCGTCGCCCTCAAGGCCTTCCCCCGCGGCGTCTGGCTGATAGCCGGCGGGCGCGGCAAGGGCGTGTCGTACGCGCCGATGGTCGCGGCCTCGCGCGGGCGGGTCGAGGCGGTCCTCACCATCGGCGAGGACGCCCCGCGCATCGCCGAGGCGTATCGCGGCGAGGTCGAGGTCGTCGACTGCGGCGATCTTGCCGGCGCGCTCAGGGTCGCCTCCGAGCGGGCCAAGCCCGGCGACGTGGTGCTGCTGTCGCCGGCCTGCGCCTCCTACGACCAGTTCCACAACTTCGAGGAGCGCGGGGAGCGCTTCAAGGCCCTCGTCCGCAAGCTCGCGGGCGAGGCCGAAGGGAAGTAGCGGATGGAGAGCCGGACGATCAGGACAGCCCCGGAGGCGCGCGCCGCGGCGGTCGGTCCGCGCATCGACGTCGTCCTGCTGGCGGCGGTCTTCGGCCTCTGCGCGCTCGGCGTGGTGATGGTCTACTCCTCGTCGGCGGTCTCCGCCGCGGCGCGCCTGGGCGACGGCGCCTACTTCCTCAAGCGCCAGCTCGTCGCCGCGGCCTTCGGGCTCGGCGCGCTGCTCGCCGTGCTCAAGCTCGGCTACCGGCGCCTGGCCTTCCTCGCCTACCCGGCGCTGCTGGTCTCCATCGTCCTGCTCGTGGCGGTGCTCCTCCCCGGCATCGGCTCGACCGCCGGCGGCGCGCGCCGCTGGATCCGCCTGCCGGGCTTCTCGCTGCAGCCGGGCGAGCTCGCCAAGCTCGGCCTCGTCCTCTATCTGGCCTACTCGCTCGCCAAGAAGCGCGAGAAGGTGAAGGTCTTCTCCATCGGCTTCCTGCCGCACTGCGTGATTACCGGGCTGCTCGCGCTGCTCGTGCTCGGCCAGCCCGACTTCGGCAGCGCGGTCTCGCTCGCGGTCATCCTCTTCGTCCTGCTCTTCGCGGCCGGCACCAAGCTGAGCTACCTGGTCGGCTCGCTGCTCGCGGCGCTGCCTTTCGCGTACCACCTGGTGGCGAGCTCGCCGTACCGGATGAAGCGGATCATGGCCTTCCTCGATCCGTGGACGCACCGGCACGACATCGGCTACCAGGTGGCCGAGTCGCTCATGTCCATCGGCTCGGGCGGGCTCTTCGGGCTGGGGCTCGGCGACGGGCGCCAGAAGTTGTTCTTCCTGCCCGAGGCCCACACCGACTTCATCTTCAGCATCATCGGCGAGGAGCTCGGCCTCATCGGCGTCGTCGGCGTCATCGCCCTCTACGCCGTGGTCGTCTGGCGCGGGATCCGCGCCGCCCTCAACGCGACCGAGGCCTTCGGGACCTACCTGGCGCTCGGCATCACGGTGCTCATCGGATTCCAGGCGGTCGTGAACATGGCGGTGGCGATGGGGATGCTGCCGACCAAGGGGCTCACGCTGCCGTTCGTCAGCTACGGAGGAACCTCTCTGGTGGTCAGCCTCGCGGCAGCCGGTGTCCTTCTATCCATCAGCCAGAGTCGCGGCGGCTTCCTGCGGCCGCAGATGGGAGGGGCGCGATGAAGATGTTGATCGCCGGAGGCGGGACCGGCGGGCACCTGTTCCCGGGCATCGCTCTGGCCGAGGAGCTGCTCACCCGCCAGCCGAACCGCAACGACGTGCTCTTCGTCGGCACCGCCCAGGGCATCGAGGCCAAGGTCGTTCCCCAGAACAACCTGAAGCTCGAGCTCATCGAGGTCTCGGGGCTCAAGCGCGTCGGGTTCGTCAAGCGCCTCAAGGGCCTGCTCCGGCTGCCCAAGGCGCTCTGGCGCTCGATTCAGATCCTGCGCCGCTACAAGCCCGACGTCGTCGTCGGGGTCGGCGGCTACGCCTCGGGCCCGGTGGTGCTCGCCGCCTGGCTGATGCGCATCCCGACCGCGGTGCAGGAGCAGAACGCCCTGGCCGGCTTTACCAACCGCCTGCTCGGCAAGATCGTGGACGTGGTCTTCACCGCCTTCCCGGAGGCCGAGCTGCAGTTCCCGAGGAAGAAGGTGCAGATGCTCGGCAACCCCATCCGCCGGGCGCTGCTCGACAACTACCTGATGGAGAGCGTGCAGCACGAGAGGTTCAACCTGCTCGTCTTCGGCGGCTCGCAGGGCGCGCACGTGCTCAACCGCACGATGCTCGAGGCGGTCCCCTTCCTCGAGAGCGTCAAGGACAAGATCCACATCGTCCACCAGACCGGCGGCCGCGAGGTCGACGAGGTGCGCGCCGGCTACGAGAAGGCCCGCGCCGACGCCGAGGTGCACGACTTCATCCGCGACATGTCGGCCGCCTACGCCCAGGCCGACGCCATCGTCTGCCGGGCCGGGGCGACCACGCTCGCCGAGCTGACCGTCGCCAAGAAGGCCGCCATCCTCGTGCCCTTCGCGGCGGCCGCCGACAACCACCAGGAGATCAACGCCCGCTCGCTCGTCCAGGCCGGCGCGGCCGTGATGATCCCCGAGAAAGAGCTGAGCGGCGAGCGGCTCGCCAAGGAGATCTTCGCGTTGATGAACACCGAGCGGCGCCAGCAGATGGAGAAGGCCGCGGGCCATCTGGGCCGGCCCGAGGCGGCGCGAGAGATAGCCGACGTGCTGGTCGAGCTGTCCGAGCGGCGTTGGGGCAAGGGCGGGAGGAAGGCATAGATGGTCTCACCGCGTGACAGGAAGGCGAGGGTTCACCTCGTCGGCATCGGCGGCATCGGCATGAGCGGCATCGCCGAGGTGCTGCTCAACTTGGGCTACACGGTCTCCGGGTCGGACCTGAAGGCGTCGGAGACCACGCGCCGGCTCGAGCTGCTCGGCGGCTCTATCGTGTGCGGGCCCCACCACGCCGAGAACGTCGGCGACTGCGACGTCGTGGTCATCTCCTCGGCGGTGCGCCGCGACAACCCCGAGGTCCAGGAGGCGCGCGCCCGCAAGATCCCGGTGATCCCCCGCGCCGAGATGCTCGCCGAGCTGATGCGCCTCAAGTACGGGGTCGCGGTCGCCGGCTCGCACGGCAAGACGACGACGACCTCGATCGTCGCCACGGTGCTCGCCGCGGGCGGGCTCGACCCGACGACGGTCGTCGGGGGCAAGCTCAACAGCTTCGGCTCGAACGCCAAGCTCGGGAAGAGCGACCTGATGGTCGTCGAGGCCGACGAGTCCGACGGCTCGTTCCTCAAGCTGTCCCCGGCCATCGCCATCGTCACCAACATCGACCCCGAGCACATGGAGCACTACGGCACCCTCGAGCGGCTGCAGGGCGCCTTCACCGAGTTCATCAACCGGGTGCCGTTCTACGGCGCGGCCATCCTCTGCCTCGACCATCCGAACGTGCAGGCGCTCTTGCCGCACGTCGAGAAGCGGGTAGTGACCTACGGCTTCGCGGCGCAGGCCGACTATCGCGCCGACGAGGTGCGGCTCGACGGCTTCATGACGCGCTTTCGCGTCTTCCGGCGCGGCGAGGACCTCGGCGAGTTCTGCGTCCAGATGGTCGGGCGCCACAACGCCCAGAACGCGCTCGCCGCCATCGCGCTCGCCGAGGAGATGCAGGTCCCGCTCGAGCAGGTGCGCGAGGCACTCGCCGGCTTCGGCGGCGTGCAGCGTCGCTTCACCGTGCGCGGCGAGGAGCGCGGGGTCACCGTCGTGGACGACTACGGCCACCACCCGTCCGAGATCCGCGCGACGCTCAAGGGCGCCAAGCAGGCCTTCGGCCGGCGCGTGGTCGCCGCGTTCCAGCCCCACCGCTACACGCGCACCAAGCTGCTGATGGACGAGTTCGCGACCGCCTTCAACGACGCGGACCTGCTCTTCGTCACCGAAGTGTACGCGGCGAGCGAAGACCCCATCCCCGACGCGAGCGGGGAGCGGCTCGCCGAGGCGGTGCGCGCCTGCGGGCACCGCGACGTCACCTACGTGCCGGCGCGCTCGCAGATGGCGACGGCGCTGCGGTCGCGGGTGCAGTCGGGCGACCTCGTGCTGACGCTCGGCGCCGGCGACATCACCCAGACCGGCCCGGAGCTGCTGAGTCTGCTGAAGGAAGGATGAGGAGGAGGGCCGGTCGTTTCGCGACCGGCCAGACAACGTCGATGAGCCTGTTGGCGGATCTGCAGAAGGCCCTCGGTGGCAAGGTCGAGCAGCGGAGCGAGCTGTCCGCGCGCACCAGCATGCGCGTGGGCGGAGCGGCCGACTACCTGGCGACGCCCCAGGATGAGCGGGCGCTCGCCCAGGCCATCGACGTCTGCGTCCAGCACGCGGTGCCCTACCAGGTCCTCGGCGGCGGCTCGAACACCATCGTCTCGGACCAGGGCGTGCGCGGGGTGGTCTTGCGGCTCGCCCCGAAGCTGGTGGCCGAGGAGATCAGCGCGAGCGGCGACAAGGTGGCCTTCAAGCTGAGCGCGGGCGCGCCGCTGAGCCGCCTGATCAATGCGGCCCGGGCGCGCGACTGCGTCGGCATGGAGTTCCTCGCCGGGATCCCGGGCACGGTCGGCGGCGCGGTCGCGATGAACGCCGGCACGCCAAAGGGCTCGACGGGGCAGATCTGCCGCGTGGTCGGCGTGTGCGAGCCGGGGCGGGCGCGGACGGTGCCCGCCGAAGAGGTCGGCTTCGCCTACCGGCGCACGATGCTGCCGGCGCACGCGGTGATCACCTGGGCGCGCTTCGAGCTCGCGGTGGGCGACATCAACGACGTGCAGCGCTCGCGCCTCGCGGTCGAGGACGACCTCACCAAGCGACGGCGCACACAGCCCCACGGCCTGCCGAGCGCGGGGTCGATCTTTCGCAACCCGCCGGGCGACTACGCCGGGCGGCTCTTGCAGGCCTGCGGGATGAAGGGCAAGCGGGTCGGCGGGGCGCAGGTCTCCGAGATTCACGCGAACTTCATCGTCAACCGCGGCGAGGCGACCGCGGCCGACGTGTTGAGGCTGATGCGGCAGATGCAGGAGGCGGTGCTCGAGTCGTCGGGCGTCCTGCTGGTGCCCGAGGTGAAGCTGATGGGCGACTTCGACCCCGCGGAGCTGCCGCGGGGGCTGGGGCTGCCCAGGGAGCCCACGGCCTAGAGGCTCGGGCGCGCTCGAAGGCGGCGCGCGGGAAGGACGGCACATGGGGTTTACGGTTGAAGAGCTCAAGTCGAAGCGGGTCGGCGTGCTCATGGGCGGGCTGTCGGCCGAGCGCGAAGTCTCGCTGCGCACCGGGAACGCCTGCGCCGAGGCTCTCGAGAGCAAGGGCTACGTAGTTCGTCGTATCGACGTGCAGAAGGATGTAGCAGCACGGCTCATCGAGGAGGGCGTCGAGGTCGCCTTCATCGCGCTGCACGGCCGCTGGGGCGAGGACGGCTGCATTCAGGGCCTGCTCGAGTCGATGTTCATCCCGTACACCGGCTCGGGCGTGCTCGCGAGCGCGGCGGGCATGGACAAGGTCTTCTCCAAGCGCGTCTTCGTCGCCCACGACATCCAGACGCCGGCGTACGCGGTCTTCGAGAGCCTGGAGGCCTTCGAGGCCGCGCCGCGGCTGCCCTTCGCGCTGCCCGCGGTCGTGAAGCCCTCGGGCGAGGGCTCCTCGGTCGGCATCCGGATCGTCAAGGACGAGGCGAGCCTGCGCGAGGCGATCGCCGAGGCCTCGAAGCTCAAGGGCGCCATCCTGATCGAGGAGTACGTGAAGGGCCGCGAGATCCAGGTCGCGGTGCTCGACGGCGAGGCGCTCGGGGCCATCGAGATCGTCCCCGCGAACGAGTTCTACGACTACGCCGCCAAGTACCAGTCGAACACGACCCGCTACCTGTTCCCGGCGCCCATCCCCGAGGCGCAGTACGCGGCCGCGTGCGCGATGGGGCTGGCTGCCCACCGCGCGCTCGGCTGCAGCGGGGCGACGCGCTCCGACCTGATCTTGGACGGCGACGGGCGCGTCTGGCTGCTCGAGGTCAACACGCTGCCGGGCATGACCAGCGCGAGCCTGCTGCCGAAGATCGCGGCCGGCAAGGGGATCGACTTTGCGTCGCTGTGCGAGCGGCTGCTGCTCGGGGCCGCGCTGAAGGGATAGCCGCGCTCGGCCGGGGGCGCGCGGCGAGGCGAGAGGGGTTGTGCAACTCGAAGGGGAGGAGGAAACGGTCGTGAGAGGCCGAAAGAACCGAAGGCGCGTCGATCAAGCGGCCGTGCGAGCGGCCGCTGCCGGGTTCGCTGTGCGCGCGGCCCGATTCCTCGGCGCGGCCCTCGTGCTCGGCGCGCTCGCGGTCGGCGCGGCGTGGGGCGCGCGCCACCTGAAGGCCTGGCTCTTCACCTCTCCGACCTTTGCCATCGAGCAGTTCGCCTTCGAGGGGCTCGAGCGCGCCGAGGAGGCGGAGCTCATCCGGCTCGGCGGAATCCGCCCGGGCGACAACATCTTCGAGGCCGACATCGTTTTGGCCGAGCGCGCCATGGCCGCCCACCCGTGGGTCGAGCACGCGACCATCGATCGCGTCTACCCGCGCAAGCTGAAGGTGAAGGTCGTCGAGCACGAGCCTGCGGCGCTCACCGACCTGGGCGGCCTCTACTACGTCAACCGGTCGGGCAAGGCCTTCAAGCGGCTGGCGCCGGGCGAGAGCGCCGACCTGCCGATCCTCCGCGGGGTCGGCCGCGAGGAGTACAGCGCCGCCCCCGAGGAGGCCGAGGCGCTCTTCAAGCAGGCGCTCGACGCGATGGCGCTCTACCGCGAGGCGGGGCTCGAGCAGCGCGCGGAGATCTCCGAGATCAGCATCGACAGGCTCGAGGGGCTCACCTTCTTCCTCGGCGACGACGCGGTGGCGGTGAGGCTGGGTCAGGGGGAGCTCGACAAGAAGCTCGCGCGGCTCGGTCAGCTCTTCGACGAGCTGTCGCGCCGCGGAGCGCGGGCCGAAGTGATTCGGCTCGACAACCGCACCAGGCCGGGCTGGGTCGCGGTCCAGCTCGCCGAAGGAGCAGAGAAGCGGACGCAGTGACGTTCCGCGCCGCACACCCGGGCGAGAGCCTCGGGGGCAACGGTGCCCCGGTTCGGTGACCGGCGAAGCTCAAAAAGAGCGAGGTCGGATGCGCGCGGAGAACAAGGAGTCGGAAGCAGCGAGGTAAGGAATGGCCAAGAAGTCTCCGGAGCTGGTCGTCGGCCTGGACATCGGCACGACGAAGATCTGCTCCATCGTGGGCGAGCTGACCGAGGAGGGGATCGACATCATCGGCATCGGCACCCACCCCTCCAAGGGCCTGCGCAAGGGTGTCGTCGTCAACATCGAGGCCACGGTCGGCTCCATCCGCAGGGCGATCGAAGAGGCCGAGCTGATGGCGGGCTGCGAGATTAGCACCGTCTACACCGGCATCGCCGGCGGGCACATCAAGGGCTTCAACTCGCAGGGCATCGTGGCGGTCAAGGACAAGGAGGTCCGCGACACGGACATCCAGCGTGTCATCGACGCGGCCAAGGCCATCGCCATCCCGCTCGACCGCGAGGTGATCCACGTCCTGCCGCAGGAGTTCATCATCGACGACCAGGGCGGCATCAAGGAGCCGCTCGGCATGGCCGGGGTGAGGCTCGAGGCCAAGGTCCACATCGTCACCGGCGCGGTCAGCTCGGCCCAGAACATCGTCAAGTGCGCCAACCGCACCGGCCTCAACGTCGCGGACATCGTGCTCCAGCCGCTCGCCTCGGCCGAGGCCTGCCTGGGCGAGGACGAGCGCGAGCTCGGCGCCTGCCTCGTCGACATCGGCGGCGGGACCACCGACGTCGCCATCTTCAGCGGTGGCTCCATCGTCCACACCGCGGTCATCGCCCTGGGCGGCAACAACCTGACGAGCGACATCGCCATCGGCCTGCGCACCCCGGCGCACGAGGCCGAGCGCATCAAGCAGAAGTTCGGCTGCGCGCTCGCGTCGATGGTCGACAAGAACGAGCAGATCGAGGTGCCCAGCGTCGGCGGCCGCCAGCCGCGCGTGCTCTCGCGGTCCATCCTCTGCGAGATCCTCGAGCCGCGCGTCGAGGAGATCTTCCAGCTCGTCCACCGCGAGATCCAGAAGTCGGGCTACGAGGAGCTGCTCGCCTCGGGCGTGGTCATTACCGGCGGCTCGTCGCTGCTGCAGGGGATGACCGAGCTGGCCGAGGAGGTGCTCGGCGTCCCGGTGCGCCGCGGGGTGCCCAAGGGCATCGGCGGCCTCATCGACGTCGTCAAGAGCCCGGTCTACGCCACCGGCGTCGGCCTGGTGCTCTACGGGGCCAAGCACCAGGACTCCAAGTTCTTCAAGATCCGGGAGGACAACATCTACCGGAAGGTGAAGAACCGCATGAAGGACTGGCTCGAGGAGATTTTCTAGGAGGCCGCTCGCGCGGCAGCGAACCCGAAGCAACGAACCGAAATCCCCGAGAGGGGCGCGGGGCTGCTCCGAGAGGAAACAGGCCCTGAAACGAAGGAGCTAGGAATGAGCGACTTCCAAGACATCAAGCAGGCAGCGAAGATCCGCGTCATCGGCGTCGGCGGCGGCGGCTGCAACGCCATCAACACCATGATCAACGCGGGCGTCGAGCGGGTGGAGTTCATCGCCTGCAACACCGACATCCAGGCGCTCGCGGCCAACCGGGCGCCGACCAAGATCCAGATCGGCACCAACATCACCCGCGGCCTCGGCGCCGGGGCCAACCCGGAGATCGGCCGGTCGGCCGCGCTCGAGAGCCGCGACGACCTCGCCGCCGCGCTCGAGGGCGCCGACATGGTCTTTGTCACCGCGGGCATGGGCGGCGGCACCGGCACCGGCGCCGCGCCGGTGGTGGCGGACATCGCCAAGTCGCTCGACGCGCTGACCGTCGGCGTGGTCACCAAGCCCTTCATCTTCGAAGGCAACAAGCGCCGCAAGCAGGCCGAGCAGGGCCTCGTCGAGCTGAAGGCCGCGGTGGACACGCTGATCACCATCCCGAACCAGCGGCTGCTCGCGCTCGAGGACGAGCGGCTGCCCCTGCTCGACGCCTTCCGGCGCGCCGACGAGGTGCTGCTCAACGCGGTGCAGGGCATCTCCGACCTGATCCAGTACAACGGTTACATCAACGTAGACTTCGCCGACGCCCGCACCATCATGGCCGACAAGGGCCTGGCGCTGATGGGCACCGGCGTGGGCACTGGCGAAAAGCGCGCGCTGATCGCCATGCAGCAGGCCATCTCCAGCCCGCTGCTCGAGGACGCGACCATCGACGGCGCGACCGGCCTGCTCATCAACATCACCGCGCCCAAGGACATCAGCCTGCAGGAGATCAACGAGGCGGTCATGCTCGTTCAGGAGGCGGCCGACCCGGAGGCCGAGATCATCTTCGGCTCGCTCATCAACGACGACCCGGACGCGCAGGAGGTGAAGATCACCATCATCGCCACCGGCTTCTCGCCCAAGGACGTGCAGAAGCGCGCGGGTGGCAGCGCCATCGCGACCCGCGCGGCGCCCGCGCTGCGGCAGGAGGAGACCTTCGTCCCGGCGGCCCGGCCCGCGCGGCTGCCGCTCGCCGAGACGAGCTCGGGCCTCGCCTCGGTCGGCTCGATTGAGGAAGCCCTGGCGCTGCCGCCGACAGCGGCGACCGAAGAGGACCGCTGGGACATCCCCACGTTCCTGCGCAAGCAGGTGGGCGAGTAGCGCTCGGAGGGCGCGCACCCACTGCGTCGCGCCCGCGAGCCGAAAAGTCCGAAAGCGCCCCGCCCGCCGAGGGTGGGGCGCGCTCTTCGGGGAGCGAAGCCCCGGAGCGCGCCAGTGCGCTCCAAAGAGCTGCGACGCCTTCAGGCCGGGCGCCGTCTCGATCTCGAACAGCAAGCTGATCGCGGCCGAGGCGCGCTCTTCGAGGCCCGAAGGCCCGAAGGCCCGCTTCCGGCCGAGCGCGCCGTCGCGAACAGCGATCCGATCGCGGCCGAGGCGCGCTCTTCGCGGGCTCGAGAGCTCGAAGCGCGTCAGTGCGCCCCAAAGAGCTGCGACATCTTCAGGCCGAGGAGCCGCCGCGATCTCGAACAGCGAGCTGATTGCGGCCGAGGCGTGCTCTTCGCGGGCTCGAGAGCTCGAAGCGCGTCAGTGCGCCCCAAAGAGCTGCGACATCTTCAGGCCGAGCGCCGTCGCGATCTTGAACAGCGAGCTGATCGAGGCCGAAGACTCCGCGCGCTCGATCTGCGAGAGCAGCGAGACCGAGAGGCCGGTGCGGCGCGAGAGCTGCTTGAGCGTCAGGTCCTGGTGCTTGCGCGCGTCGCGGATCACCGCCCCGATGGCCTGGTGCATCTCGGCCTCCGGGTCCATCGTCAGGCCCTTGCGCGCGAGCGCCTGCTTCACCGTCGCGAGGAAGGCGTCGGGCTCGAAGGGCTTGCGCACGTAGTCCGAGGCCTGGTGCTTGAGCGAGGCGATCGCGGTGTCGACGTTCGGGTAGGCCGTCGAGACGATGACCGCGATGTCGGTGTCGTGCTTGCGGATCTGGCTGAGGACCTCGGTGCCGGTCACCTCGGGCATCATCATGTCGAGGATGACGAGGTGGTACTTGCGCGAGCGGAGCTCGTCGATGACCCGCCTCGGGTCGGTCAGGCTGTGAACCTCGAAACCCTCGCGAGAGAGAAGCACCCCTAGGTAGTCGCAGAGATCTTTTTCGTCGTCGACGACGAGGATGTGAATCGCCACGCCAAAGGTGGCCTTGGCATGGCCGGCATCCTCCGGGGCGGTCGCCTCGTTGGGCATCAGTATGCTCCCTTGTCGTGTTCGATGGCTCGCCGTGCCGTCGAGCCTCTACTCAGGCAGCTCAGGCAGCGGCCAGCGAGGCTTGACCTCTGAGGCCGCGAAGTACGCCTTGAGCACATCGACGACCGCCGGCGCGCTCGGGTGAGCGGGCGCCATGTGCACGAACTCCTCGTAGTGCTTGGCGCCGAGATCGGTCTTTTCCAAGTGTGCGTAGCAGGTGCCGAGGTACAGGTGTGCCTCGGCGAGCGAGCTGTCGGCCTCGAGCGCGCGCTCGAGAAACCTGATCGCTTCCTTGTAGCGTTTGACCGTGTCGCCCGCGAGATGCCTGCCCTTCTCCAGGTTGGCGAGGGCCTGCGCCTTGACCGGATCCTCCGGCGCCTTTTGCTTCTCCTGCTCGGCTGCGGCGATGCGCTCGCGCAGCTTCTCGGCCTTGGGGGCGAACGAGCTCACCACAGGGATCTCGTCGAGCGCGGCCATCGCGCCTTCGTAGTCCTGCGCGTCGAAGCCCTTCTGCGCCTCGGCGAGCTTGGCTTCCGCAGCGATCTCGTCGCGGGCCGCTTCGAGCAGCTCCTTCGCCTCGGTCACTCCGCCTGCGACCGCCTCGGCGAGCTTCTTCTCTGCCGCCTCGAAACGGTTCTGGCCGAAGAGCGTCTTTCCGGCCTGGTAGGCCTTGAGCGCCTTGGGATCCGGCGGCGTCGGGGGGCCGTCGACCGCGGGCGCGTCGGGTCTGGGCTCGACCGCGCTCGCCAACGCGGTGTCGTCGGCCTTTGGTACGACCCGGTCTTGCTGGGCCGGCTCTGGCCGGGCCGGCTCCTTGGTCGCGACCGGTTTCGGATCGGCTTGCTTGTCGGTTGTGGACGCCGGCTTGCCCTTGGTCAGGAAGTAGCCGCCGACCCCGAGCGCCGCGATCAGGAGCACGCCTCCGACGACGAGCGGGACGGGCTTGCTGCTCTTCTTGCCCTTGCTCTTGCTCTTGCCGGGTCCGATCGCATCGGCCTCTTCGCCGGGCGCCAAGAACTTCAGGCTGATGTGCCCGAGCTCGATCACGTCGCCCGAGCGCAGCGCGCATTGGCTGTACTGCTCGCCGTTGACCTTCACGCCGTTGGCGGACTGCAGGTCGATGACCTTCCACTCGCCGTTGTCCTCGCGCACGACCTTGCAGTGGTTGCGCGACAGGCTGCGGTGGTCGATGGCGATGTCGTTGTCCTCGGTGCGGCCGATCTTGATCTCGCTGCGGATACAGGCGAACTCGCGGCCGGTGAACTCCGAGGCGATGACGACGAGGCGCGGGGCCTGCTCGACGGGCACGTCTACGACGCTGCGGCTTCGCGTCGGCATCTGCGCCGCGTTGATCACCGCGGTCGACTCGTGCTTCTTGGCCCGGGGCGCGGGCTGCGGCGCGCTCAACTCGTCGTGGGAGTCGTCGGGCTCGTCGAGCTCCATGCGCGCGGCCGGGGCCGGCCGGGCGACCGGGCGCACCTCGTCGTCGTACTGGACCGCGAGGTCGTAGTCGCCGATCTGGATCAGATCGCCCTCGTTGACCTCGTAGACCGAGTCGATCTTGTCGCCGTTGACCCGGATGCCGTTGTAGCTGCCGAGATCTTCGACAAAGACCGAGCCGTTGCGCCGGATGAGCTTCGCGTGCCGACGCGAGACGTTGCGCTCGGTGAGGCGGATGGTGTTCCCCTCCTGCCGACCGATGGTGATCTCGACGTCTTCTCGAACGATCGGGACGACCGTCTTGCGGCCTTCATCGTCCTCAATAATGAGCTTCATCCAGCCTCCGCCGATGCGAGCATCTATAGCACGCGCGACGATCGGGCTTCAAGATAGCGGCCACCTCGCAACCCGGCAGCATGAAAGGACTTTTCGCCGCAGTCTTTCGCCCTCCCGGCGCCATCGGTCATCTGGACGGGCCGGTTTGCGGGTGCGCGGAGTGGTATGTTGAGCCGCGCATTGGCTACGAGGAGGCGTCCCGGAGTTGGCCCCGCTCATCCGTATCCGCACCCCCGCCGGGGAGGAGGCGCTCGACCTCGAGGAGTTCGAGTCGCGGGCGCGCCGCGGCGAGATCGCGGGCCACTACCAGGTGTGCTTTCCGCCGGTGACCGGCGAGGGGTGGGTCAGAACTGACCAGCTCGAGCTGTTTCGCCGCCTCCAGGATCCGCGCAAGCTCTACTTCGCCCGCGCCTTCAACCTCGGCCGCTTTCCGACGGTGACCGCGGTCTTCGTGATCCTGGACATCGCGCTCTATCTGATGATGGGGCTGGGCCGACCTGTCGAGCAGGACGCGCTGGTCGCCTGGGGGGCGAAGGTCGCGCCGCTGATGCTCGACCTCGGCCAGCTCTGGCGGCTGGTGACGGCCAACCTGCTGCACCAGAACGCGCTGCACATCGCCTTCAACCTCTTCATCCTTTTCAACGTGGGCGGCGCGCTCGAAAACGCCTACCGGCGGCTCGACTACGCGATGCTGCTGGCGGCCTCGGCGCTCGGGACCACTTCGATGAGCGTCTTCGCCCGCCCCGACGCGGTCAGCGCCGGGGCGAGCGGCATCGTCTATGGGGCGCTGGGCGCGGCGGTCGTCTTCGGGATCAAGTACCGGGAGCTGCTGCCGCAGCGCTACCGGCGGGTGCTCGGCGAGTCGACGATCCCCATCGTCCTCGTCTTCCTCTACATCGGCTTCACCTCCAGCGGAGTCGACAACTGGGCACACCTCGGCGGACTGCTCGCCGGCGCGCTGGCGGCCCTCTTCATGACGCCGCGCCTGCTGGTCGAGGCCTCGCCGTCGATTCGCTCGAGCCTGCTGCGCTCGCTGCCGCTCCTCGGCGCGGGCGCCGCCGTGTTGCTCGGCGGCCTGTGGCTCCAGTGGCGGCCTGTCCGGCTGCAGCCGAGCGCCGACGATCTGCTCGGGCTCGAGGTCGCCGCGCCGCCGCTCTGGTGGATGGAAGCCGAAGGGGCAGGCTTTCTCACGGTGCACAACGGGCTGTCGGGCCTGGGCCGCGCCTCGCTCTCCGTGCGTGTCGAGCCGCTGGGCGAGGACAGCGTCGAGCAGGTCATCCGCGGCTGGATCGATCAGCAGCTTCTTGCCGAGGAGCGGGCAGGGGCGCTCACCGAGGTCACGCTGGGCGCGCCCGTCGCCTCAGCGCTCGCGGGCGTCGGCGCGACGCGCCTCGAGGGCTCCTACACCGAGGATGGGACGACGACGCGGTTTCGCGCCTACTTCGTTCCCCGCGGCGAGCTGGTCTACGAGGTCGTCTACCAGTGGTCCGCCGAATACCCGGCCTACGAGCGGGTCATCGAGCGCATGGAGCGCGCGGTCCGCCTAGTCGAGCCGCGGTCGCTGCGCGAGGCGCGGGGGCGGGCGCTGGTGGCGCCCGGGCGCGGGACCTTCGAGGCGCTCGGCGAGACCCTCGGCCAACTCGGCGAGCACCAGGGCGCCGCGGCGGCATTCGCGGAGGCGGTGGCCCGGGCCCCCGGCGAATCGGAGCTCCAGGCGCGCCTCGCGCGGCACCTCCTCGCGTCGGGCCAGACCGAGGCCGGCTGCCGAAGCGCCGCGCGAGCGCTGGAGGCCGCGCCCTCGGGCGCGCCCGCGCTCGAGGCGCAGGGCCGCTGCGCGCTCGCGCGGGGCGAGCGGAGGGAAGCGCTCGACTGGCTGCGCCGGGCGCTCGAGGCCGATCCCGACCAGCGCAGCGCCAAGGCGCTCCTCGAATCGCTGGTTCCCCCGACCGGCGATTGATGGACGAAAAACACTCTTGACACTGTTTCATCGGACAGCTAGAACGTCGCGCACTGATTGGGCGGCCCCGAGGACTCTGAGGGCGGATAGCTCAGGGGTAGAGCACTGGCCTTACAAGCCGGGGGTCGCAGGTTCGAAACCTGCTCCGCCCACAAAGCTGAATATGGGGTGGTAGTTAAGCTGGTTATAACGTCGGCCTGTCACGCCGAAGGGCGCGGGTTCGAGTCCCGTCCACCCCGCTGAGAGAGCCTGGAAGCCTCCGATGCTTCCGGGCTCTTTCTGTATTTGCGGCCAGCCGAGCGGTGTGAGGCCGCCCGCCATCCGGAGAGAAAAGATGCGCTCGTTGACAGGCGTTCGGTCCCTCGTCCTCCTCGGTGCCCTCGTTGCTCTTGGCGCGTGCAAGCAGTCCGCGCGCGCCCCTCAGCCCTCCGCTGAGCCCCCGAAAGCGGCCGAGCCGGCCCCGCAGGCGCGGCCCGGCCTCGACGCAGGCTCGGCGCAACCGGCCCTCGACGCCGGCGCAGCGACGGCCGCCGCGGCCGAGCAGACCGTGACCGTGAAGGTCTGGTTCCTCGACGACGAGCGGATGAAGTCCGGCGAGGAGCCGATGTTCGTCCCGGTCGAGCGCAGCGTCCCGAAAGAGGCGCCGATCAAGGGCGCGCTCGATGCGCTCTTCGCCGGCCCGATCGAGTCCGAGAAGGCCCGGGGGCTGCGCTTCGTCGCCTCCGGCGCGACCGGCTTCGAAGGCTTGCGCGTCGAGAACGGCGTCGCGCACATGCGGCTGGTCGGCGGTTGCAACAGCGGCGGCTCGACCGTCACCATCGCCAACGAGCTCAGGCCGACGCTCAAGCAGTTCGAGGAAGTCGAGTTCGTCAAGATCTACGACCCGTCGGGCAAGACCGAGGAGCCCGAGGGGCGCACCGACTCGATCCCGTTCTGCCTCGAGCCCTAGCGGCGAAGCTCTCGCCGCGAGGCGACACGGCGGGCGCTGGTCGGCCCGGATCGATGGCGCAGCCCAGCGCGAGCCTTGAGCCTGCCGGGTCACGATCGAGGGTGGCGGCGCGGGGCTCGAGATCCCCGGGGAGACTGCGCTCGCCTCGATCGAAGCCGGCCATGGGCACAGGCCGACGCGTGAGCAACCGCTCGCTTTGGCGAGGCGTCGAGCCCGCCTCCCCGGGCTCGCGCGGCGACGCCCTCCTTTTTCCCATGCCGCACAGCCGGCCAGGGCGTGTTCTGGCGCGGCGGGGAACCGCGAGCGGAGCCCCGAGCGTTCACCTGGAGACACCTTTACTCGCGCCTTTCCCCAGCGCATGCTTCGCTCTCCGCCCGGCGCGTGGGCGCGTAGGAGCCAAGGGGCTCGGGCGGGTTGGAGAGACACCGGGGCTACGTCGATGAACCAAGGGCGCGAACAAGAGGTTGTGCGACTCGGAGCTGTGCTCGATTTCATGCAACTGCTGTGGGCGGTCGATCACAGCCTCCAAACGACCTCCAAGCGGATGAAGTCGACGCTGAAGGTGACCGGCCCGCAGCGGCTCGTCATTCGCATCGTCGGGCGGTTGCCGGGCATCTCGGCGGGCAGGCTCGCGAGCATCCTGCACGTCCACCCGAGCACCTTGACCGGGGTCCTGCGCCGGCTCGAGGCAGGCAAGGCGCTCACCCGCAAGGTCGATCCCGCCGATGGCCGGCGGGCGCTGTTCAGCCTGACGGCCAAGGGGCGCGAGATCGACGCCTGCCAGTCCGGCACCATCGAAGCTGCGGTGCGCCGCGCGCTCGCGCGCTGCAACCGGCGCGACGTCGCGGCCGCCTCGCGGGTGCTGCGCACCCTGGCCGACGAGCTCGCGCGCGATCTGTCGGCGCGCCGCAAGAAGGTCCCGGCTGCCGCCTGATCGGCTCGCTACCCCCGCTCGCGGGCGCCCGCGCAAGCCGCCGCTCGAGCCCGCGGCTCGCCTCCCGACCGCGCGCGCGGCGCTCCCCGCGCTTCGCGCGCCCGACGGCGCCGAGCCTCAGTCGAAGAGCGCCTCGACGTACTCCTTGGGGTCGAACGGCCGCAGGTCGCCGACAGACTCGCCGATGCCCACGTAGCGCACCGGCACCTTCAGCTCGTCGCAGATGCCGATGACGACCCCTCCCTTGGCCGTGCCGTCGAGCTTGGTGAGGACGAGGCCGGTGACCTGCAGCGCGGCGTGGAACTCCCGGGCCTGGGCGATGGCGTTCTGGCCGTTGGTCGAGTCGAGCACCAGCAGGATTTCGTGGGGCGCGCCTGGCAGGGCCTTGTCCATCACCCGGCGCACGCGCCGCAGCTCATCCATCAGCGGCGCCTTGGTGTGGAGCCGGCCGGCCGTGTCGGCGATCACCACGTCGTAGCCTTCGGCCTGCCCCTTCTTGAGAGCGTCGAAGATGACTGCGCCAGGATCCGAGCCCTCCTTCCCTCGGACGACCTCGGCCCCGGCGCGCTTGCCCCACACCTCGAGCTGCTCGGCGGCCGCGGCCCGGAAGGTGTCGCCCGCGCCGAGGAGCACCTTCTTGCCCTGCGCGGTCAGCTTGGCGGCGAGCTTGCCGATGGTCGTCGTCTTGCCCGAGCCGTTCACGCCCACGACCATGATGACGTAGGGCTTGTGCGCCGACAGGTCGGCGGCCCCGTCCTTGATCGAAACGATCTTGCGGATCTCTTCGCGTATGGCGTCCTTGAGCTTCTCGGGATCGGCGAGGTCTTTCGCCTTCACCTTTTCGCGGGCGAACTCGAGCAGGTTCGTGGCGGTCTTGACCCCGATGTCGGCGCTGAAGAGGACGTCCTCGAGCTCGCCGAGGATGGACTCGTCGAGCACCTTGTTGCGCCCGAAGAAGGCGTTGAGCCCGGCGATGAAGCCGCCGCGCGTCTTCGACAGGCCCTCGGCGAGCGTCTTGCCCGCCTCGGCCTCGACCTTGCGGCGCTCCTCCTCCTCGGCGCGCCTGCGCGCGGCCTCTTCCTCAAGCGCCTTGAGCCTCTTCTCCTCCTCGGCGCGCCGTTGGGCCTCTTCGGCTTCGGCCTTGCGCCGCTCCCGCTCCGCGGCCTCGCGCGCGCGCTTCTCGCGGTACTCGGCCTTCTTGCGCTCTTCCTCCTCCTGCTTGAGCCGGCGCTCCTCCTCCTCGGCCTTGGCCTGGAGGGCCTCGGCCTCCTCGCGCGCGCGCCTTGCCGCCTCGCGGGCCTCCTCGGCCCGCCGCTGCGCTTCGGCGTCGCGCGCCTCCCGCGCCTCTTCGAGCAGCCGCTTGGCCTCCAGGCGCGCGGCTTCGGCCTCGGCGACGGCCTTGCGCGCCTGCTCGGCGGCCTCCATCGCCGCCAGCTCCGCCTCGGTGAGCGGGCGGGCCTCCTCGACCTTGCGGCGGGCCGGCGCGGCCTCCTCCGGCTTGGCGGGCGGAGCGGGCAACTCTTCGACTCTCCGCTTCTCTTCGAGCTCGCGCCGTTCGGCGACGCCCGGCTCCTCGAGCTCGGCGCGCCGCTGCCTGCGCTTCTTCAGGAAGGCGTAGACGAAGACGAGCAGCATCGCCGCGATGGCGCCGGCTCCCACCCAGGTCGCGATGTCGGGCGTCCCGGCCGCCTGCGGCCCGGCGGGCTGCTCTTCTCTCTGCGCCAGCGCGCCCGTCACAGGCGGCGTCGCGGCGGCCTTCGGTGAGGCGGGGGCCAGGCCTTCGTTGACTTCTGCCATTTTCGAGAGACCTCGAAGTCCGGAGCGGGCGCGGCCGGCGGTGCGGCGCGAGCGCCCCCAGCGTTGAGTAGTCGGCGGTTATAAGCGATCTCGGCGTACCTCGCACGGTCGGAAAGCGCCCGACGCAGCGGGCGGTTTTTCAACTTTGTCGCGGCCTGGACCTTTGAACGCGAGATCGGCTAGCGTCGCAGCGCCATGTTTCGCCGACCCCTTTCCCCGCTGCGTATCCTCGTCCTGCTGGCCGCCGTCCTCGCCGCCGGGTGTATCGAAAGAGCGCCCACGCCCCGCTCGCGCCGCACCAACTTCAAGCGCTCGGGGCTGACCGACGTCGTCCTCGCCGACACGCCGGCCGGGCTGAGCCGCGTGGGAGCCATCTACGGGGGTTCGGTCGAGCTGACGGGCATCGACTACTCGCCGCGGAACCCGAAGCCCGGGGAAACGGTGGAGGTCACCTTCGTCTACCGCGTCCTTCGCGAGGCGGACGTCGATTACAAGGTCTTCGTCCACCTCGACACCAAGGGCGGGCGCGTCGAGCGCATCAACGGCGATCACTGGCCCGCCTCCGGCCGCTACCCGACCGGTGTCTGGCGGAAGGGCGAGTACGTGCGCGACCGCTGGTCGTTCACCGTCCCCAGCTACTTCGACGAGGCTGCGCTCGACGTCTGGACCGGCTTCTACCAGCCGGGCAAGGACGATCGCTGGCCGCTCACCAACCCGACCGCCGTCCGGCACGACGGAAACAACCGGGTGCTCGCGGGCACGATCCCGCTGCGCTAGCGAGGCTGCGCGCGGGCCAGCCGGGCGGGTACCGCTCGGGCCGGGCGAAGTGGAGCAGGGTCGAGTCGCAAGCTCGTTGCGCGGCAACACGATTCCGGAGCGCCGGCCTTCGTGCCGGCCGCCTGGGATACTCGAATTCGCCAGCGGCTCTGCTCGGTTCCTCGACGGGCGCATTGCCATGCGCCCCTACCAACCTGGGACGGGCGGCACGATTCCGGAGCGCCGGCCTTCGTGCCGGATTCCGTGGGCCCGCGAATTCGCCAGCGGCTCTGCTCGATTCCACGACGAGCGCATTGCGATGCGCCCCGACCGACCTGGGACGGGCGCATTGCCATGTGCTCTACCAGCCCACGACCGGCTCGACGTGCCGGAGGCGGTCGGGCTAGGCCACCGTGCCCGAGGTCTTGCGCCGCAGCCGGGTCGCGAGCTTGCCCAGCTCTTTGTCGCCGGGGAACAGGCCGAGCGCGGCCTCACAGGCCCACAGCGCCTCCTGAGGACGGCCAACTCGCTCGAGGAGCTGCGCGAGGTGCAGCCGCGGCGCCGGATCCGATGGCGCCAGGTGGATAGCGACCGCGAGGTGCTCCTCGGCCTGCTGCAACGAAGTCCCCAAGTGCAGATAGAGCCGCGCGGCCTCGCGGTGATAAGGCGCGCGCGTCTGATCGAGCCGGATGGCGTCCTCGATGAGCCGCAGCGCCTGCGCCGGGTCCTCCTCAGAGAGCTGTTCGGCCTCGCGGAACAGGCTGCGGGCCTTCTCGACGCCCGCAAGCTCCTCGGCGCGCATCGCCGCGGCCTGGATCAGCGGCTCGCCCGGCTGCAGGTCGCAGGCCTGGCGCAGGTCGAGCAGCGCGCTGTCGTACTTGCCCAGCTCGATCTTCTCGAGGGCCCGCCGGTAGAGCTCGCGGACGCGATCGGGCGGCGCCTCCTTCGCCGCTGGCATCGGCTCGGGAGCCGGCGAGGCGAGCGCCTTGAGCGACTGGAGCTGGGTCGCGGTGAGCTCGGCGAAGCGCAGCCCCAGGCCGCGCTTGCCCGCGGCGCGCACGGCCAGGTCGGCTATCGCCAGCAGGCAGAGCGGGCCTTCGGGCGCTGGGAGCGCGATGGAGACGGGGGTCGCCGGCGGAAGCTGCGGAGCGTTTTCGAGGAAGCCCGTCCCGCGCGAGACGATCTGGCTGGCGAACGCGGCGAGCGCGGCGCGGTCGAGCTGGGGTTGGATCTGCAGGGCGCGGTCAGGCGCCTTCCCGGCGAGCAGCGTGTAGGCCAGCTCGAAGTCCACCGGCTTGGCCAGGCAGGCGAGCGCGCGCCCGGCAGCCACGGCCGCCTCGACCCGGTCGTCCACGTTTCCGCTCATCAGCACGATGCGAGGCGGGTTGGGCAGCCGGGCGAGCTCGTCGAGCACCGAGAGGCCGTCCACCTCAGGCATCCAGACGTCGAGCAGGACGGCGTCGATGCCCCCGGCGCGCACGCGGGCGACCGCGTCGAGCCCTGAGAAGACCGCTTCCACGTGGCATTCCCTGCGGGCCAGGAGCGCCCGAGCGGCGCGGACGAGGGCAGGGTCGTCGTCGACGATGAGGATGTTGGTTCGCATGTGCTCATCGGGCCTTGCGGGCCCTTTTCCCCCCGGGGCCTGGCTGGCGCCCCCGGCAGACCGTCGCACCGGCGCTCAGCGTGAGCCGCCAATCTACCCCCACGGGTCCGGTGGGCCAAGCGTCGTGCGGCAGCCCGCGCACAGGGCGCGCGGCGGGCGCGCCGCCTGGCTGGCGCGCCGGTGAAAAGGTGGCCGGAGTGGAACGGTAAGCCGAGTTCTGTTCCCCGCCGAAGCGGGGCGGCGAACATTCATCTAGGGCCGCGGTTGCCCGCGGTCTCGAGCGAGCCAACCCGGAGGCATCGGACGGGCCGCCCTTGCGCGGGATCGCTCCCGCTCGCCTCCTTATTCGCTCTTGCTCCGGGTGGGGTTTGCCGTGCCGGCGACATCACTGCCGCCGCGGTGCGCTCTTACCGCACCTTTTCACCCTTGCCTGGCCTCCGAGGAGGTCTTCGGCGGTCTGTTTTCTGTGGCACTTTCCTTCGGGTCGCCCCGACTGGCCGTTAGCCAGCACCCTGCCCTGTGGAGCTCGGACTTTCCTCCCGCGCTTTCACGCCGGCGTTCGCCTGTTCCACTCCGGCCGGACAAGTACTTAACACGGCTCGCGGCGTCGGTGTTGCCGCCCCGACCGCTAATTCGGCAAGACGAGCGACGACGCCCGCAGCCGCATCCGCCTCTCTATGCGCCCGAGGCAGTCGAGGAGCTGCTTGCGCTTGATGCGGTTCTCGGTCGCCTCGGCGACCGCGGTCATCTGCTCGGTCAGATACCGGTAGAGGAAGATGAGCGCGTCGTAGTCGGCGGGGGCAATCCGCTCGCGCCAGCGCTCGTTTCGCATGTAGTCGTCAACCGCGAAGATGTCGTGCTCGAGCTCCCAGCGGGTCAGCCGGAAGGCCTCGCCGAAGACCCGGTCATCGGGGCGCACCGAGCCCGGCTCGAAGAGGTGGCGAAAGCGCTCTTCGTCGGCCGCGCGGCTCCACTCCTCGACCTCCAAGGGCCACTTCGACAGGTCCTCGGCGAAGAGCTTGGCGAGCTCCTCGATGAGGTGCTCGGCGATGGGGACGGGCTTGAGGTCTTGGATGAAATCCCAGCGGGAGGCCACGGCTTAGGGCTCGATGAGGTGAGGGCGGGGGCGCTCGCCGTCCTTCGGCTGGTCGCCCAGCCCCAAGGCAAGCTCGCGCCGGATGACGCTGTAAACGCTGCGCTTGAGCACGAATTCCCTGTGCGTGACGCCAGGGATCTCGACGTTGAAGAGGTTCGGCTGCGAGTCCGCCTCGAGGATGCAGGACGGAAAAGGGCTCGCCCGGTCGGCCTTCGAGTAGATGGAGACGAAGCGCACGTTCGGCGGGAAGCGCCCCATCTTCAAGCGCCGGATGAACGGGCTCATCGGCGCCATCTGCCACACGCTCTTGGAGACCAGGCCCATCGTCGCGATGCCGGCGTAGGCGGCTGGCGTGCCGTTGTGCGGCGCCCCCAGGGTGATGAGCGTGCGCACGCGTTTGTCGCCGCCCAGCCGCTTCACGTAGTAGCGGCCGATGAGCCCGCCCTTGGAGTGCCCGATGATCGAGAGCGGGCCGAGGTTGTAGCGCGTGTAAAGCCGCTCGACCTTGTCGCGCACCCGCTCGGCGCACTCGTCGATGCCGCGGGTGTTGAAGGCGTCGAACAGGCCGCCGAGGTTGATGGACCAGACGCAGTACCCGTCGCGCCGCAGCCGCTTCTCCAGCACCTCGAAGACACGCCGGGTGGCCATGAACCCGTAGAGCAGCAGCACCGGGCGTTCGCCGTGCGTGAAGTCGGTGCGCCGCACGACCTCGTTTCCGTGACGATCGAGGTTCAGATAGCCCCTCAGGCCGTTGATCCTCTTGCGGAAGCGTCTCTTGGTGTCGGACAAGGCCATGGCGTGTTGGCTGGATGATAGCTGCCAACGTCTCCCGGGTGCCATCTTGCCGCCGGCCTCCGGAACAGCCGGGGGACAAGAACTCGCTTTCGACGGTGCAAATCGCGTCTTCGGACCAGAAAACCCCGACGTGCGGAGTGCAAATCGAGGGTTTCGAACAGAAAACCGCGACTTGCACAGTGCAAATCGCGAGTTCTGAACAGAAGACCGCGATTTCCACGGGGCAAGCCGAGTATTTCGGACAGAAGCTTGCCCCTTCCCCGGCGCAAATCGAGTGTTCTGGACAGAAGACCGCGCCTCGCCCCGGGCAACTCGAGCGTCCAGGGCAGCAGCCCCGGCTTGAAGCGTGGCGCTCGCCTTCCTGGGGGCCAAGGGCGCGAATTCGCAGCCAGAAATCGACCGGAGACGCCAGAGGCGAGAGGCCCAGGTGGCGCCCGTGGCGATGGTCGTTGGGTTCGTCGCCGCCCGGCGCGCCCGACGGCGTCGCACGAGGCTCTACTGCAGGTCCGTCGCAGCCATTGCCTCGATTGCTGCCTGTAGGCGCGCTTCTGCTCGTGATCCGAGCCTGATCGCCTGCCCGCAGCAGAGGCGGGCGACCGGGCGCGGCAGGCTTCCAAATGAAACGACCCCCTCGCCGACGCGCGGCGAGGGGGTCGGGGGCTTCGAATCGGTGGCCGGCTACTTGGCGAAGACCACCGCCGGCTCCGCGGCGAGCAGCGCGATCAGCGTCGCGCAGGCCGTCAGATCGACCGCCTCGCCCTCGGCCAGCTCGCCGGCCGCGGCGGTCTCGACGACCTCCCACGACTCGGGCTTGAGCCGGACGACCGCCTTCGGGCCGCGGTACTCGGCCGTCGCCCCGTTGCGCACGAGGCTGTGGCGCGCGCCGTCGAGCTTCGCCTCGAGCCGCAGCTCGTCGCCCTCGCGGACCATGTGGAACGCGTCGCCCTTGGCCTCCTCGAAGCCTTCGCGATCGAGCCAGAAGCGGGGCTTCCGCTTGTAGGGCGCGTCGGCGGTCGGGCAGAAGGTGGCGCAGTTGCCGCACTCGTTGCACGAGTCGCCGATGTTGATGGTCTGCACCGACTGCACGACCGCGAACGGCTTGCTGCCCTCGGCGACGAGCTTGCCGCCGCGGGCGACGAGGCCCGGCAGCTCGAGCCGCAGCGGCCGGGTCACGTAGGCCTGGTTCGCGCGGTTCGGGCAGACCGTGACGCACAGGCTGCACAGCTCGTCGCAGTCCAGGCAGCGGTCGGCCTCGGCCACCGCGGCCTCGGCGCTCAGCTTGCCGTGGACGACCTCGAAGCCCGCGCGCTGGTCGAGCGGCAGCACCGGCACGGTCTGCGGCGTGGCCTTGCGCGCCTTTCGGGCGAGCAGCGCCTCGGTCTTCTCGTTCTTCGCGAGGATCGGCTCGGGGGCGATCTCCACGCCGTGCCGGCGCGCGAGCGCCTCGGCGAAGCGCCGCCCGTCGGCCGCGGCCTTGATGATCGAGGCGGGGCCGCGCACCACGTCGCCGCCGGCGAACAGGCCCGGCACGTTGGTCTCGAAGCTCGCGTCCACCTTCAGCGTGCCGTTCTTGTTGCGCTCGACGCCGAGGCCCTCGAGCATCCCGAGCACGGTGTCCTGGCCGATGGCGGCGATGAGCGTCGTGCAGGGCAGGGTGATCTCCTCGCCGGTCGGCTCGGGGCGCGGGCGGCCCGACGAGTCGGGCGCGCCGAGCTTCATCACCGCGCAGACGAGGCCGGTCACCTTACCGTTCTCGACCTGGACGCGCGCGGGCGCGAGCAGGTCGCGCAGGCCGATGCCCTCCTCGAGGCAGGCGTTGATCTCCTCGGGGTCGGCCGGCATCTGCGCGCGGGTGCGCCGGTAGACGAGGTCCACGGTGCCGTCCTTGACGAAGCGGCGCGCGCTGCGCGCGGCGTCCATCGCCGAGTTGCCGCCGCCGACGACGAGCACGTGCTTGCCGAGCTCCATCTTGCCCTCGGCCTTGGCCTTCTCGAGGTAGGCGAGCGCGTCGAGCATGCCCTCGGCGTCCTCGCCCGGGATGCCGAGCTTCTTGCCGGCGGCCGCGCCGACGCCGATGAAGACGCACTGGAAGCCCTGCTCGCGGAGCTGCGCGAGGGTGAGGTCCTTGCCGATCTCGACGCCGAGCTTGATCTCGACGCCGAGCGCCTCGATGCGCGCGACGTCGGCGGCCAGCGGCTCGCGGCCCATGCGGAACGGCGGGATGAGCCCGCCGGGCATGCCGCCGACCTCGCGGCGCGCCTCGAAGACGGTCACGCCGAAGCCGGCGAGCGCGAGGTAGTACGCCGCGCCCAGGCCCGCCGGTCCGGCGCCGACGACGGCGACGCGCACGTCGAGCTTCTCGCCCGCCTTGCGCGGGGTCGGGGTGCCGTTCTCGATGGCGAAGCGCTTCACCTCGCGGATGGCCACCGGCGCGTCGTAGTGGTTGCGCACGCAGCGGTCCATGCACGGGTGGTCGCAGATGCAGCCGGTCACCCCGGGCAGCGCGTTGGTGCGCAGGATGACGTCGGCGGCCTCGTTCGGCCGGCCGTTGGCGACGAGCCACAGGTAGTCCGGCACGTTTTGGTTCGTCGGGCAGCCTTCCTGGCAGGGCGCGGCGATGCAGTCGAAGAGGCCGAGCTCGCGGCTGCCCTTGGTCGCCATCGGGCGCTCGCGGGCGACGAAGCGCTTCTCGCCGAAGACGCGCGCCGCGTGGCGCCGCAGGTTGCCGCGGGCACCGTCCTTGCGCTCGCCGGCCGCCTTCTCGGCGAGCTCATCGAGGGAGCCGGCGCCCAGCCGCGTCATCTCCGCGTCGAGGTTGACGAGGTACTGCTGCAGCCTGGCGTAGCCGCCCGGCTTGAGCAGGTCGGTGCAGACCGTGACCGGCGTCAGGCCGTCGGCGACCAGCTCGGGGAAGTTGAGCGCGTCGGCGCCGCCGCAGAAGGAGATGGGCACCTGGCCGTCGAGCTCCTCGGTGACGAGGTGCGCGAGGTTGATCGTCAACGGGTGCAGCGAGCGGCCCGACATGTACATCATCTTTTCGTTCGCCGGGAACACCGTGCGCGTGTTGACGACCTCGAGCGTGTTGGTCAGCTTCAGCCCGAAGGTCTGCTCGCGGCCCTTCGCCTTGGCGGCCAAGCTGCGCACCATCGCCATCGCGTCTTCCCAGCGCGGGTCGTGCTCGAAGGCGACGTCGGGGACGGTGATGTCGAAGCCGCACTTCTTGTTGAGGAAGTCGCGCAGCCGCTCGGGGCCGAGCAGCGTCGGGTTGAGCTTGACCCAGGTGTGGACGCCGAGCTCGGCGAGCAGGTAGCTGGCGATCTTCTCGATCTCCGACGGCGGGCAGCCGTGCATCGTCGAGAGCGTGATCTGGTTGGACAGCTCGCTGGCGATGGGCAGGTCCTTGACCGCCGGGTAGGCCTGCGCGACCGCCTCGATGGCCGCGGGCAGCTCGTCCTTGGCGTCGCGCATGCGGCGCAGGAAGCGCTGCACCTTCTCGCCCTGGATGCCGGCGAGGTCGTAGCCGACGCTCATGCTGAAGAAGACGCCGGGGTCCTTCAGCCCGAGCTTGTGGGCGATGGCGTGCAGCAGCACCCAGGCCTTCAGGTACTCGTCAAACGACTGGTCGAGCCGCAGCTCCTGCGACCACTCGCAGTTGAAGGTGGCGTCCTCGCTGTCGATGCAGGGGCGCGAGACGTGGATCTCGTCGAGGGTCTGCACCGTCTTCAGCTCGATGAAGCGGGCGCCGGCCAGCCAGGCGGCGACGATGTTCTGCGCGAGCTGGGTGTGGGGCCCGGCGGCGACGCCGAGCGGGGCGGCGAAGCTGCGGCCCATGCGCGTGAGCGCCATCTTCGGGGCGGGCACCTGGAAGTTCTCGCGCGGGATGCCGAGGACGGTCGGCTGGTCGTCGAGGTCACGGAAGATCCAGCGGGCCAGGGTTTCGAGCGGAATCGGTCGGAAGGGCTTCTCCATTTCTCTCCTCGTCGGTCGAACAAGCTCGCCGCGGACGCCGCCCCGGCACGCCCACAGGGCGACACCACTCGCGGACAAGACACAGGACCGGGCGAATCTATCCCGCCGCGCCCAGGATGCCTAGCAAGCGTCGCCTTCGGCCGAGCGCTCGCTGCCCGGCCCGGTCTGGCAGGCCGCCCGCGCCCAAGCGGCCGAGGGAGCGTCACGGCTCGCGGTCGCGCCCCCGGAGGCTTCACGGGGCGCACCTCTTCGATCGCTTCTTCCGCGTGGCCGGCGCCGAAGAGGTCGGACCGATGGGGCGGCAGCCGTGTCTCGCCCGGATGCCACCGAGCGCGTGGCGAAGTAGACCGTTGGCAGCACGAGCAGCGTGAGCGCGGTCGACGTCATCAGCCCGCCAGGTTGGGAGAGACGGTCGTCGGCTGCGCGTTCTCGTTGGCGCGCCCGGCCGCCGGTAGCGAAGCCGGGCGGACTGGTCCCGAAATCGCGAAACGCCCGGCGCCCGCCGAAGCGGACACCGGGCGCTCGGCTCGCGGCTCGCTAGGCGCGCCGCGGAGCGTCAGTCGAAAAAGCCCACCTCAACGATGGCCAGCGTGACCGCGCCGCACTCGCCAGCGGGCGCACGCACCACGAGGTAGTGCTCGGTGTGGGGGTCGGTCAGGCTGAAGAGATGGCACCCCTCGCCGAACTCAAAGAGCTCGAGGTACCCGCAGGTCTCGCCGCCGCTGGTGTCGCCGACCTCGACCTCTACTCCCGCCGGACCGGTCAGGCACAGCGCGAAGGTGCCGCCGCCGAAGATGCTGATGACGGCGTCGTTGTAGCCGGCCGGAGGATCGACGCCCAGGCCGTTCTCGCCCCAGTCGCAGAGGCTGCCGGCGAAGCCATCGCCGCCCTCGGGGACGGTGCTGTCATAGAGCGGGCTCGCGCACGACACCCCGGCGCACGGGCCAATGCCGAAGCAGTCGGGGTCGGCGCAGTCGACTCGGAAGTCGCAGTCGTTGTCCACACCGTCGAAGCAGCCGAAGCCCGAGATGTCCTCGTTCGTGTTCGGCCACGGCAGCATCCCCACCTCGAGCCCGGCGTTCGAGTCGGCGACCCCGACCAGCGAGGCGGTGACCGTGAGGGTGAGCGTCGGGCTCGGGTTGTCCACGGAGACGACGGCCTGCACCACGCCGTTCTCGTCGGTCGATGCCGACGCGGTCGCGGTGCCCACGCCCGTCGGGCTGTCGCCTGCTAGGAAGGCGTCCACGGTCGCGTTCGCGGACGGATAGGAGACCGTCAGCTCGACGGGCACGCCGGCCTTCATCAGCGGGTTGCCGAACGGATCGAGGAGCCCGACCTCGATGATGGTCGGCGTGATGCAGGTCGCGTCGGCCGAGCCGTGGGCCCGCGCGGCCAGCGAGGCGAAGCGCGGCGTGGCATTCGGGACAAAGCCGACCAAGCCGTAGTTCCAGGCGAACG
>JBMNNX010000348.1:0-5960 GCA_050942745.1 Myxococcales bacterium
TCCGACCCTCCGGAACGCGATTGGCACTGTGCCAATCCGGTTCCGGACCCTTCGGAGCGCGAGTTGGCGCGTGCCAATCCGGTTCCGGACCCTCCGGAGCGCGAGTTGGCGCGTGCCAATCGGGTTTCGGAGGCTCCGCCCGACGATCTTCCGACCGCCAAAGCCGTCCGGCAGGCCTTCGGAACGCGATTGGCACTGTGCCAATCGGGTTCCGGACCCTCCAGAGCGCGAGTTGGCGCGTGCCAATCGGGTTTGGAAGCCTCCGGAACACGATTGCCCTGCGGACAACCGCGCGCCGAAGCCTTCCGAAAGCGTTTGGCACGCGCGGAATCCGGTTGCGGAGCCTCCGGGACGCGATTGGCGTCCACGGGAAGCCCTTCGCAATGGCCGAGAGAGGGCGGAGGTCCGAGCGAGGCTCGATGCGAGCTCCCCGCGAAGAGCCCGCTCGCAATCGCCGTCGCCGCACCCCGCGCCCTCGCAGGCGTTCGCTACGGCTTGCCTCCCTTCCACTTGCGAAGCTGCGCGACCTCGTCGGAGAGCTGCCCCCAGACGCGCTCGGCCTGCCTGCGCTTGTGCTCGTCGTGGCGCAGCTCGTAGGCGCGAGCTTCGCGCTCGAGCTTGCGGAAGTGCTCGAGCCTCTCGGCGTCCAGCTCTCCCGACTCGACCGCAGCGAGCACCGCGCAGCCCGGCTCGGTCTGGTGGCGGCAGTCGCGGAAGCGGCAGCCCGCGGCGAGCTCGGCGATCTCGCCGAAGACCGCGTTCAGGCCCTCGTCGTCCACGAGCGCCAGCTCGCGCATCCCCGGCGTGTCGAGCAACAGGCCACCGCCGGGCAAGAGCACGAACCGCCGGTGGGTCGTGACGTGGCAGCCCCGACCGTCGCTCGCGCGCACCTCGCCGGTGCGCATCCGCTCTTCGCCGAGCAGCGCGTTGACGAGCGTCGATTTGCCCGCCCCCGAGGAGCCGACGAACGCGACGGTCATCCCGTCGAGGATGCGCGCGCGCACCGCCTCGACGCCCTCGGAGCGGAGGGCGCTCGTCAGATAGACCGGCACGCCGATGCAATGGGCCTCGACCTCGCTGAGGCAGCTCGCCGGGTCGTCGCTCAGGTCGGCCTTACTAAGGATGACCGCGGGCTCGGCGCCGCTCGCCCAGATGCGCGCGAGGTAGCGCTCGATGCGGCGCACGTTGAAGTCGGAGTCGAGGCCGCAGACCGCGAAGACGAGATCGACGTTGGCCGCGACCACCTGGGCGCGCGTCGCGCGGCCGGCGGCCCCGCGCGTGAAGACCGTGCGCCGCCTCAGCACCCGCTCGATGACGGTCGTGCCGTCAGGACCGGGGGCGGCGTTGACGACGACCCAGTCGCCGACGCCGGGCGAGCCGGCCTCCGCGAGCTCGAGGCGAAGTCGCCCGGCGAGCCGCGCGCGGCCCGAGCCCGCCTCGGACCACACCTCGTAGAGGCCGCGATGCTCGGCGGCTATCCGCGCGAGGAAGACCTCGCCGCGTTCGGAAGGCTGGAGCTGCTGTTCGAAAAAGGGACCGAAGCCCAGAGCGAAAAGCTCGTACACGATGACCACCTCCATCGCGCGGCCCGAAGGCACACGCGGGGTCAGCCCGGCGCGCGTGGCGCGGGACCAGGATCAAACGGTTGAGGGGACGCGCCGCGGCGTCAGCGCCCGCGGCGCGAGTCGCGCCTCACGCAAGATCCGAAAGGAGACTGGTGGCGATCATCCACACCTCTGGTGGCCCTGTTTTCGGGTCCACGGCCCAACACATTAGCACCGCGGCCTCGGCCGACAACGAGCGGGCTCGCGCCCGGCCGATCCCAGCGGACGTCGCTCCAGTCGCGTTGCCGTCCGCCCTACCCCACGGCTTTCGGCCCCCCACCGAAGGTCTCGAACGCCGCGAAGGTGACCAAGACCAGCGCCCCGAACAGCGCGGTCACCCCAACGATCTCGGGGTTCCACGGCGGCACCAGGTGCCCGACGACGTCGGCGAAGAGGGCGCGCGGCGCGCTCAGCACGTCCCGGCTATTCCAGCGAAGGAAGCGCCCGAGGTAGATGCCGTAGCCGCACAGCAGACCGCCGAGCAGCACGCCGGCCCACGCTCCCTGGGCGCCGAGGTGCCGGGTGAGCAGCCGCTTCCAGATGCGCAGCGAGAGCAGCCCCAGAAACCAGCCGGTCCCCGCGGCCATCGAGAGCAGGCCGATGTCGAACCAGGCTGGCATGTCGGCCCTGGCCCGAAAATGGACGAAGTCGGTCGCCACGTAGAAGGAGTTGGGCAGGAAGAGCAGCGTCAGCGCGCCGGTCGCGACGAGCGGCCAAGGGCGCGCGCTCGAGCGCGGCCGCGAAGAGGCTCAAGGCGTAGGGCACGAACGCGAGCGCGAGGTTCCAGGGAATGATGGCGAAGCCCGTGGTGCCGCTGGCGAAGACGCGGATCAACACGAGCAGCGAGCTGGCGCCGAAACACAGGGCCATCGCCGGCAGGCCGTGCGCCCGCAGCAGCGCGGGGAGGCTGCGGCGCGCTGGCAGCGCCTGCGGTCCCCGGGCCGCGGCGTGTCCACTCTGCTCCCGGGTTGCCGCCTCGCGCCCGCTCATGTGTTGCCGGGCCCTGCAACGGCCGAGCCGGGGTTCGCGGCGCTCGCTTGATCGGCGAGCTGCCTGCGGCGCGCCGCGACGACGCAGAGCGCGAAGAGGCCCGCGGTCATCCCGGTCATCACCGCGCTCGAGGTCCAGGAGGCGAGCAGGAGGATGAGCACCGCGCCGGCGACGCTCGCGAGCACGTCGAGCCACACCGCGCGGCGCGCCTTCCAGAGCAGCAGGCCGCCGATCGCCACCAGCGGCCCGCCGGCCACGACCTGGCGCAGCACCCGGTCGCCTGATTCGAGGATGAGCGGCCAGTGGGTGACGATGACCGCGGCAAAGATCGCCACCGTGCCTATCGCGAGCACGAGCACGCCGGCCGCCGCGACGTCCTTGGTGATGCGGGCGCGCTCGTCGAACTCGTCGATGTGAAGGTCGACGAGCGCCTCGAGCGCGGTGTTGAGGATCTCGGCGAAGAAGACGAGCAGCACGCAGAAGATGAGCGTGGCCTTGGTCGCCAGGTCGAGGACGATGCCGCTGCCGACCATCGCGACGAGCAGCGCCGAGACCACGTGGATCTTCATGTTGCGCTGGTTCACCACGGTGTGGACCAGGCCTTCGTACGCGTGCTTGAAGCTGCCGAGCAAGCCGTGCGCTCGAGGAGGCATCGGGCGGCTGGCGGGCGGGCGTTGGTCGTTCAAGGCTCTCTCCGGGTGCATGCTCTGAAGCCAAGTTTGCAACTGCCGGACCTCGACTCCAGAGCGCAACACGTCTGGAACAACCACGAGGGGAATCTACGCCCAAGCTCCCGGCGCTTCCTTTCGCTGGCCAGGATGGCCGGTTGACGGAAGGCCGTGTTCGCCAGGCACGAGCCGCCGTGAGCCCGGCTGGAGAGCGAGCCGGTTCGGACCGGCAGCGAGCGTGTGAGCGGACCCGCTGCCGAAGGGCCGACCGCGGGATACACGAGTCCACAGCGAGCGTGCGCCCATCAGCGCACGGCGGTCGCTCGAGGCTGCGCTCGATGGCGCCGAGCCGCAGAACGTCGGGCCTCCGAAGCGCCCGCAGCGCGGCGCGGCCCCCGGTCCGCAGCCTTTCACAGCCAGGGCTCTTTTCACTTCGAGGGAAACAATGAGGCGAGGGGCCTTCACGCTCTCGGCCTTGCGATCGCTCTCGCCCCGAAAGCGGCAAAGCCCTCGTTGGCAGACGCCGGCCAGGCCCAGCGCTTGGGCGGCTCGGCGCCTGGATCCCTCGCGGCGACCGCGCAGGTGGGCTTCGCGCGCCAATGGCCCGCACGCGATCGCGATCGCCGCGGCCCCGGGGCCTGGGGCGCTCGCGCGCGGCTTCTGACGTTGGGCTTGGTCGTGCCGCCGCTGGCGCTGCTTCCGTGCCCCTGCTCGCGCGCCCAGCGCTCGCGCGCACCGCCGGCAGGCCGGCACGCGACATGGGCGCGCCCGGCCGCGAGATAGGCGCTGGAGGCGTTCGCTCAGGCAGCGCGCCGAATGGAAAGGGGGCGAGCCGGCGGGCTCGGCCGAGCCTTCGCCGAGCCCTCGGGCGCAGCCGGGCAACGCGAGGAGCGGGCGTTCCCCACCCTCACCGACTTCGCGGCGCTCTCACTGGCTCTGCGCCCGTCGGGCGACAAGTCAGCCTGACGTCGCGCTCCTGTGCGGGAGCGTGGGCACCACGCGGGCGAGCAGCCCGAGGAGCTGCTCCAGCGTGAAGGGCTTCTTGATGAACGACTGCGCCCCGCGGATCAGCGCCTCGCGGATGAGGCCGTCGCGGTCCTCGGTGCTCGCGACGAGGACGTGCGTCCCCCAGTCGCGCTTGCGCTTGCGCAGCTCGTCGAGGAAGGTCACCCCGTCCATCACCGGCATGTTCAGGTCCAGGATGATCAGATCGACGGGCCCCTCGCGATCGAGCGCGGCGAGCCCTTCCATTCCGTTGTACGCGTGGACGAGCGTCGAGGCTCCGAGCTTGCGGAATGCAACCCGGTAGATCTGGTGGACAAACTCCGAGTCCTCGACGACGAGGACCTTTCGGTCAGGTTCCATTGGCCTTGTTCCTTCTGACGCCCCCTTTGGACCTATTTCATATCCGCCAACGAGCTGCCGGTGGGGAAAAACGGATGCAGCGAGGCATTCTCGCCGCATCCATGCCCACCGGGCCGCAGCGGAGAGGACAGGCTACTCCTCGGGGACGCCGGGCTCGGGCTCGGGCCCCAGCTTCACGTCGCCCCAACGCATGACGAAGGCACCTGCGCTCGAGACGCTGCCGATGGAGTAGACCAGCACCAGATCGTCAGGCTTCAGCTTCCCGGTGCGGGCCGCGAGGTGCATGTTGCCCATCGTCAGCGCCGGGCCGTTGTTCGCGTAGAGCGGGTAGCCGTTGACAGTCTTCGAGGGGTCCACCCCGAGCGCGCGCGTCGCGAAGCTCGAGAACCACGCGGTCGGCGTGTTGAAGATGAAGAAGTCGATGTCGCTGATCTTCACCCCGACCTTCTCTGCCGCGCCGTTGCAGCACGTCAGCAGGTACTCGTCGGCCCCCTTCTTCAGCGAGGCCGACCCACGCGACATCTCGATGTGCAGCCGCTGCCGGAAGACGGGGTCTTTCCACCACTCGCAAACGAAGGCCTCGATGGTCTCGGCGGTGTGGATCAGCTTCGAGCCGAGGATGCCCCGGCCGTCCTCGACCTCGCCGATGACCGCCGCGCCGGCCCCGTCGCCCAGGAACCACGACAGCGTGTCCTCGGTCTCGGTGGCGCGCGAGTAGAGGCACGAGTTGACGACCAGCGCGTTCTTGTGGGTGCCCGACTTCACCAGCGCGGCGCCGACCTGCATGGAGGTGAGCGCGCCGCTGCAGCAGGTCTCCATGTTCCAGGCCGAGCAGTCCACCCCGAGCTCGCGGGCGAGCCAGGCGCCGTTGCCAAAGCCCGGGTTGTCCGGCCAGAACGACACCGAGATGATCACGTCTACGTCCTTCGGCTCCAGCCCCGCAGCGGCCAGCGCGTCCTTGGCCGCGCGCACCTCGTACTGGAGGGCCGACTCGCCCGGCTTGACGACGCGGCGCTCCTTCGCGCCGCGGAAGACGTCTTCGACGTAGGGCCGCATCTCCTGCTCGAAGATGTTCGGCTCGCGGTCCTTCTCCTGGTTGAGCGACCACAGCTTGGCGAGCGAGCGCTTCTCGGCGTCGGCGACGATCTCCGGGTAGCGCTTGCGCCAGTAGTCGTTGGTCCGGATGGTCGGTGGATAAGCAACGGCGAGGGATTTCAGTCCGGCAGATTTCATTTCCTTCTCCCTATCGTTCGTTGGTTCGTTCCACGGCTCCCTCGGGTGTTGCGGCCTGCCGGTCGCTGCGCTCGGGGGGTCGTGCGCTGCTGCTCCGGCG
>JBMNNX010000230.1:0-10814 GCA_050942745.1 Myxococcales bacterium
GGCGACGATGCCCGCGAAGATGATCAGCGAGATGCCGTTGCCGATCCCGCGCTCGGTAATCTGCTCGCCGAGCCACATGATGAACGCGGTGCCTGCGGTCAGCGTGATCACGGTGAGAAGTCGGAAGCCCCACCCCGGAGTCTGCACGACCGTCGCGCCCGCGGCGATGCCCTGGGCGGCCTGAGCCGCGCTCCGCCCGATGCTCTCGAGGTAGAGCGCGATGCTAAAGCCCTGGATAACCGAGAGCACGATGGTGCCGTAGCGCGTGTACTGGGTGATCTTGCGCCGGCCAAGCTCGCCCTCCTTCTGCAGCTTCTCGAGCGCAGGGATCACCACCGTGAGAAGCTGGAGGATGATGCTGGCCGAGATGTACGGCATGATGCCGAGCGCGAAGATCGAGAGCTGCTCGAGCGCGCCGCCGGAAAACAGATTGAACAGCGACAGCAGCCCGCCGGAGGACTGCACGTAGCTCTTCATCGCGTCGCGGTCGACACCGGGCGTGGTGACGAAGATCCCCAGGCGGTAGACCGCCAAGAGCCCGAAGGTAAAGAGCAGCCGCTTGCGGAGTTCCGCGATGCGGAACATGTTGGCGATGCCTCGGGTGAACAACCTTTCCTCCTCGAGAGCCCCTCTATTCGCCTCTATCCCCCTGAGGACGGGCGTTCTGCTCGTCAGGCTCCACTGAGACCCCTAGTTGAACAATCGTCGGCGCGGCTCATGCCCGCTGAGCGCACCTGGCCGCGCCGTCGACTGCTCTCTACTCTTTGCTCTGCTTGGCAGCCAGCCGAGCTTTGCGCTCGCGAGCCTGGCGGGCGCGCACGCCCTCGCCGCGCGCCGGGAGCTTGAGCTCCTTGTCGGCGATGAGCTCAAGCTTGCCGCCCGCCTTCTCGATCGCCGCCTTGGCGGCCTCGCTGGCGCGGTTGACCTTGATGGTCAGCGGCTTGCTGAGCGAGCCGCGCGCGAGGACCTTGAGCCCGTCCTTGCGATCCTTGAGCAGGCCCTTGCTCTCGAGCGCCTCGGCGTCGACCGTGGCCCCGGCCTCGAAGTGCCGCTCGAGCGTCGCGAGGTTCACCTCGGCCCAGTCGCGGCGGAACGGGTTGTGGAAGCCGAACTTCGGCAGGCGCCGCTGCAGCGGCATCTGCCCGCCTTCAAAGCCCTCGAAGTGCATGTTACCGGTGCGAGCCTTCTGACCCTTGCCGCCACGGCCCGCGGTCTTGCCCCAACCCGAGCCCTGGCCGCGCCCGACGCGCTTCTTCCGATGGCGCGATCCCTTCGGCGCCTTCAACTGAGAGAGAGACAACATTGAGCTTCTCCAATCCTTAGATGCGGAAACAGCCGCGCCGCGGCGGCCGTTCCGGGCAGCTAGTTGCTCGCCGCCTGCTCGGCAGGCTTGGCCGCGCGCCGCGGTCGCTTGACCGGCTCCTCATTGACGCGCTCCCAGGCCACCATGTGCTGCAGCTTGCGGCACATGCCCAGCGTCTGCGGGGTGTCGGGCAGGATGCGCTCCTGGTTGAGCCGGTAGAGCCCCAGTCCCTTGAGGGTGGCCAGCTGGTCCTTGGACCGTCCGGCGCGGCTGCGAACGAGCTTCACCTTGATGCCTGGCATTGCTTGCTCTCCTGCTGCTGCGCGAGGCTTTAGCCCTGCAGCTCCTGGACGTTGCGCCCGCGCATCGCCGCCATCTCGTCACGGCTCTTGAGCGACTGCAGGCCGTTGACCACCGCCTTGACGACGTTGTGGGGGTTGCGGCTGCCCTGGCACTTGGTGAGGATGTCGCGAATGCCCGCGGCCTCCAGCACCGCGCGCACCGCGCCGCCGGCGATGACGCCGGTGCCCTCGAACGCCGGCTTGAGCAGCACGCGCCCGGCTCCAAAGTGGCCGAGGACCTCGTGCGGAATGGTGCTGCCCTCCAGCGGGACGACGAACAGGTTCTTCTTCGCCTGCTCGCCGCCCTTGCGGATGGCCTCGGGCACTTCGTTGGCCTTGCCCAGGCCCACGCCCACGTGACCGGCACCGTCGCCGACGACGACAAGGGCCGAGAACGAGAAGCGCCGGCCGCCCTTGACGACCTTGGCCACGCGGTTGATGTGCACCACGCGGTCGGTCAGCTCCAACTCGTTGGGATTGATCGGTGTCGCCAAAGTACGTCTCCTTGCCTTACCGGCCGCCGGCACCCAAGGGCCGCGCCGAGGCGATCGCTACCTAGAACTCCAGACCGGCCTTTCGCGCCGCGTCCGCCACCGCCGAGATACGCCCCTGGTACGGGAAGCCGTTGCGGTCGAAGACGACCGCCTTGATGCTGCCCTCGAGGCACTTCTGGGCGATCAGCGCGCCGACCTTGGCCGCCACCTCGGTCTTCTTGGCCTTGTTCGCCTTGAGCTCCTCGCGCAGCGCCTTGTCGAGATCGCTCGCATAGGCAAGCGTGCGGCCGGAGGTGTCGTCCACAACCTGGGCGTAGATGTGCTTGAGGCTCTTGTAGACGGTCAGCCGCGGCCGCTCCGGGGTCCCGGAGACCTTGCGGCGGATGCGCGCCTTGCGCTTGAGCCAGCTTTCCTTGGTCTTGCTCGTCATCGATAGCTCCTTCGAGCCGGGCGCGCGCCCGACTCGATGAGAAAAGTCCCCGCCCGAATCAGGCGACGCCCTGCTTGCCGACCTTGCGGCGCACCCGCTCGCCGGCGTACTGGATGCCCTTGCCCTTGTACGGCTCGGTCCTCTTGATCCGGCGGATCTCGGCGGACGTCTGGCCCACCAGCTTCTTGTCGACCCCGCGCAGGATCACGCGGGTCTGCTTCTCCACCTCGCAGCTGATGCCCGCGGGCAGCACGAAGTCGACCGGGTGCGAGAAGCCGACGCTCAGGTTGAGCACCTGGCCCTTGACCTCGGCGCGGTAGCCGACGCCCTTGATCTCGAGCACGTCCTCGAAGCCCTGGGTGACCCCGCGCACCGCGTTGTTGAGCAGCGTGCGCGTCAGCCCGTGCAGCGACTTGGGCAGCCGCTCGTCGCTCGGGCGGGTCACGATCACCTGGCCGCCCTCGACCGCGACCTTGATGAGCGGGTTGACGGGGACCGCGAGCTTGCCTTTGGGCCCCTCGACGTGCACGGTGGAGCCGTCGACCGCCACCTTGACCTTATCGGGAATCTTGATTGGCAGCTTGCCAATGCGAGACATGTTCTTCCTCTTCTTCCTGCTCGCCCGAGGCGGCTAGTACACGGTGCAGATCAGCTCGCCGCCGACGTTCTGCTTGCGGCACTCGCGATCGACCAGAATGCCCTTGGACGTCGAGACGATGGCGATTCCCATCCCGTTGAGAACCCGCGGGATCTCGGCCGAAGGCACATACCGGCGCAGGCCCGGGCGGCTGACGCGCCGAATCTCGGTAATCGCCGGCTCGCGCTGCGGACCGTACTTGAGCACCAGAGTGATCTCTCCGCTCTTCTTCTCGTCGCGGTGGACCACCACGTCTCGAATGAAGCCCTCCTCCTTCAGGACGCTGGCGATACGCTCCTTGAGCTTGGAGCCGGGCAGCACCACCTTCTCGTGGCCCGCGCGCGAGGCGTTGCGGATCCTGGTGAGCATGTCCCCAACAGGGTCGGTCATCGACATGGTTCGTTCCTCATAAGAAAAGACTCTTCGCCGTCAGGGCCGAGCGCGCGCGCCCGCCCCGGGGCCCTTTGCAAGACGCCGGCCCTGCGCGGGCTCGCCGACGGCTACCAGGACGACTTGATCGTTCCGGTAACCTCGCCCTTCAGCGCCCGGTCCCGGAAGCAGATGCGGCACATCTGGAACTTGCGCAGGAACGCGCGCGGCCGACCGCAAAGCGGGCAGCGGTTGTACTTGCGCACGCTGAACTTGGGCTTGCGCTTCGCCTGGGCGATCTTCGAAAGCTTTGCCATCGTTTCTCTCGTACTTCGCTATCCTGGTGTCCGATTTCAGAACAAGGGCGCGGGGATATACAGCAGGCCCAACGCCTTTGCAAGCGTACGCTGGGCTCGTCAGCCGCCCCGCGACCTGTCCGCTAGCTGCGGAACGGCATCCCGATCGCGCGCAGCATCGCTCGGCCCTGCTCGTCGTTCTTCGCGGTGGTCACGATGCTGATGTTGAGCCCCTTGATCTTCTCGATTTCGTCGTAGTTGATTTCGGGGAAGATGATCTGCTCGCGCACGCCCAGGGTGTAGTTCCCGCGGCCGTCGAAGGCCTTGGGCGAGACGCCCTTGAAGTCGCGCACGCGCGGCAGGGCGACGTTGAACAGCCGGTCGAGGAACTCCCAGGCCCGGTCGCTGCGCAGCGTCACCATCGCGCCGATCTGCTGACCCGCGCGCAGCTTGAAGTTGGAGATGGCCTTGCGGGCGCGGGTGATGACCGGCTTCTGGCCGGTGAGCGCCGCGAGCTGCGCCATCGCGCCGTCGAGGATCTTCGGGTTGGCCAGCGCCTCGCCCAGGCCCATGTTGACGACGACCTTGGTCAGCCGCGGCACCTCCATCGGGTTGTCGACCCCGAGCTCCTTCATCAGCGCGGGCACGAGCTCCTTCTGGAAGCGTATCCGCAGGCGCGCCGGCCCCTTCTTCTGCTCGGCCATGCCCTCGGGGGCAAGCTCGTAGCCGAACTCGCTCTTCTTGCCCTTGCCCTTGGCGGCCTTCTCGCCGCCCTTGCCGGCCTTGTCGCCCTTGCCCGGCTTCGCGCCACCTTTGGCGGCCTTCTTTTCGGTCTTTGCGCTTTCCTTCTTCTCTGCCATCTTGCGCTCTCCTGCTTCGGAGGGGCCGTAGCGCCCCGCCGATCAGACGTCTCTGGCGGGCGGCTCGCCGCCCGTGGAATTGCGGCTACTTGCGATCGAGCAGCTCGTTGCACTTCTTGCAGTAGCGGACGTTCCTCGTGCCCTTGTCGCCGCCGATCTCCACCGCGCGCACGCCGATGCGCGTCGGCTTGTCGCAGCTGGGGCAGACCAGCTGCACGTTGGCCAGGGTGATCGTCCCCACCTGCTCGATGCGCCCGCCCTCGGGGTACTTCTGGCTGCGGCCGCGCTTGAGGTGCTTGGTCACCGTGCGCAGGCCCTCCACGCGCACCCGCTCCTTGTCGTGCAGCACCTCGATGACCTTGCCGCGCGGCTTCTTGCCGGTGCCGCGCATCTGGGCGGCCTCCTTGCCCTTCATCAGCTGCACCGTATCGCCCTTCTTGATGTGCATGGCGCTCTACCTTCGATAAGTCTTGGTGGCTCCCGTCGCCGACCGCTCTCTAGAGGACTTCGGGCGCGAGGGAGATGATCTTCATGAACTTCTTGCCGCGCAGTTCGCGGGCGACCGGCCCGAAGATACGCGTGCCGATGGGCTCGAGGTCCTTGTTGATGAGGACCGCGGCGTTGCCGTCAAACCGGATGTAGCTGCCGTCGTCCCGGGCGATCTCCTTGGCCGTGCGGACAATGACGGCGCGGGCGACGTCGCCCTTCTTGACCTTCGCGTTCGGAATCGCCTCCTTGATGGCGACCACGATCACGTCCCCAATCGAGGCGAACTTGCGCTTCGAGCCGCCGAGGACCTTGACGCAGGCCACCCTTTTGGCTCCCGAGTTGTCGGCCACGTCGAGCTCGGTGGTCATCTGAATCATGGAAAACCCCTTGGTATCGGGCCGCTCCTCCTCTTCGGAGGAGCGCCGCGAATGCCTCGCCCGCCGACGAAGCGGGCGAGCGCGTCAGTCTACGGATCAGGCCTGCGCGGCCTTGCGCACGGTCTCGACCACCCGCCACCGCTTGTCCTTGGAGCTCGGGCGCGTCTCGACGATTCGGACGATGTCGCCCTCGGCGATCGTCGGGCTCTTCGGGTAGTCGTGCGCCTCGGCGTGCGCCTTGTACTTGACCGCCCGGAGGACGTACTTGCCGTACTTCGGGTGCTTGACGCGCCGCTGGACCCGAACGACGACCGTCTTCTGCATCTTGTTGCTGGTGACCACGCCGATGCGCGTCTTGGGCCGGCCGCGCGAAGCAGGCTTGTTCTCGGGGGTCGCCTTGACCTCTTCTGCCATGATCATCTCCGTTGCGTGCCTTGGGCTCGCCCGCTTTCGGCCGGCGAGCAAGGACAAAGTGCATCAGGCCTTCTTCTGCTCGACCGCGAGCCGCTCCTTCTCGCGCAGCACGGTGAGGACGCGGGCGAGCTCCTTGCGGTTCTTGGGCAGATCCGCAGACGACTCGAGCGCGCCGGTGCGGTGCTTGATGCGCATGTTGAACAGGCCCTCGCGCAGCTCCCCGGCCCGCCGCCGCAGCTCCTCGACGCTCAGATCGCGCATTTCCTTTGCCGTAGCCATCAGATCGACTCCTCCTCACGGGTCACGATGCGGGTCGCGATCGGCAGCTTGAACTGCGCCAGGCGCAGCGCCTCCTGCGCGAGCTCGGGGGCAACGCCCTGCAGCTCGAACATGATGCGCCCGGGCTTGACCACGGCGACGTAGTATTCGACCGAGCCCTTGCCGGTCCCCTGGCGGGTTTCGGCCGGCTTCTTCGTGATCGGCTTGTCCGGGAAGATGCGGATCCACAGCTTGCCGCCGCGCTTGACGTGGCGAGTCAGCGCCACGCGGCTCGCCTCGATCTGGCGCGAGGTGATCCAGCCCGGCTCGGTCGCCATCAGGCCGATCTCGCCGAAGTTGAGCGCGTTGCCGCGGTTGGCCTGCCCTTTGAGGCGACCTTTCATCATCTTGCGATACTTCGTGCGTGCGGGTTGCAGCATGTCTCAAGTGCTCCTGGAGCAGCGCCCCTCAGGGCCGCTGCCCTACCAAGGCGTCAAACCGGGTGCTCCTACGCGGTGCGGGCCGCGGCCGTCGCCGCGACGCCCTTGCCGCGGGGCAGCACCTCGCCGCGGAAGATCCACACCTTCACGCCGATGGTGCCGTAGGTCGTGCGGGCGATCGCGTAGCCGTAGTCGATGTCCGCGCGCAGAGTGTGCAGCGGGACCCGGCCCTCGCGGTACCACTCGTAGCGCGACATCTCCGCGCCCCCGAGCCGTCCGGAGCAGGCGACGCGGATGCCCTTGGCGCCGAACTTGATGGCGGTCTGCACGCCCTTCTTCATCGCGCGCCGGAAGGCGATGCGCCGCTCGAGCTGCGTGGCGATGTTCTCGGCGACCAGCTGGGCGTCGGTCTCCGCCTTGCGCACCTCGACGATGTTCAGGAAGACTTCGTTCGTCGTCAGCCGCTGCAGGTCCTTCTTGACGGTCTCGATCCCCGCGCCGCGCTTGCCGATCACGATTCCCGGCCGCGCGGTGTGGACGTTGACCTTGACCTTGTTGGCCGCCCGCTCGATCTCAACCTTGCTGATGCCCGCGTGGCCGAGGCTCTTCTTGACGTGGTTGCGAAGCGCGATGTCCTCGTGCAGCCACTTGGCGTAGTTCTTCTCCTCGTACCATTTCGAGTCCCAGCTCTTGATGACGCCGAGGCGGAAGCCGACGGGATGGACTTTCTGACCCAAGGCACTTCTCCTTGCGCGGGGCCGCCTTGGCAGGCGGCCCGAACGAATCCTTACCGATCCGACAGGACCACGGTCACGTGGCTTGTCTTCTTGTTTACGCGGGTCGCCCGCCCCATCGCGCGCGCCAGGAACCGACGCAGCGTCGGCCCCTGGTCGACGTAGATCGTCTTCACGAAGAGGCGATCGACGTCGACCTGGCCCTTGCTGAGGTCTTCGGCGTTGGCAATGGCCGAGCGCAACAGCTTCTCGACCGGCTTGGCGGCGGCCTTGGGCGTGTAGCGCAGGACGGCCAGCGCCTTGCCGATGGGCTGGCCGCGGACCAGATCCGCAACGAGGCGCACCTTGCGAGGTGCGATGCGCAGGTGGCGAAGTCGAGCTGAGCTCTGCATGTGTCTCTCCGTTCTCTTCTGGCGGCCCGACTACTTGCCTGCGACCCTGACCTTCTTCTCGCCCGAATGGCCGTGGAAGGTGCGGGTCGGAGCAAACTCGCCGAGCTTGTGGCCGACCATGTTCTCGGTGACGAACACGGCGACGAACTTGCGGCCGTTGTGCACCATGAAGGTGCAGCCGACGAACTCCGGCAGAATCGTCGAGCGCCGGCTCCAGGTCTTGATCGTCTTGTTCTTGGCGTTCGTCCGGGTGAGCTCCTCGACCTTCTTGACGAGGTGCTTGTCGGCGAACGGGCCTTTCTTGAGCGAACGCGCCATTTGCTTTTTCCTTGCTCTGCCCGCCGCCTAGGCGGCGGGCCGGATCCTCGCTACTTGGACTGGCTGCGCGCGCCGCGCCGCCTGCCGGACACGATGAGCCGGCTGGTCCGCTTGTTCTTGCGGGTCTTGAGTCCCTTGGTCTTCTTGCCCCACGGCGAGACCGGGTGCGGGTTGCCCTGACCGGACTTGCCCTCGCCGCCGCCGTGCGGGTGATCGACCGGGTTCATCGCCAGACCGCGCACCGTCGGGCGGATGCCCATCCAGCGGCTGCGGCCCGCCTTGCCAAACCGCGTGATCTCGTGCTCGATGTTGCCCACCTGACCGATGGTCGCGCGGCACTCGGTGAGCACCATGCGCACCTCACCCGAGGGCATGCGGATCTGGGCATAGCGGCCCTCCTTGGCCATCAACTGGCCCCAGCTGCCCGCCGAGCGGATGAGCTGCGCGCCGCGGCCCGGCTTCAGCTCGACGTTGTGCAGCACCGTGCCGAGCGGAACCGCGCTCAGCGGCAAGCAGTTGCCCGGGCGGATGTCGGCGTTCTCGCCCGAAACCAAGGTGTCGCCGACGTTGACCCCGACCGGAGCGAGCACGTAGCGCTTCTCGCCGTCGGCGTAGTGCAGCAGCGCCAGGCGCGCCGAGCGGTTCGGGTCGTACTCGATGGCCGCGACACGGGCGGGCACGCCGTCCTTGTCGCGCTTCCAGTCGATGATGCGGTAGCGGCGCTTGTGGCCGCCGCCCACGTGGCGGATGGTGATGTGGCCGTGGTTGTTGCGCCCGCCGGACTTCTTGAGCGAGACGGTCAGCTTCTTCTCGGGGGCCTTCTTGGTCACCTCGGAGAAGTCGGAGACGGTCGCAAGACGCCGGCCGGGGCTTGTCGGCTTGTAGTGCTTCAGAGGCATGTTCGTCCTCTCGTGTTTGCCGGGCGCAGCCATAGCGCCCCGGGAGCCTTAGGCGGTTTCGAACAGGTCGATGCTCTGGCCTTCCTTGAGCGTGACCACCGCGCGCTTCCAGTTGGGCCGCTGGCCGAAGCTGCGGCCGATGCGCTTCTTCTTGCCGCGCTGGATGGAGGTGCGCACCTCCGTCACGTTCACCTTGAACAGCTTTTCGATCGCGTGGCGGATCTCGGTCTTGTTGGCGCGCCGGTCCACCAGGAAGCTGTACTGCCCGAGCTGCTCGCGCGCCTCGTCGAGCTTCTCGGTGATAATCGGGCCCTTGATGATGTCGGTAAGGTTCATCACGGCGCCAGCACTCCTTCCAGCTGCTTGGCCGCGGCGGCGGTCAAGACCAGCGTTTGGTGCCGCAGGATGCTCTCGAGGTTGAGCCCCTCCGGCGCGAGCACATCGAAGGCGGCGAGGTTGCGGATGCCGCGGTGCAGGTTCACGTTCTCGCGCGAATCGACGACCAGCGCCTCGGCGAGCTTGAGCCCGCTGAGCACCTGGCCGGCGACCCGGGTCAGGCGCTTGCGCCCCTGCTCGTCGGCCTCCTTCAGCTCGAACTTGTCGAGGATGACCAGCTTGTTGTCGCGCGCCCTCGCCGACAGCGCCACCCGCAGCGCGCCGCGGCGCACCTCGCGCGGAGGCCGGTAGGTGTAGTCGCGAGGCTTGGGCCCCATCGCCTTGCCGCCGCCTACCCACTGCGAGGCACGGGTCGAGCCCTGGCGCGCCCTGCCGGTGTGCTTCTGTCTCCAGGGCTTTTTGCCGCCGCCGGAGACGAGCGAACTGTTCTTGACTGCCACCGTGCCGGCGCGCCGGTTGATGGCCTGGAACTTGGCGACCTCGTAGATCAGGTGCTCGTTCGGCTCGGCCGAAAAGACCGCATCCGAAAGCTCGATCTCCGAGACCTTCTGCCCTTGTGTGTTGATGACGTCAAACCTTGCCATGGCCGCCTCTCGTCAAAGTCCCGGGTTAGGACTTGATCTCCACGTCGACCCCCGCCGACAGGTCGAGCTTCATCAGCGCGTCGAGCGTCTGCTGGGTCGGCTCGAGGATGTCGAGCAGCCGCTTGTGCGTGCGGATCTCGAACTGCTCGCGGCTCTTCTTGTCGCCGTGCGGGCTACGCAGCACGGTGAACTTGTTGATCCGCGTGGGCAGCGGAATGGGACCGGCCACCTTGGCGCCAGTGCGCTTGGCCGTCTCCACGATCTCACCGGCCGACTGGTCGAGCAGCTTGTGGTCGTACGCCTTCAGCCGAATACGGATCTTCTGGGTTGCCATCTAGATGCCTCGGAACCGGGTGCTTGCCCGGACCTGCCGGACAGTCCACCCGCTACTGCTTCTCGTTCTCGCCGGCGAACCGCCCGGCTTTTTTCGGCTGCGGAAGAGGGGCCGGCCCGCGAGCCGGCCCCTCAAAGGCCGTCAGCGAGATCGCCTACTCCACGATCTCCGAGACCACGCCCGCGCCCACCGTCCGGCCGCCCTCGCGGATGGCGAAGCGCAGCTCCTTCTCCATCGCAATCGGGGTCATCAGCTCGACGTCGATCGTGACGTTGTCGCCCGGCATCACCATCTCCACGCCCTGCGGGAGCTTGACCGAGCCGGTCACGTCGGTGGTGCGGAAGTAGAACTGCGGGCGATACCCGTTGAAGAACGGGGTGTGCCGGCCGCCCTCGTCCTTGCCGAGCACGTAGATGGCCGCCTTAAACTTCTTGTGCGGGGTGACGGTC
>JBMNNX010000123.1:0-18376 GCA_050942745.1 Myxococcales bacterium
AGGCGTAATCGAGCCCGGCTTCGCAAGCACCATCCCGCGCTCGATCTCCTCCTTGCCCACACCACGCAGCAGTAGACCCACGTTGTCGCCCGCAAGGCCCTCCTCGAGCAGCTTGCGGAACATCTCGACGCCAGTGACCACCGACTTGCGGGTCTCGCCGAAGCCGATGATCTCGACCGGCTCGCCGACCTTGATCTTGCCGCGCTCGATGCGCCCGGTGGCCACGGTGCCGCGACCTTCGATCGAGAACACGTCCTCGACCGGCATTAGGAAGTCCTTGTCGAGCAGGCGCACCGGCTCGGGGATGTAGTTGTCGAGCGCCTCCATCAGCTCGTTGATGGACTCGGTGCCCTCCTTGCCACGGCTCTGCATCGCCTTGAGGGCGCTGCCGCGCACCACCGGGACCTTATCGCCGGGGAACTGGTACTTGGTGAGCAGCTCGCGCACCTCGAGCTCGACGAGCTCGAGCAGCTCGGGGTCGTCGACCAGGTCGCACTTATTGAGAAAGACGACCAGCGCCGGGACGTTGACCTGGCGAGCCAGCAGCACGTGCTCGCGGGTCTGCGGCATCGGGCCGTCGGCGGCCGAGACGACGAGGATCGCGCCGTCCATCTGCGCCGCGCCGGTGATCATGTTCTTGATGAAGTCGGCGTGTCCCGGGCAGTCGACGTGCGCGTAGTGGCGCTTGGGGGTCTCGTACTCGACGTGCGAGACGGCGATGGTGACGATCTTCGAATCGTCGCGAACGGTGCCGCCCTTGGCGATGTCGGCGTAGTCCTTCGGCTTCGCAAGGCCCTTCTCAGCCTGGGTGAAGGTGATGGCGGCCGTGAGGGTAGTCTTGCCGTGGTCGACGTGGCCGATGGTGCCGACGTTGACGTGGGGCTTCTTCCGTTCGAATTTTTCCTTGGCCATTTCCTCGCTCCTGTTTCTTCCCTCTGGTTGGAAGCTCCTGTGCCACTCGTTGTCCGGCCCGCCCTTGGCGCGGGCTGCGGCCGGCTCTTCTACCAGCCCCTGAGGCGGGCGACCATCTCATTTGCAATCCCGCCCGGGACCGCCTGGTAATGCGAAAACTGCATTGTGTACGTTGCCCTGCCCTGGCTGAGCGATCGCACGTCGGTGGCGTACCCGAACATGCTCGCCAGCGGCACCTGCGCGGTGACGACCTGGGCACCCGAGCGCGGCTCCATCTTCAGGATGCGGCCGCGCCGCGCGTTGAGGTCGCCGATCACCTCGCCGGTGTATTGGTCGGGGGTGACCACCTCGCAGCTCATGATGGGCTCGAGCAGGATGGGCTCCGCCTGCCTGGCGCCGTCCTTGACCGCCATCGAAGCCGCGATCTTGTAGGCCACCTCGCTCGAGTCGACATCGTGGAAGCTGCCGTCGAACAGGGTCGCCTTGACATCGACCATCGGATAGCCTGCGAGCACTCCCGCCTCCATCGCCTCGCGCACTCCCTGCTCGATCGACGGGATGAACTCGTTGGGGATGACCCCGCCGGCGATGGCGTTCGCGAACTCGATCCCCTTGCCCGCCTGCTGCGGCTCGAGCCTGAGCCACACGTGGCCGTACTGGCCACGGCCGCCGGTCTGTCGGATGTACTTCCCCTCGATCTCGACGGCCTTGGTGATGGTCTCGCGGTAGGCCACCTGCGGCTTGCCGACGTTCGCCTGCACTTTGAACTCGCGCAGAAGCCGGTCGACGATGATGTCGAGGTGCAGCTCGCCCATTCCGCCGATGAGGGTTTGCCCGGTCTCTTCCTCGGTGCGCACCCGAAACGACGGATCCTCCGCGGCGAGCTTCGCGAGCGAGATTCCGAGCTTGTCCTGGTCGGCCTTGGTCTTCGGCTCGATGGCGATGAAGATCACGGGCTCGGGGAACTCGATCTTCTCGAGGACGATAGGCTTGCCCTCGTTGCAGAGCGTGTCGCCCGTGGTCGTGGTCTTCAGGCCCACCGCGGCCGCGATGTCGCCAGCCCAGACCGCGTCGACGTCCTCACGCTTGTTCGCGTGCATCTGAAGCAGGCGGCCTATCCGCTCCCGCCGCTTCTTCGAAGGGTTGTAGACCTCGTCTCCGACCTGGACCTTGCCCGAGTAGACGCGCAGGTAGGTCAGAATCCCGACGAACGGGTCGGTCGCAATCTTGAACGCGAGCGCGGCCAGCGGGGCCTTGTCCGAGGCCTCTCGCGCCGCGCGCTCACCGTCGGGCGTGACGCCTTCGACCGCGCGGACTTCGACCGGCGAAGGCAGGTAGTCGACCACGGCGTCGAGCAGCGGCTGGACTCCCTTGTTGCGGAACGCCGAGCCGCACAGCGTCGGAACAAGCTTGAGCGCGATGCACCCCTTGCGCAATCCAGCCTTGATCTCCCCAAGCTCAGGCTCGCGGCCTTCGACAAAGGCCTGCATGACCCGATCGTCGAACTCGGCAGCCGCCTCGATAATCTTCGACCGATACTCGGCGGCCTGCGCCTCGAGGCTGGAGGGAATGGGCTCGACCTGGAACGTCGCGCCGAGCGAGGCCTCGTCGTAGCGGATCGCCTTCATGCTGAGCAGGTCGATCACGCCGACGAACTCGTCCTCGCGCCCCCAGGGCAGATTGAGGACGACCGGCCGTGCACCGAGCCGCTCGACCATCATGTCGACGGCGTGGAAGAGGTCCGCCCCGACGCGATCCATCTTGTTGACGAAAGCGATGCGCGGGACGTGGTGCTTGTCGGCCTGCCGCCAGACGGTCTCGGACTGCGGCTGGACACCGCCGACGCCGCAAAACACTCCGATGGCCCCGTCGAGGACACGAAGTGCGCGCTCCACTTCGATGGTGAAGTCGACGTGTCCTGGGGTATCGATGATGTTGATGCGGTGGTCGCGCCAGAAAGTCGTGGTCGCGGCGCTGGTGATGGTGATGCCGCGCTCGCGCTCCTGCTCCATCCAGTCCATCACCGTCGTCCCCTCGTCGATCTCTCCGAGACGATGGGTGACCCCGGTGTAGAACAGAATGCGCTCGGTCGTCGTCGTCTTACCGGCATCAATGTGGGCCATGATGCCGATATTGCGGTACCGTTCGATGTGATGCGTCCTTGGCATCTGCATCTTTCCTTGCGCTGCCGGCACGCGGCCCATTCCGCAGGCACCGGACGGCGAACGGCGACGAACCCGATTCGCTCGTGTCAAAGAACACGAACAACGACTGCTGCAACCACAGGAGGCAACCGACAGGCCGCCTCCTTTTCAACAGAGGCGCGGCTTCTAGCAGAAACCGCGCGCTCTTGTCAAGCCCGGCAATAACGCCACGAACATTCAGGGCTATTTCGGCGGGCGCGAGGCGCCACTGCGCGCGCCTCGAACACCTCCACTACCAGCGGTAGTGCGCAAAGGCCTTGTTGGCCTCCGCCATCTTGTGCGTGTCTTCGCGCTTCTTGACCGCATTGCCGCGGTTGTTGGCGGCGTCAAGGATCTCTCCGGCGAGCTTCTCGCGCATCGTCTTCTCGCCACGCGCGCGCGAATACCCGATGAGCCAGCGCATCCCGAGCGCCACCCTGCGGTCCTGGCGAACCTCCACGGGAACCTGGTAGGTCGCGCCACCGACGCGACGGCTCTTCACCTCGATGACGGGCTTGATGTTCTCGAGGGCCTTCTTGAAGATCTTGAGCGGCTCTTCCTTAGTCCGCTCCTGAATCAGATCGAGCGCGCCGTAGCAGATGGCCTCCGCGGTCGACCTCTTGCCCTTGCGCATGAGGTTGTTGATGAACTTGGTGACCAGCCGATCTTGATACTTCGGATCGGGGAGGATCTTTCGCTTCTGTACTTCACGGCGACGAGGCATCGTTCGTTCCTATCTAGCGGGCAAGCTGCTCGCCCTTTGAAAACCTGCTACCCGGTTCGCTTCGCCCCGTACTTGGAGCGGCCCTGCTTGCGTCCCTGGACGCCCACCGAGTCGAGCGTTCCGCGGATGATGTGGTACCGCACACCCGGCAGATCCTTGACGCGGCCGCCGCGAATCATGACGACCGAGTGCTCCTGCAGGTTGTGACCGACGCCGGGGATATAGCTGGTCACTTCGATCCCGTTCGTAAGGCGCACGCGCGCGACCTTGCGAAGGGCCGAATTCGGCTTCTTCGGAGTGGTCGTGTACACGCGGGTGCACACGCCGCGCCGCTGCGGGCTGCGCTGCAGGGCAGGACTCTTGGTCCGAGACTTGAGCTGAGTGCGGCCTTTTCGCACCAACTGAGCAATCGTAGGCATTCTTCTTCTTCCGTTCGTGACGAGCCCCACCCCACAGACACACGGGGAGGCGGCAGATTGTCCGCTACCAAAAAGGCCGCACATGATATTGACGAGCCGCGGCCTGTCAAGCCCTTTTGCGGACGCCCAGTTGCCCCCTCGCCTCGAAGGTCATTCGAGGGGACGCGCGGGGCGAATCGGACCGCGCGGTCGTATCAAACCCGCGTTTTCCACTCCGAATTCTCGCGGCGCCGCGGCTTGCCGCCAGGCGAACGAGCCTGAAGCAAGCCGGGCTGGAGCTCCCGCTCGAGGAATCGAACCCTCGTGCGACAACCTTCGCCGCGCCTGGGCAGGCTGACTGCCCCCGCCACCGCGGCCGCCCTTGTGTCGGTCAACCCCACCTTCGCCAGCTTCCCGCGCTCACCGGCGAGGTCGCAGAACCCTATTCGTCGCGAGGCCGCCTGCTTACGGCGCATTTCGAAGGCGCGCGCGCCTCGCGCGAACGAACGCCCGGCCCCGCGAGCGGAGCCGGGCGGTTTATTCGCGCGGCGACCGACGACGTTCCCTAGTCCTCGGCCCCGACAGCGAGAGCCTCTTCGGCCTGCTCGACCGGGTCGATGGGCGTCTCGACTTCGATGTCCAGGTGCTTGTAGGAGCTGATTCCGGTGCCGGCGGGGATGAGCCGGCCCATGATCACGTTCTCCTTCAAGCCGCGCAGGTAGTCGATCTTGCCGGAGATGGCCGCCTCGGTGAGCACCTTGGTCGTCTCCTGGAACGACGAGGCCGAGATGAACGACTCGGTCGACAGCGAGGCCTTGGTGATGCCGAGCAACAGCGGCTCACCGCTCGCGGGCCTGCCGCCGGCCGCCTCGACCCGGTGGTTCTCCTCCTCGAACACCGAGCGCTCGACCTGCTCGTCGATGAGGAAGTTGGTGTCGCCGACGTCGGTGATGCGCACGCGCCGCAGCATCTGGCGCACGATCACCTCGATGTGCTTGTCGTTGATCTTGACGCCCTGGAGCCGGTAGACTTCCTGGATTTCGTCGACGAGGTACCGCGCGAGCTCCTTCTCGCCGAGGACGTGCAGGATGTCATGCGGGTTGGCTGCGCCGTCCATCAGCGGCTCGCCCGCCCGGACCCGATCGCCCTGGTGCACGCTGATGTGCTTGCCCTTGCCGATCAGGTACTCGACGGCCAGATCCGAGCGCGGCTTGCCGTCGATCTCCGGGGTGATGATCACCTTGCGCTTGCCCTTGGTGTCCTTGCCGAAGCTGACGACGCCGTCGATCTCGGAGATGACCGCGTGCTCCTTCGGCTTTCGGGCCTCGAACAGCTCGGCGACGCGGGGCAGACCGCCGGTGATGTCCTTGGTCTTCGCGGTCTCGCGCGGCATCTTGGCGATGACGTCGCCCGCGTCCACCATGTCGCCCTCGGCGACGACGATATTCGCGCCGACCGGCAGCATGTACCGCGCTGGCTGGTCGGTGCCCGGCAAGGTCCTGGTCTGACCCTGCTCGCCCTTGAGCGAGATGCGCGGCCGCGCCTCCGGGTCCTTCGACTCGATGATGACCTTGCTCGCGAGGCCGGTGACCTCGTTGAGCACCTCGTTCATCGTCACGCCGTCGATGACGTCGCCGTATTTGACGATGCCGTTCACCTCGCTGAGGATGGGCGTCGAGAACGGATCCCACTCGGCGAGCAGCGTGTTGGGCTCGACCCGCTGGCCTTCCTTGACGAGCAGCCGCGCGCCGTACACGACCGGGTAGCGCTCGCGCTCGCGGTCGGCGTCGTCGACGATGAGCAGCTCGCCGTTGCGATTCATGGCGATGAGCGCCCCGTCCTTCTTCTCTGCGACGTGCAGGTTGAAGAACTTGACGATGCCCGCGTTGCGGTTCTCGAGCGAGCTCTGCTCGGCGCGCCGGGTCGCCGCGCCGCCGATATGGAAGGTGCGCATCGTGAGCTGCGTGCCCGGCTCGCCGATCGACTGCGCGGCGATGACGCCGATGGCCTCGCCGAGGTTCACCTTGCGCCCCCGCGACAGGTCACGGCCGTAGCACTCCACGCAGACCCCGCGGCGGGCCTTGCAGGTGAGCACCGAGCGGATCTTGACCTTGTCGATCGCGGTGGCCTCGATCCGGGCGACCTTGGCCTCGTCGATCTCCTCGTTCGCCGCTACCAACAGCTCGCCGGTGTTCGGGTCGCGAACGTCCTCGAGCGCGGTGCGGCCCAGGATGCGCTCGCCCATCGGCTCGATAATCTCGCCGCCCTCGATCAGCGCGCCGATCGAGAGGCCGTCGAGCGTGCTGCAGTCGTACTCGGTGATGATCGCGTCCTGGGCGACGTCGACGAGGCGGCGGGTCAGGTAGCCGGAGTTGGCGGTCTTGAGCGCGGTGTCCGCGAGGCCCTTTCGAGCGCCGTGCGTCGAGATGAAGTACTGCAGCACGGTGAGGCCTTCGCGGAAGTTCGCGGTGATCGGCGTCTCGATGATCTCGCCCGAGGGCTTGGCCATCAGGCCGCGCATGCCCGCGAGCTGACGGATCTGCTGGGCAGAGCCTCGGGCGCCCGAGTCGGCCATGATGTAGATGGGGTTGAAGGAGGGCTCCTTGCGCTGCTCCTCCTTGCCCGTCTTCGGATTGGTCCCGACCACCGTGTCGGTCGAGATCTCCGCCATCATCTCCGCGGCCACCTTCTCGGTGACCTCGGCCCAGATGTCGATAACCTTGTTGTAGCGCTCGCCGTCGGTGATGAGGCCCTCGAGGTACTGGTTCTCGATCTCCTGGACCTCGCTCTGCGCCGCTTGCAGGAACTCACCCTTCTTCTGCGGGATGAGCATGTGCTTGATGCTCATCGAGATGCCGGCGCGGGTTGCGTTCGTGTAGCCGAGCGTGCGCACGCGGTCCGCGAGCAGGACGGTCTCCTTCTCTCCGCACATGCGGTAGCAGAGATCGACCAGGTTGCCGAGCTGCTTCTTGTCCATCACCTTGTTGATGGCGTCGAAGCCGATCTGCTTGGGGACGATCTCCCACAGCAGCACGCGCCCGGTCGTGGTCTCGACGCGACGGCCATCGATGCGGCAGACGATGCGCGCCTGCAGATCGACCTCGCCGTGGTCGTAGGCCGCCCGAACCTCGGCCGGGCCCGCGAACACCTTGCCCTCGCCCTTGGCGAACTCCCGGGGCCGGGTCATGTAGTACATGCCGAGGACGATGTCCTGCGTCGGCACGATGATCGGCTTGCCGTGCGCGGGCGAGAGGATGTTGTTCGTGCTCATCATGAGCACGCGGGCCTCGAGCTGCGCCTCGATCGACAGCGGCACGTGCACCGCCATCTGGTCGCCGTCGAAGTCCGCGTTGAAGGCCGCGCACACGAGCGGGTGGAGCTGGATGGCCTTGCCCTCGATGAGGACCGGCTCGAAGGCCTGGATGCCGAGCCGGTGGAGCGTCGGGGCGCGGTTGAGCAGCACCGGGTGCTCGCGGATCACCTCCTCGAGGATGTCCCAGACCTCCGGGCGCTCCTTCTCCACCATCTTCTTGGCGCTCTTGATGGTGGTGACGTAGCCCTTCTCTTCCAGCTTGTTGTAGATGAAGGGCTTGAAGAGCTCGAGCGCCATGATCTTCGGCAGGCCGCACTGGTGCAGCTTGAGCTCCGGGCCGACGACGATGACCGAACGGCCCGAGTAGTCGACGCGCTTGCCGAGCAGGTTCTGGCGGAAGCGGCCCTGCTTGCCCTTGAGCATGTCGCTGAGCGACTTGAGCGGGCGCTTGTTCGGGCCGGTGATGGTCTTGCCGCGGCGGCCGTTGTCGAACAGCGCGTCGACCGCCTCCTGCAGCATCCGCTTCTCGTTGCGGATGATGATGTCCGGAGCGTTGAGCTCCTGGAGCCGCTTCAGGCGGTTGTTGCGGTTAATGACTCGCCGGTACAGGTCGTTCAGATCGCTGGTGGCGAATCGGCCGCCGTCAAGCGGCACGAGCGGGCGCAGGTCCGGCGGGATGACCGGAATCACCTCGAGCATCATCCACTCGGGCCGGTTGCCCGAGACGCGGAACGACTCGGTGACCTTGAGGCGCTTGGCGAGCTTCTTGCGCTTGGCGTCGCTGGTCGCCGCGCGCATCTCCTTGCGCAGCTCCTCGGCGAGCGCCTCGACCTCGATCTGGCGCAGCAGCTCGCGAACCGCCTCGCCGCCCATTCCGGCGACGAAGCCGTCGTCGCCGAACTCGTCGAGCGCCTTGTGGTACTTGTCCTCGCTGAGCAGCTCGCCGCGCTGCAGCGTGCTCTTCTTCGGGTCGACGACGATGTAGCTCTCGCAGTACAGGACCTTCTCGAGGTCCTTGAGCGTGATGTCGAGGATGTTGCCGATGCGCGAGGGCAAGCTCTTGAGGAACCAGATGTGGGCGACCGGCGTGGCGAGCGTGATGTGCCCGAGCCGCTCGCGGCGCACCTTGGACTGGATGACTTCGACCCCGCACTTCTCGCAGACCACGCCGCGGTGCTTCATGCGCTTGTACTTGCCGCAGTTGCACTCGTAGTCCTTCACCGGGCCGAAGATCTTCGCGCAGAAGAGACCGTCGCGCTCCGGCTTGAAAGTCCGGTAGTTGATCGTCTCGGGCTTCTTCACCTCGCCGTGCGACCACTGCCGAATCTTGTCCGGCGAGGCGAGCGAGATGCGGATGGCCGAAAACGACAGCGGGTCCTTCGGCTTCTCGAAGAAATTGAAGATGTCCTTCACGGTGCCTCCAGGGTAGCCCTCGCGGAGAGGGTCCAGGCTTCAAATTTCTTTGGCGCAGAGCACACGACCGCGCGCCGACCGAGGGCTCGGTGCCCTCACGGCTGCGCGCCCAGGCCTCTTGCGGTGGCTCTTCTCATCGGCTCGTTGTCGGGTGCTCCCGGCCCCGGCGTCCAAATCCCTTCGGTGTCCCTCGGACGGTCGTAAGGACGAGGCGGCCGGCTACCGGCCGCCTCGTCGAAGCGCTCTCAGGCCAGGGTGCCCGTCATCTTCTTGGACTCGAGGGCCGGCTCGCTCTCGGCGGTCGCGGGGACCGCCTCGAGCAGCTCGACGTCCAGCCCGAGCGACTGCAGCTCCTTGATGAGCACGTTGAAGCTCTCGGGCAGGCCGCTCTCGAGGACGTTGTCGCCCTTGACGATGGCCTCGTACATCCGGGTGCGACCGACCACGTCGTCGCTCTTGACCGTCAGGAACTCCTGGAGCGAATAGGCCGCGCCGTAGGCCTCCATCGCCCAGACTTCCATCTCGCCGAGGCGCTGGCCGCCGAACTGCGCCTTGCCGCCCAGCGGCTGCTGGGTCACCAGCGAGTAGGGGCCGATGGAGCGAGCGTGGATCTTCTCGTCGACCAGGTGGTGGAGCTTGAGCATGTACATCACGCCCACGGTCACGTCCTGATCGAACGGCTCGCCGGTGCGCCCGTCGAACAGGGTCTGCTGGCCGCTCAGGCTCTGCTTGCTGGCGGTGAGCAGCTGGTCGATCTCGAACTCGCGGGCGCCGTCGAAGACGGGCGTCGCCACGTGCACGCCGCTGCGCAGCCGCCGGCACAGCGAGACGACGTCCTCGTCGCCGACGCTGTCGACGAAGTCGTGGAACGACTTGTCGTCGTAGATCTTCTTGAGCTCCTTGCGAAGCGCGTCAGGCCCGTAGTTCTCCTCGACGTAGCGCTCGAGCTGCTCGCCCAGCGAGCGGGCGGCCCAGCCGAGGTGCGTCTCGAGGATCTGCCCGATGTTCATTCGGGACGGGACGCCAAGCGGGTTGAGGACCATGTCGACCGCCCGCCCATCGGCCATGTAGGGCATGTCTTCCTCGGGCAGGATGCGCGAGACGACGCCCTTGTTGCCATGGCGGCCGGCCATCTTGTCGCCGACACTCAGCTTGCGCTTGATGGCGACGTAGACCTTGACCATCTTGATGACGCCCGGGGGCAGCTCGTCGCCCTTCTTGAGGCGGCTGATCTTCTCGCCGAAGACGAGCTTGACGAGCTCCTTCTGCTCCTCGAACGACTCGATGATCTTCCTGGCCCGCTCCTCGACGGTGCCGCCGACGGCAATTTCGACCCAGTACTTGTGGGGCACGGTGTCGAGCAGCTCGTCGGTCAGGACATCGCCCTTCTTCAGGAGCTGCCTGCCCTTGTCGTCGATGAGCTTGGCGGTGACCTCCTTGCCCTTGAGCAGCGAGCGGACGCGGCTGTAGGCCGAGTCGTGGAGGATCTTGATCTCGTCGTTCTGGTCCTTGAGGAGCTTGGCCTCCTCCTGGCTCTCGATCTCCTTGGCGCGCTCGTCCTTGTCGACGCCCTTGCGGCTGAAGACCTTGGCGTTGATGATCGTGCCGGTCACGCCCGGCGGCACGCGCAGTGAGCTGTCGCGCACGTCGCCGGCCTTCTCGCCGAAGATCGCCCGGAGCAGCTTCTCCTCGGGCGACAGCTGGGTCTCGCCCTTGGGCGTGATCTTCCCGACGAGGATGTCCCCCGGCTTCACCTCGGCACCGATGCGGATGATGCCCGCCTCGTCGAGGTCCTTGAGGGCCTCCTCGCCGACGTTGGGGATGTCGCGGGTGATCTCTTCCTTGCCGAGCTTGGTGTCGCGGGCGATGCACTCGAACTCCTCGATGTGGATCGAGGTGAAGATGTCCTCGCGCACCAACCGCTCGCTCAGCAGGATCGAGTCCTCGAAGTTGTAGCCCTGCCACGGCGTGAAGGCGACGATCACGTTCTGGCCGAGCGCCAGCTCGCCGGTCTCGGTCGCCGGGCCGTCGGCGATGACGTCGTCCTTCTTCACCCGGTCGCCCTTCTTCACGATGGGCTTCTGGTTGAGGCAGGTGTTCTGGTTCGAGCGCTGGTACTTGATGAGGTTGTAGATGTCGACCTCGCTGCCCACGTCGGTGGCGGCGGTGTCGGCCTTGACGACGATTCGGGAGGCGTCGACCGAGTCGACGACGCCGTCGCGGCGGGCGACGACGCAGACGCCCGAGTCGCGGGCGACGATGTGCTCGATGCCCGTGCCCACCAGCGGCGCCGAGGTGCGCAGCAGCGGGACCGCCTGGCGCTGCATGTTCGAGCCCATCAGCGCGCGGTTGGCGTCGTCGTTCTCGAGGAACGGGATGAGCGAGGCGGCCACCGAGACGAGCTGGTTCGGGGAGACGTCCATCAGGTCGGCCTCTTCGGACCGGGCCTGCACGGTGTCGCCGCCGCGCCGGCAGCTGACCATCGGGTTGACGAAGGCGCCCTTCTTGTCGACCGGGGCGTTCGCCTGGGCGATCGTGTGCTTCTCCTCCTCGAGCGCCGAGTAGAAGGTGACCTCCTTGGTGACCTTGCCCTCCTCGACCCTGCGGTACGGCGTCTCGACGAACCCGTACTCGTTGACCCGCGCGTAGGTCGACAGCGAGGCGATGAGGCCGATGTTCGGACCTTCAGGCGTCTCGATGGGGCAGATGCGCCCGTAGTGCGTCGAGTGGACGTCGCGCACCTCGAAGCCAGCGCGCTCGCGGGTCAGGCCACCGGGCCCAAGGGCCGACAGGCGCCGCTTGTGCGTGACCTCCGAGAGCGGGTTGGTCTGGTCCATGAACTGGGACAGCTGGCTCGAGCCGAAGAACTCCTTGATCACCGCCGTCACCGGCTTGGCGTTGATCAGGTCGTGCGGCATCAGCGTCTCGATCTCCTGGAGCGACATGCGCTCCTTGATCGCGCGCTCCATCCGCACCAGGCCGATTCGGTACTGGTTCTCGAGCAGCTCGCCGACCGCGCGCACGCGCCGGTTGCCGAGGTGGTCGATGTCGTCGATCTCGCCCTTGCCGTTCTTCAGGTCGACGAGGTAGCGGATCACCTCGAGGACGTCGCGCTTGGTGAGCACGGTGTGCTCGAGGGGCTCGTCGAGGGCGAACTTGAAGTTGAGCTTCAGACGCCCGACCTTCGACAGGTCGTAGCGCTCGGGGTTGAAGAACAGGTTGACGAAGAGGTTGGTCGCCGTCTCGAGCGTCGGGGGATCACCGGGGCGCAGGCGCCGGTAGATCTCCATGATCGCCTCCTCGGGCGAGGCGACCTTGTCCAGGTTGAGCGTGTCGCGCAGGAAGGGACCGACGTTCAGGTTGTCGATGAACAACACCTTGAACTGCTTGATCCCGCGCTTGCGCAGCTCCTCGAGCTTCTCCTCGGTCACCTCTTCGTTGCACTCGAGCAGAACCTCGCCGGTGTTCTCGTCGACGACGTCCTGGGCGCAGATCTTGGTGAGCAGCTCCTCGGAGTCGATGGGCAGCGTCTTGATCTTCGCCGCCTCGAGCTTCTTGAGGGCGCCGCGGGTGAACTTGCGGTTCTTCTTGACGATGACCTCGCCGGTCTTCGGGTTCTTGATGTCGCGCGTGGCGCGCTGGCCCGGCAGCAGCCCGATCTCGACCGACTTCTCGAAGTGGTCCTTGCCCTCGATGAAGATGGTCTCGGTCGAGTAGTAGTAGTTGAGGATCTCCTCGGTCGTGCCGTGGAACTCCAGCGGGTTCTTCTTGCTGGTGTCGGGGACGACTCCGAGGGCGCGCACGAGCACGGTCGCCGGCAGCTTGCGGCGCCGGTCGATGCGCACGTAGAGGATGTCCTTGTGGTCGAACTCGAAGTCTATCCAGGAGCCGCGGTAGGGGATGATGCGGGCGTTGTAGAGCAGCTTGCCCGACGAGTGGCTCTTGCCGCGGTCGTGGTCAAAGAAGGCGCCCGGGCTGCGGTGTAGCTGGCTCACCACGACGCGCTCGGTCCCGTTGATGATGAACGTGCCGTTCTCGGTCATCAGCGGGATCTCGCCGAAGTAGACCTCCTGCTCCTTGACGTCGCGGATCGACTGCGCGCCGGTCTCCTCGTCCTTGTCCCAGACGACCAGCCGCACGACGACCTTGATCGGGGCCGAGTAGGTCATCCCGCGCTGGTGGCACTCGTCGACGTCGTACTTGGGCTTCTCGAGGTGGTAGCTGACAAACTCGAGCGAGCTGGTCTCGTTGAAGTCCTTGATCGGGAAGACGTCGTTGAACACGCCCTGCAGGCCGGTATCTTCACGCTGCTCAGGGGGAATTGTCGCCTGCAGGAACTTGTCGAACGAGTTCTTCTGGATATCGATCAGGTTGGGGATGTCGATGACCTTAGGAATCTTCGAGAAGCTCTTGCGGATGCGGAAGTTGTTCTGGATCGTCGGCGTCGCCATCCAAGCTCCAATCACGGCCCCAGGCACCCGCCCGTATGCCCGAGCGTTGTCCTTCCGCCGTGGAACAGACTTCTTGAGTAACTCTTCGTGGGGAACCGCTGACTAACGTGCAACCGAGTGGCCTTTGTTCCCCGCTGCCTCTCGGATCCCCGAGCCAAGGGAGGCCGCGAGCGGTTTGAGCCGCCCCGGCCTCCCCAACAGACAACTGCTCGGCTACTTGATCTCGACGGTGGCGCCGGCGCCCGCGAGCTGGGCCTTGACCTTCTCGGCCTCTTCCTTGCTCACGTTCTCCTTGACCGCCTTGGGGGCGCCCTCGACGAGGTCCTTGGCCTCCTTGAGGCCCAGGCCCGTGAGCGCGCGGACTTCCTTGATCACGTTGATCTTGTTCGCGCCGGCCGACATCAGCATGACGGTGAACTCGGTCTGCGCCTCGGCCGCAGGGGCCGGAGCGGCCGGGCCGGCGGCGATCGCCACCGGGGCAGCCGCCGAGACGCCCCACTTCTCCTCGAGCTTCTTCACCAGGTCGGCCGCCTCCATGATGGTGAGGCCGCTCAGCTGGTCGACAATCGCATTCAGGTCTGCCATCTGACTTCTCCAAGTTCTCTTGCGCGGCGGGGTCGCCGCGGCGGTTCATCGGGGCGGCACTCGCGTGCCGCCTCAAATCAAGCCTGCTTCTCCTGCGCCTCGCGGTGGGCGTTGAGGACGCGCACGATCGAAGTACCGGGCTGGGAAATGACCGTGGCGAGCATCTGCGCGGGCCGATTGATCATGCCCATCAGCATCGCGCGCAGCTCGTCGAGGCCAGGCAGCTTCGACAGCTCCTCGACCGCCTTCGCGTCGATGAGCCTGCCGTCGAGCATCGCGCCTCGCACCGACATCCGGTCCTTCTTCTTCTCGATGAAGTCCTGAAGGATCTTTGCCGGCGAGACCGGATCCTCGTAGCCGACGATGAGCGCGGTCGGGCCCTCGAAGAGCGACCCGAGCACCTCGGCCGCCGTGCCCTGCGCGGCCCGCTTGGCCAGGGTGTTCTTGACCACGCGGTACTCGACGTTCTGAGCCCGGAACTGCTTGCGCAGCTGGGTCACGGTCGCGACGTCAAGCTTGTTGGGCTGTGCGACGATAGCCACCTTGGCCTTCGCGAGCTTCTCGTGCAGCTCGGCGACCACCTGCTCCTTTTCGCTTCGCTTCTGCACCAGGAATCACCACCTTTCGCTGGGCCGTCTGGCCCGTTGTCAACCTGGCGCAAGGAGCAGGGATTGAGGGACGACCCCTGTGCTTCCCGTCTCGGCAGGCCAGGCGAAACCGCCGCCGTTTAAGCTGCCCTCCCTTTGCGGTGCGGCCTCTCCGCCTCTTCGGCGGCTCTCACGAACCCGCACCCAACGGGCAGGCAGCGCCTGCTGTCTTGAACCAGGAACCGGACCGGTTCTTGCTAACCGACCGGGCATGCGGCGCGGCATATAGTCCATCCGCGCGCCGCTGTCAAAGCAGAATCTGACGCCTCAGGGGCGCGGCGCAGCCGTCGCCTCGCCCCGGGGCCGTGCGCGCCGGGCGCTAGGCCCGAGCGACCGCGCTCGTATCGATCCTGACCGACGGGCCCATCGTGGTCGTGATAGCGACCCCGCGCACGTAGACGCCCTTGGCCGTCGCCGGCTTGGCCTTGATGATCACGTCGAGCAGGGCGTTGAAGTTCTCCTGCAGCTTCTGCGGCTCGAAGCTCGCCTTGCCGAGCCGAGCGTGGACGATGCCCGCCTTCTCGACGCGGAACTCGACGCGCCCGCCCTTCAGCTCGCGCACCGCCTTGGCCACGTCCATCGTCACCGTGCCCACCTTGGGGTTGGGCATCAGGCCGCGAGGGCCGAGCACCTTACCGAGCCGGCCGACCACGCCCATCATGTCCGGGGTCGCCACGGTCGCGTCGAAGTCGAGGAAGCCGCCGGTCACCTTCTCGGCGAGCTCCTCGGCGCCGACGATGTCTGCGCCGGCGTCCTGGGCCTCCTTGGCCTTCTCGCCCTTGGCGAAGACCGCGACCCGCATCGACTTGCCGGTGCCATGCGGCAGCACGACCGCGCCGCGCACCATCTGGTCGGCGTACTTCGGGTCGACGCCGAGGTTGATAGCCACCTCGACCGTCTCGTCCATCGCCTTGCGGTCGCCCTTGCGCGCGGCGTGCGCCTTGAGCCGCGCCTCGTAGCTCTGCCTGAGAAGCGCGAACGCCTGGTCGACGGGGTACTTCTTCGTCCGATCAATCAGAGCCGCCGCAGCCTTGTATGCCTTACCTGCCATGAGATGCTCCTTACGGTGGTGCGAGCGAGCCGCGCCTTGGGCAGCTCTCCCACCCGATGCGTTTGCCTTCGGGAAAAAGCGACAACAGGCCTGCTAGTCGACGACCTCGATGCCCATCGAGCGGGCGGTGCCCATGATGGTGTTCATCGCCGCCTGGAGCGAGGCCGCGGTCAGATCCTCGGCCTTGGCCTTGGCGATCTCTTCGACCTGCGCGCGCGTCACCCGGCCGACCTTCTCCTTGCCCGGTCGGTGCGCCCCCGAGCCCTTCTTCTTCTCGGTGTGCAGGCCCGCGGCCTTCTTCAGCAGCACCGCCGCCGGGGGCGTGCGCAGCACGAAGGTGAAGCTGCGGTCGGAGTAGATTGTGATGACGACCGGGACGATGAGGCCGTCTTTGGCCTGGGCCTGGGTCTTGGCGTTGAACTGCTTGCAGAAGTCCATGATGTTCACGCCGTGCTGGCCGAGGGCCGGGCCGATGGGCGGCGCCGGGTTGGCCTTGCCGGCGGGAATCTGCAGCTTGACCTGACCAGTGACCTTCTTCGCCATGTTGCCTACCGCCTTATCCGTGGTTCATACGGGCGCTGGGCGCCCTCCCACTCTGAGAATGCGAACGGCGGGTCGATGCCCGCCGTCGCAGTCGCCGACAACCCGCCGGCAGGGAGTCTGTCAGGTCTTTTCGACCTGCATGAAGTCGAGATCGACCGGGGTGGCGCGCCCGAAGATCGAGACGAGCACCTTGACCCGCCCCTTGTTCGCGTCGACCTCCTCGACCGTGCCGTTGAAGTTCGAGAAGGGGCCGTCGGTGACCCGCACGCTGTCGCCTGGCTCGAACTGCACCTTCGGCTTGGGCTTGAGGACGCCCTCGCTTATCTGCGCGGTCAGGCGCCGCACCTCTTCGTCGGTGATCGACGGGATCTTCTCGGGCTCCATCGTCGTGGTGCCGCCCACGAAGCCGGTCACCTTGGGCGTCGACTTGACCAGGTGCCAGCTGCGGTCGTTCATCGCCATCTGGACGAGGATGTAGCCGGGAAAGAACTTGCGCTTGGTCGTGCGCTTCTCACCCTTGACCATCTCCACCACTTGCTCGGTGGGGATGAGGATCTCGCCGAACAGGTCGCTCATGCCCTCGAGCTTGATGCGCTCCTCGAGGGACTTCTTCGCCTTGTTCTCAAAGCCCGAGTAGGTGTGGACGACATACCAGCGCTTGGGCGTCCCGCCGCTTTCTTTTTCCGTAGCTTCAGCCATCTGCCACAAGCCCCTTGAGTGTCTTGTCGTCACGCCAACCGCTTAGAGCCTCGCCAGCCAGTCGAGCAGCCCGGGAACCCACTCGGTCATCACCATGGAAGAGATGAGATCGAAGAAAAAGAGGATGAGCGCCGCGATGAGGCTGGCGATGATCACCGCGATCGTCGAAACCCGTATCTCGGCGACCGAGGGCCAGGTCACCCTCTTCAGCTCGGTAGCGACATTGAGGCTGCCCGCGTAGATGCGCTGGTTGAAGAAGCAATACAGCGCGACCCCCGCGGCGAGCAGCACTCCGATAAGCGACGAGACGGTAAACCCCTGAATCCCAAACAGCGCCGGGTCACTGACCCGCAGCGCGCCGAGCAACCGCGCGATCACCTGGTGGAGGAACAGCGCGCCGATGAGCGCAAAGACAACGTACGAGATGCCCACCAACCGCCGCGGCTCCAACTTGGTGCCAACGCCACTCGAGGCTGCTTCCATCGCGGTCACGTCCCTTCGACACGGGCCCACCGGCCGTCCCGGCGCCCTCCGATTCCAAATACCAAAAACCTCCACGTCACCTCAGCCCTTCCCCGTTTTCGGAAAGGAGAGAGGAGAAGGAGGCCTTCGGGAACAGGCCAGGAGGGATTCGAACCCCCAACCCGCGGTTTTGGAGACCGCCGCTCTACCAGTTCGAGCTACTGGCCTACTGCTTCTCACGCGGGTGCGTACCTCATCACCCTGGCGACTGGACGGACCGGCGGCTACTTGGTTTCCTTGTGGTCCGTGTGCTTGCGGCACCGCTTGCAGTACTTCGAGAGCACAAGCTTGTCGGTCATGGTGCGCTTGTTCTTGGTGGTGGAGTAGTTGCGCTCCTTGCACACCGTGCACTCGAGTTGAATGATGCTGCGGTTCATGCTCTAGCCTTCCTGCGAAACCTTGTGAACCCGCCCTGCTCCAAAGAGCCCCCGACCAGGATTGAACTGGTGACCTCGTCCTTACCAAGGACGCGCTCTACCAACTGAGCTACAGGGGCACGACTACCTGCTATGGGGAACCACGAACCTCTACCGGCTTTTTTTTCTCAGAGCGGGAAACGGGGTTCGAACCCGCGACATTCAGCTTGGAAGGCTGACGCTCTACCAACTGAGCTATTCCCGCGCAACCTCGACCGGTCTCGATCTTTTCGACACAACCACCATGGACGGGGAAGGATTCGAACCTTCGTAGGCATCAGCCGGCAGATTTACAGTCTGCTCCCTTTGGCCGCTCGGGAACCCGTCCTTAGAACCTTGTCTCAACAACCAAGCGCGCCCGCGGAATCCCGGTCTCTAGTCTTCGGCCCTCTGCGGCGCCGCCTTTAGCCGGCGGCGGGAATCGAACCCGCGACCCTCTGCTTACAAGGCAGACGCTCTACCTGCTGAGCTACGCCGACGACTTCTCCCTGGAACCGATGGCAACTGCGCTCCTCTTAC
>JBMNNX010000349.1:0-5920 GCA_050942745.1 Myxococcales bacterium
GAACGCGGCGGAGGCCGCGCCGCGTATACTTCGCGGGATGGGAAGAGCCGAAATCGTCGCGCTGCTGGCGTCCCTCTACCTCGTGGCGGTGTTCGTGTGGCACCGCGCCCGCCTGCGCCGAAGGCGCGCGGAGGGGCCGTCGCTCGAGCTGCTGCGCAGCTTCGACTACCGGGTCGTCTGGGACGAGCTGGTACCCGAGGCCGGGGGCGCGCAGGCCTCGCCGCGGTTCGCTGAGGCGCCGGCGCAGAGGCCGGGAGAGCTCGGCGAAGCGCCTGGCCACGCCGCGCTTTGCGCCGCGCTGCTCGAGGGCGAGCCGCCCGAGATCGCTCCTGCGGACGAGGCCGCGCGCGCGCTCGGCTGCCGCTGCGCGATTGAGCGGGTGCGCTCCGGGGATATCGACGGGGCGGCGCGCCTGGCCGCGCGCCTGCCGCCCGAGACGGCGTCGCTGCTGCTGGCGGCGATAGAGCTCGCGCGCGCCGAGCGCTGCGAGCAGGTGCGCGACAAGGCGGGAGCCCGCCGCGCGGTCTTCGCCGCCTACGAGCAGGGCGAGCGGGGGTTGCGCCTCCTGGGGCGCACGGTGGCGCTCGAGTACCTGATGGCGCACCTGCGGCTCGCCTGGCTCACCAACGACGCGAACCTCGAGTGGTCGGTGGGGAGGGCGCTGTTCGGCCTCCAGCGCGGCCTGCAGCGTTGGGGAGAGCTGCCTTGCCTGCACTTCGCGCGCGCCCACGCCCAGGCGCTGCTCGGGCGCCATGAGGAGGCGCTCGACGAGCTCGCGCGCGCCTTCTACCACTCGGCCGGCGACGCGTTCTACGCGCGCGCGATCCTCGAGTGCGGCTTCGTCGCTCAGGCGCGGCCGACTCTGCTGGCTCAGTGCCAGGCCCTGAGCGAGGGGCGCGCGGCGAGGCCGGAAGGGCCTCTTTTGCAGCGCGAGGGCGATCGCTAGACTCGGCCGTCTCTCTGGCGGCCCCAAAAGGCGCATGAGGAGCGCGCGTGCATCTGACGGTCTTTTCTCGGTCGAGCGCCATCTACACCACGCGGCGAATCGTGGACGCGGCCCGCGTCGCGGGCCACCGGGTCCGGGTGCTCAACCCGCTTCGCTGCGAGCTGTACCTCGACGGCAAGGACTCGCGCATCTTCTGCGGGGGCAAGCCTGCGCCCAGGACCGACGTGTGCATCCCGCGTATCGGCCAGTCGGTCCAGAACTACGGCCTGGCGGTGCTCGATCAGCTCACTCAGCAGGGCATCCCGCTGCTCAACACGCCGGTGGCCATCGCCCGCAGCCGAAACAAGCTGCGGTGCCTGCAACACCTCTCGGCCCACGGCATCCCGGTGCCGGCCACGGTGATGGCCAGCGACGCCAAGAGCATCGCCGAGATGGTGAACATGGTCGGTGGCTGTCCGGTGCTGCTGCGGACGCTGCAGGGCGGCGAGCGCGCCGGGGTGATGGTCTGCGAGACCGTGCAGTCGATGGAGGCCGCGCTCGAGGCGCTCTTGGGGCTGGGGCACAACCTCATCGTTCAGCAGTATGTCCGCGAGACGAAGGGGCGCGACATTCGGGCGCTCGACGTAGGCGGCAGGCTGGTCGCCGCGGCGCGCCGCGTGCCGCGCCCCGGGCGCCTGCACCGCACGCTGGGGACCGGCGCCCGTTTCGAGCCGGCGCGCCTGCCGGCGAGCTTCGTGCGGGTGGCCGAGGACACCGCGAAGCTCGTCGGCCTCGAGGTGGCGGCTATCGACATGCTCGACTTGAAGGACGGCCCGCGGGTCTTCGAGGTCAACAGCTCACCCGGCATCAAGGAGATCGAGGAGGTGACCGGGGTCGACGTCGCGCGGGAGGTCGTCGCCCGCGCGGTCGAGCTGGCAGCGCAGGCGAAGAAGAGCACCCTGCCGCGCCCCGCGTCGAAACCTCGTCCGGGCGCCGAGGTGCGCAGGCGCGCGGTCGAAAAGCCTGCTCGGAAGTTGGCCCGTCCGAGGCGAAGAGCACCTTGACCGGCCTCGAGCCGGCCGCTACGGTCCGCGACAAAGTGAGGCAGCGAATGAAGAGACTGTGCTTGCTACTCACCCTGGCAGCTGTCGGCCTGACAGCCCCCGGGGCTGCAGCCGAAGAGGTAGAGAAGCTCTACTCCATCGAAACGAAGGCCGGGGCGGCGGTCGGCCCCGGTGCGGCAGGCGAGGCGAGCATCCAGATCAAGACGAAGGGTGAGGCCTACATCCACGCCGAGGCGCCGTTCAAGGTCGCCCTGAGCGCGAAGAACCTCAAGCTCGACAAGGACAAGCTCGATCGCGGCGACGCCATCCAGCAGCCCGACGGGCCGCTGCTGAAGATTCCGTTCACCGCCGGCGCCGCCGGCTCGGCCGAGCTGAGCGCCGAGATGACCTTCTTCATCTGCACCAAGACGCTCTGCGAGCGGCAGAAGAAGACGGTGAGCATCCCTATCGAGGTCAAGTAACAGAGCGGCCGGGCAGGGGCGGGGCTTCGGCCTTCCAATCAGTGGAGGCGCAGTGTCCCGCTACATCTACGGCATCCATCCGGCGCTCGAGGCCCTGAGGGCGACGCCCGGGCAGATCGAGCGCGTCATCCTCGCCGAGGGGCCGCAGCGCGGGCCGCTCGCCGAGATTCGCGAGAGCGCCCGTAAGCTCGGCCTGACGACCGAGACCGTCCCACGCCAGAAGCTCGCCCAATTGGCGGGCGGTGGTGTCCACCAGGGCGTCGTGCTGCGCCTGGCGGAGTTCTCCTACGCGGACCTCGACCGGATCATCGAGCGCGCCCAGGCGGCCGGGCCCGAAGGTCTGGTGCTCATGCTCGACGGAATCGAAGACCCGCACAACTTCGGTGCGCTGGTGCGCTCGGCAAACGCGCTGGGGGCCCAGGGCGTGGTCATCGGCAAGGATCGGGCGGTGGGGGTGACGCCGACGGTCGTCAAGGCCTCGGCCGGCGCCATCGCCCACGTGCCTATCGCGCGCGTCACCAACCTCGCCCGCGCGCTCGGGCAGCTCAAGGACGCGGGCTTTTGGGCCGTGGGCGCCGACATGTCGGGCGACCGGCTTCCCGAGCAGGTCGACCTGCTCGGACCGATCGTCCTGGTCGTAGGCAGTGAGGGGCAGGGGATCCGGCGCATCGTCCTCGAGGCGTGTGATTTCCGGGTGCGGATCCCGATGGCAGGTGAGGTGTCGAGCCTCAACGCCTCGGTCGCCGGCGCGCTCCTCCTTTACGAAGCCTCCCGCCAGCGCCGCGCCGCGAAGGCCGAATCCTCCCGCTGACCGATGCCCTCAGGGCTGACGGCCGCTTCCCCCCTGCCTTTTCCTGAGGCATACTGGGGAACCGTAGGCTCGGATGCTGGGCCGCATATCCGCTTGCCCGAGGTATTGGGCAGGCTCTCGTCAGGAGGGCGCACGATGCGTCGCAACCCCGCGAAGATTTTTTGGGCGCTGTTTGCCTCGACGGCGTTGCTGTCGGCTGGCTGTGGAGGAGATGCCCCGACCACTCTGCCGCCCGATACGACCAAGCCGGACGCCGGGACTATCTGGCTCGACGACGCCGGGCAGCAGCAAGAACAGGACGGCGGCGCGGGCAAGGATGCGGGCACCGACGCGGGGGGCCCGAACAAGCAGACGAGATCGCTGAACGCGGTCGGCGACCCGACCCCCGAGGTCGTGTTCGGACAGAAGATCCGACTGCAGGCAATCCTGCTCGGCACCGAGATCGGTGTCATCCCGAACGAGACTGTCACCTTCACCATCGTCGCTGGCGAGGGGACCCTGTCGGAGGCGACGGCGGTCACCGACGCGACGGGTATCGCGCGGGTCGAGTTCACCGCCGGCACGACGCAGGGGACGGCGCACGTGATCGCGCTCGCGTCCGGGGTGGCCGACGAGGACCGCGCCGACTGGGTCATCAACGTGCGGCAGCCCTCGCGCGAGCTCGCGATCAACGGAGTCTCGTACATTCGGCTCGGCGACTCGCAGACGACCACCGCTGCGGTCAAGGTGACCCAGCGCGGCCAGCCGGTCGGCGGCGCCAAGGTGACCTTCGAAGTCAGCGGCCCGGGCGTCAAGCTCGACGGCCAGAACGTGACGAGCAAGCTCGCCACAACCTCGATCCAGGGCATCGCTCGAGTCGACGTGACGGGCACGCGGGTAAGCCAGACCAGCTTCGTGCAGCTGCGCGCGAGAACCGACTACGCCAACAGCGTCGCCTTCACCATCGAGCTGCTGCCCGCGGGGCAGTGCACCGATGACTCAGAGTGCAGGCCCGGCGAGATCTGCGACATCGACAACGAGGCTTGCGTCGAGAGGCCCGGGTGCCTGGACGACACCGAGTGCGCCCCGGGTCACGTCTGCACGCCCGACGGAGAGTGCGTCGCGACGACGACCACCGGCTGCCAGACGACCGACGACTGCGCCTCTACCCCAGGCACCTACTGCAACCTCGACCTCGAAATCTGCGTCATCGGCTGCGAGACCGACGAGCAGTGCACCGCGCCTGAGGTCTGCGATCAGGACAGGCACCGCTGCGTCGCTCCGGGCGATGAGCCTTGCTTCCTCGACGAGGACTGCGGTGAGGGGATGCTCTGCATCGACGACCGCTGCATCCCCGACTCGACCGTCGGCGACAATTGCACCGACAGCTACCAGTGTCCCCCGGGCCAGTACTGCGCCTCGAGCGGCAACTGCGTGCCCGGGTGTGACAGCGACGAATTGTGCGACAGCGGTCTTTGCAACCTGCAGACGCACACCTGCATCAACCCTGAGTGCTGGGAGGACGTGGACTGCAACCCAGAAGGCAACGAGGGCATGGTCTGCGACGAGAACTACCAGTGCGTCCAGGGGCCTCCGGTCATCCTCGACGTCTCGGGCGACTGGGAGAACGTGGTCCAGATCTTCCACGTCGGCAACATGCTGCCGCCCTCGATCGCGAACGTCTTCAATAAGGTCGACCAGGCATTCCAAATCGCCAACGCGCTCATTTCGGGCGACGTCGGCGATCTGCTGGACGACTGGGGGATCCCCGGCTTTATTGCCGACGCGATAGGGAGCGCGGTTGCCGGAGCGATCGACGATTACCTCCCCGACTGGGTGTCCGAGGTGGTGCACATCGGCAGCGACGTCATCGAAATCATCAAGAACTTCGAAGTTCGTTCGACGATGAACATCCGGCAGCCGGCCCAGGGCAGCACCGATCGGCAGGCGGTTTCGGGCGTGGACACGTGGCAGAGGGCGATTTTCTACTGGTACACGAATGATTGCCCGCCGCCGCCGCAAGGCCAGGCGCCAGATCCGTGCTCCTACATCGAGATCGACCTTGCCAGCGCCGCCTTCCGCCCGCACGCCACGCCGTTCACCGGGCGGGTCAACGAGATCACCCTCTCGATCGACACGCACAACATCAGCTTCCAGTACGGCGTGGCCGCTCGCATGGTGCTCGAGCTGCTGCTCGAGTACTTCACCGGCTACTCCACCATCGAAGAGGCGCTGGCGGAGATGATCGACTGCGTCGCGATCAACGATTGGATCAAGGATTTCGCGCACGGCATCGTGGGCGACCTGTTCTACGACGAGATCGAATCGATCAACTTGGTCTCGCAGTGCAACTCCTTCATCAGGCAGGGGGCTGCAGCGGCCATCAATGCCATCGAAGGGCTCTCGTTCGAGGCGCCGATCTCGATGTCCGGACGGGCCACCATCACCCGGGAGCCGGGCAACTACTCGCCGCAGGCCGATCACCTGACCAACGGCATCTGGAACGGCAGCTTCAACAACAACGCCCCCTCCCAGGGCACCCTTGCCGACTGGTATGCCGATCGCTACTAGGAGAGCGTCGGGGAAAAGCCCTTCGGCACTGAGCCGCCCCAGACGCTCCGTGGAGGATACAGCCGCTGACGGCTCCGATCGACGCGTCAGCGGTCCTCGTGCCGCACAT
>JBMNNX010000049.1:0-29046 GCA_050942745.1 Myxococcales bacterium
CGACCCGAACCCGAGCGTCACCAACGACGCCCCGTCGGCCGGCTTCCCGGTCGGCGTCACCGTTGTCACCTGGAGGGCCACCGACAGCGCGGGCAACTCCGCGACCGACACGCAGCGGGTCACGGTCACTCAGTCGCAGCCGCCGCCCGGAGGCGAACCCGAGACCGACTTCTTCGGAACCAAGGCGATCTATCCGAGCGCCCCCGGCGGTCAGGAATGGCACTCGCGTTGGGACCAGAATCCTCGCACCCTGCGCAACGGCGACATCGATCCCTACGACTCGAGGTTCCGAATGAGGGGCTCGAGCCAGACGCTGCAGATCTTCGGCGACGGAACCGCCAAGAACTCGGGCGACCAGATCCGCATGTATATCGGCGACCGCACCGACGCGCAGAAGTGGCAGAACACCGAGTTCACCATGTACTCGATGCGCGTCTCGGAGACGGAGGCGCCCAGCCACCTCGGTTTCGAGATCCAGCTCCGCACCGACGACGGTCACACCAGCTCGACCAACCGGACCAATGACGAGGGCCTCGACCTGCGCTGCGACGGCTACGCCTACGGCTATGCGTTGCGCTGGGACGGCCGAGCGCTCGTCGAGAAGGAGCTCAAGCACCCGAGCTACACGAACCAGGTGACCAAGCGGAACATCTGGGACGGGGGCACGATGCCGCGCAACGTCTGGATCGGCATGAAGGCCATCGTCTACAACACGCCCGCCGGCGTGAAGCTCGAGATCTGGCGCGATATGACCGACGGCGCGAACGGCGGCGCGTGGGAGAAGATCCACGAGTACCTGGACGCTGGGGGCTGGAGCATCGACGCGGCGGCTGCGGCCTCGTGCAACATCCCGCCCGACCAGCAGATCACCTGGCCCGCGCCTTTCGTCATCGTGCGAAACGACAAGATCAGCGACCAGAGATACAAGAAGATGAGCATCCGCGAGATCGTCGCGCCGTAGCGCCGACTCGCCATCCGCCGCATCGTTGGCCGCGGCCCGCCGCTCGTCTCCGGCGCGGGCCGCGGCCTTTCGTTCTGCAGCGGGGCTGGAGACCGCCCGCCTCCTTGCAGCCCGATCGTTCGCTCGCGTCAGAACCGAACCGAGCGGCTGAGCGAGCGCACGCGCCCCGGGGCATCGCGAGATCGTCGCGCCGCGACGCCGACTCGCCACCCGTCGCATCGTTGGCCGCGGCCCGCCGCTCGTCTCTGGCGCGCGCCCCGGCCTTTCGTTCTGCAGCGGGCCAGCAGACCGCACGCCTTCTCGCATCCCGATCGTTCGCTCGCGTCAGAACCGAATCGAGCGGTTGAACGAGCGCACGCGCCTCCGGACATTCGGGGAGAGGCCCGAGCGCCGCGGAGGACATCGATGCGACGAGGGGGATGGGAGAGAGCCTGCAGTGCCGTGGTGCTGGGGCTCTGCGCGCTGGCTTGGCCTTATCAAGCGTCCGCAGCCGCGCAGACGGTGGTGTCGATCACCTTCGACGACACCATCGACAACCAGTGGCGGGCGCGAGCGCTGCTTCGCGCGCACGGGATGAACGCCACCTTCTATGTGAACAGCCCACGCGTCGGTGCCCCAGGCTACCTGGGGCTCGACCAGTTGCTCACCCTGCAGGCCGAGGGAGACGAAATCGGCTCCCACACGCTCCATCACGCGAGGCTGACCGAGCTCAGCACCGCGGAGCAGCGGGTCGAGATCTGCGAGGACCGAGCGAGGCTGATGGCGATGGGCTTTGCCGTCAGCTCGTTCGCCTATCCCTTCGGCGCCGACGACGCCTCGGCGAGGCAGGTGGTCGCCGAGTGCGGCTACACCTCGGCGCGCGACGTCAGCGGCATCCGCTCGCCCACCGGCTGCTTCACCTGTCCCTACGCGGAGACGATCCCTCCGGGCGCACCGTACCTGGTGCGCAGCACGCCTTCGGTGCGCCGAACAACGACGCTCGAGGTGCTCAAGGGCTATGTCACGCAGGCCGAGCAGCACGGCGGCGGCTGGGTGCCCATCGTGCTTCACCACGTGTGCGACGGCTGCAACGAGTACGCGATAAGCGAGGCGACGCTCGATGCCTTCCTCGCCTGGCTCAAGCAACGCAAGGCGCAGGGCACGGTCGTGCGCACGGTGGCCGAGGTCATGGGCAGCGGCTCGCCGCCGCCTCCGCCGCCGGGCCCGAACCTGCTGAAGAACGCCTCGCTCGAGCAGGACTCGGACGGCAACGGGACCCCGGACTGCTGGCAGCGCGGCGGCTACGGCACCAACACCTTTACCTGGTCGCGCACCTCGGATGCGCACTCGGGCAACTGGGCCCAGCGGGTGACGGTGACGAGTCTCGACAGCGGCGACCGCAAGCTCGTCTCGGCTCAGGACTCGGGCACCTGCGCGCCTCTCGCGCGCGCCGGGCACACCTACCTGGTCTCGGCCTGGTACAAGGCCGACGCGCCGACGCGCTTTGCGGCCTACTACCGCACCGCCGACGGGCGCTGGGTCTGGTGGGCGCAGAGCCAGACCTTCCCCGCGACGGCGACCTATAAGCAGGTGACGTGGGAGACGCCGCCGTTCCCCGAGGGCGCGAGGTTCATCAGCGTCGGCTACTCGGTGCTCGCGCCGGGTTCGATGACGGTCGATGACTTCTCGCTCATGGACGCCGCGGGTGGCTCGGGCGACACGATCGCGCCCCAGATCGCGCTGGTGCGGCCAGCAGAGGGCGCGGTGGTCAGCGGGCTGGTGACCTTCGAGGCGCAGGCGAGCGACGAGACCGCGATGGGCTCGGTCGAGTTCCTCGTGGACGGCAAGGTCGTCGGGACGGCGACGAGCTCGACCGGCCTCTACGCCATCACCTGGGATTCGACCTCCGTGGCGAACGGGCCGGTCGCGGTCGCGGCGATGGCCACCGACGCCGCCGGAAACGCGGCCCTCTCGACGAGCCGGACGGTGCTCGTCTCCAACGAGGTCGCGCAGCCGGGGCCGAACCTGCTGAAGAACCCGTCGCTCGAGCAGGACTCGGACGGCAACGGGACGCCGGACTGCTGGCAGCGCGGCGGCTATGGCACCAACACCTTCACCTGGTCGCGGACCTCGGATGCGCACTCGGGCAACTGGGCCCAGCGGGTGACGGTGACGAGTCTCGACAGCGGCGACCGCAAGCTCGTCTCGGCTCAGGACTCGGGCACCTGCGCGCCTCTCGCGCGCGCCGGGCACACCTACCTGGTCTCGGCCTGGTACAAGGCCGACGCGCCGACGCGCTTTGCGGCCTACTACCGCACCGCCGACGGGCGCTGGGTCTGGTGGGCGCAGAGCCCGACCTTTCCGGCGACGTCCACCTACGTGCAGGTGAGCTGGGTGACGCCGCCGTTCCCCGAAGGCGCGGCCTTCATCAGCGTCGGCTACTCGCTGCTCGCGCCGGGCTCGATGACGGTGGATGACCTGTCGCTGAGCGAGACGACCGGGCCGTAGTGAAGGGCGGAGGCGCGGTGAATGGACGGCGGAGATCCATCTCCGCCACCTGTCCGGCCGACGCCTAACTGGAGCGAGGCGGGGAGGGATGGACGGCGGAGCTCCAGCTCCGCCACCTGTCCGGCCGACGATCAACTGGAGCGAGGCGGGGTGACTGGACGGCGGAGATCCATCTCCGCCGCCTGTCCGGCAGACGCCTAACTGGAGCGAGGCGGGGTGACTGGACGGCGGAGCTCCAGCTCCGCCACCTGGCCGGCCGACGCCTAACTGGAGCGAGGCGGGGAGGGATGGACGGCGGAGCTCCAGCTCCGCCACGTGTGGCCCACGTCAGTTGCCCGCCGCCACGAAGGGCGGCGATCCGCAACCACCGGCACCGACCAACAACAAGAGGGCGCCCGGCCCGAAGAATCGAGCCGGGCGCCGATTGCTTGCGCGACAAAGTCGGCGCGAGGAGCCTTCGCCCGCCGGCCGGGCGCATTGCCATGCGCCCCTACCTCGACTCCTGCGCCTTCTCGATGAGCTGCTGCATCTGCTGCTGCCGCGTGATCTGCTCCTGGAGGCTCTTGCGGACTTCCGGCGGCAGTTGCTCGAGCGCCTTGGGGTCGATTTGCGGCGGCGCCTGCTGCGCGACCTTCTTGAAGCTCTGCAACCCGCGCAGCAGGTCGTCGTGCAGGTACTTGGTGACGAGGTAGATCTCGCCGTCGGCATTGCCTATCGCGAAGTAGGCGTCCTGCTCCTCGTGCTTGGTCGCCCCGCCGAAGGAGAGCGTCGCGTTCTTCCCGTCCTCCAGGGTCACCGTTACCGAGCCGGACGACCTCCAGCCGCCGCGCCGCGAGCCGTCGTCGGGGGCGATGCGCAGCGCCCGCGCGTTCTTCACCGCGTTGAGGCGGCGCAGCACCGCGCCGGCGTCGAGCTCGAAGTCCTTGGGCACTACCTCGGTCGAGCGGCCGATCTTCCAGTCCGCGCCCTGCTTCTCGAAGACGAGCTCGGTCTTGCCGTCGCGGATGGTGAGCTTGGTTGCCTTCTCGGGCTCGAGCTTCATCAGCGTCATCTCGCGCAGGTCGGCGAGGGCCTTGCGCAGCGCGCGGCCGGTGTACTCCTGCACGACGAAGAGGTCGTCGCGGCCGTCGACGCGGGCGAAGAGGCTCTTGTCCTCGCGTGCCTTACCGAGCTTCAGCTCGCGGCGCGCGCCGTCCTTGGCGACGAAGGCGAAGACGTCGGCCTGCTCGAGCCCGGTCGCCTCGGCGCCCGGATCGCTGTCCACGAACTCCTTGGCGCGCAGGTTGACGACGCTGCTGACCAGGGTGCGGGCCTGGCTCTTGTCGAAGCGGAAGCCCGCCGGCGCAACGCTCGGATCCTCGAGCTGCCACTCGTTGTCCTTCTTGACCAGCGCGTACGGAGTCTGGCCCTGCAGTGCGACCTCGAGGCGGCTGACGTCGTCGAAGGCGTCCGTGAAGATCTTGAGCTGCATCCAGGACGAGACTGGCTTGGAGAACAGGTAGCTCGAAACGCCGCGCACGCTGTAGACCGCGTCCCCCGAGCGCACGAAGGTGCCGCTGCCGCCGGCGTTGCCGACGATGGCCTCGGCGACCTTCTTGGCCCCAGCCCAGGCGACGACCTTGGTGCCCTTGGCGTCGTCTACGCCGTACTCGGAGAAGCGCTCGGAGTTGCTGGTGACGATGTCGCTCGAGTCGATTTTCGGGATGGCGTCGAGCGCGTTCTGAACAGCGGTCTGGTCGGCCTCCTTGCCGTTGGCGAGGACCCACTTACCGTCCTTCTTTTGCAGCTCGACCGGGTTGGGGCCGCTGATCTCAAGCTTGTCGATGCCGGCCTTGTCCACGGTCGCGAACGACAGGCGGGTGATGCCGCGCTCGGGCTTGCGAGTGAGGCTCATGGCCGCGCCGATGAGCAGCGCGGCGAAGACGACCGAAGCGAGGATGGTTCCCTTCTTCATGGCTTGGTTCCGGTCCGTGTTTCGGGTTGTCAGCTCTGCGCGGCTCGGCCGCGCGATTCTTCTGGTTCACGAATGAGGCGCGAGCGCTGGAGGTTGAAGCTCCGGCTTCGTCGTCGGGCGGGCGGGGTGGCGGAGCTGGAGCTCCGCCGCCCATTCTTCGCTCCGCTGTCCATCGTGTCCGGTCGGCGGCTTGAGGCCGGGCGCATTGCCATGCGCCCCTACCAACGACGGGGCGTCTTGCGATGGGCCCAAACCAACCGCCGGGCGCATTGCCATGCGCCCCTTCCAACGACCGGGCGCATCGCTTTGCGTCCCTACAGGCTCACCTTCGAACGGCGCGCCTCGCGCATGCGCCAGCGCACGAGGCCGAAGCCTACGAACGCGACCGGCAGACCAATGATGTTCAGGTAGCGGGCCGCGTTGCGGGTGCCGTCGCTCAGGTCCTTGTCGAACGGGGCCGCCGCGAGGCCGCGGGTGCGCACGGCGAGCAGCGCCTCGTCCTGCACGAGCCAGTCGAGCAGGTTGAGCGTGAGCGCCTCGTTGCTCGGCGACATGAACTGGTCGAGCACGAAGCCGTGGCCGCCGGCGACGAGGATGCGGGCGTTCTCGGCCTGCTTCTTGAGCGACTCGTCGGCGCCCTCGCCCTTGGCGAAGTGGCTCGGCAGCGCGCCGCTGAGCGTGACGAGCAGGCCCTTTTCGCCCTTGTTGGTCATCATGTCCTTCGTCCATCGCTGGAACGGGTCGAGGTTGTAGGGCGCGGGCTGCGTCCAGGCGTTCTCCGAGGAGCGGACGATGACGTCGCCCTTGACCCCGTCGCTGGGCAGCGCGAGCTCGAGCGGGCTCATGAACGGGAAGGCGATCTGCGCCAGCCCGCGGGTGAGCGGGTGCTTGGCATCAAGGCTCCTCGGCATCGGGAAGAACGGGTACTGCACCGGCTGATGGACCTGCATGAAGCCGCGCTGCTGGGAGACGGTGATGGTGGCGCACTCGGCGTCGAGCACCAGGCCGTCGCCGATCTTGGCGCCCCAGGTCGCGAGCAGGTCCTTCAGGCCGTGATCCGCGGGGTCGGCCGAGAGGGTGCGCAGGTCGGGGGTGACCGGGCCGACGAGGAAGGCAGCCGAGCGGCCCGACATCACGAACTGGTCGATGACCTTCTGCTCGTCCTGCGACAGCGGGGTCTTCGGCCCGATGACCAGCAGCGCGTCGATGTCGTCGGGGATCTTGGCGTCCTTGGTCAGGTCGAGGTGGCTCACCTCGTAGAGCTGACCGAGCAGGCCGGTCAGCCGGGTCAGGTCCTTGTACGGATCGGGGCCCTCGTGCCCAGTGAGCAGGGCGATCTTGGGCGCCTTGTCGCGGCTGATCTTGCGGATGAGGGTGGTCAGGTCGTACTCGAGGCCGGCGGTCTCGGCGACGACGGGGATGACCTCGCGCTTGTCGCCGTACTGGATCGAGATGCCCATGTAGGCGCGCTTGACCTCGATCTTGTCGCCCTCGTTGACCCGCACCTGGACCGGCGGGATGCCCAGCTCGCGCAGCTCCTTTTCGACGCTGGTCTCCTCGCGCACGGCCCGGCCGAAGATGTCGCGCGAGATCTCCTTCTTCTTCTCCTTGTCCTCGGCGGTCTCCTCGCTCAACGGGTCAACGAACTCGTACCGCACCTTGCCGTCGCCCTCGGCGTAGTACTCCTCGAGCAGGTCCTTGACGAAGCGGGCGTGGGCCGCCTGCGGAGGCGGCAGGTCCTTGCTGAAGTAGGCGCGGATGGTGACCGGGTCGCGCAGCGCCTCGAGCGTGTCGCGGGTCGCGTCGCTGAGGGTGAACTCGCTGTCGCGCGTCAGGTCGAGGCGGCCGAACAGACCGGCGCTGATGATGTTGACGAGCACCAGGCTGCCGAGCACCGCGGCGGTGAGGATGGTGGCGTTGATTGCCTTGGTCTTGCTCATGGCTCTCTTCGCTCCGTTAGGCGTGCTGGCGCGTCAGGGCGCGTTCGGCGAGGAACAGCGCGCCGCCAGTCAAGGTCAGGTAGTAGAGGACGTCGCGGCTGTCGATGACGCCGCGGGCCATGTTCTCGAGGTGCGAGGTGGTCGAGATGAACTCGACGACCGGCGCTATCGAGCTGGGCAGGAAGAACTGCAGCCAGTAGACGAAGTAGAGCGCGGCGCAGACCACGAAACCGATGATGAAGGCCACTATCTGGTTGTCGGTCAGCGTCGAGCAGAGCAGCCCGATGGCGAGCAGGGTCGCCGAGAAGAGCAGCGTGCCGAGGTAGCCCGAGACGACCGGACCCCAGTCGAGATCGCCCATGGCGGCGACGGTGACCGCGTAGGCGAGCGTTAGGCCGAGGGCGGTGGCGACCAGCGCGAAGCCGGCCAGGAACTTGCCGAGCACCACCTGCCAGTCGGTCACCGGCATCGTCGTGAGCAGCTCGAAGGTGCCGGTCTTTCGCTCCTCGGAGACCAGCCGCATGGTGATGGCCGGCGCGAGGATGACGAGCAGCATCGAGGGCGAGAAGGGCGAGGGGTGGAACAGACCGCGCAGGTCGGCCCGGTCCATCAGGAACAGGGCGCTGAAGAACATCCACCCGGCCACCAGCAGGAACGCGGTGACCACGATGTAGGCGATGGGTGAGTCGAAGTAGCTGCGGATCTCGCGACGGGCGATGGCGAGCACCTTAGGCATGGGCGCCTCCTTCACCGCGGGTCAAGCGGCGGAACGTGTCTTCGAGCGAGATGTGCTCGCGGTGCAGGTCGAGAAGGACGAGCTCGTTGGAGACGGCGGTCGAGAAGAGCGCCTCGCGAGGATCGTCCTGGCCGGCGGTGAGCACGCGGAAGCCGAGGGTCGCGCCTCCTTCGCCGTCGGCCGGGTTGACCGAGCGCACGCCGGGGGTCGCCTCGAACAGCTTGCGCACCGCCTCGACGTCCGGCGGGGTCGACTTGCGGCTCTTGACCACCAGGCGGATGACCGCGCCGCTCTCGCGCTCGGCGAGCTTCTCGGGCGTGTCGTCGGCGACCAGCATACCGTCGGCGACGATGATGATGCGCCCGCAGGTGGCCTGGACCTCGGGGAGGATGTGGGTCGAGAGGATGACCGTCTTCTCGCGGCCCAGGTCCTTGATGAGCTCGCGGATCTCGACGATCTGGTTGGGGTCGAGGCCGCTGGTCGGCTCGTCGAGGATGATGAGGTCGGGGTCGTGGACGATGGCCTGGGCGAGCCCGACGCGCTGGCGATAGCCCTTGGAGAGGTGGCCGATGTCCTTGCCGAGCACCTCGAGCAGGCCGCAACGCTTGCAGATGGCCTTGAGCTTGTCGCGCCGGCCCTCGCGCGGCACCCCGCGCAGCTCGGCGGCGTACTCGAGGAAGTCGAGCACCATCATGTCGTTGTAGAGGGGCGCGCTCTCCGGCAGGTAGCCGATGCGGCTGCGGGTCGCCAGCGGGTCCTCGGCGACGTCGATGCCGCCGACGAGCGCCTTGCCCGCGCTCGGGCGCAGAAAGCCGGTGAGGATCTTCATCGTCGTGGTCTTGCCGGCACCGTTCGGCCCGAGGAAGCCCACGACTTCGCCCCGAGAAATCTTGAAGGAGAGGTCGGTCAGCGCCCGGGTCTGCCCATAGCGCTTCGACAGCGACCTGGCCTCCACCATGGGGGTGGTTTCAGCGTCCGCCATGTTCACTCCGGTCGAATCCTGCCCCGGGAGTGGGGCAGGGAAGGGCCCACCCAACAAGGAAAGCGGCGTTCTATTCCCTGCAGTGTGGCTGTCCAAATGGTCCCGGGCGCGCGAACGGCGCACAGGAGGCGTCGCAAGCTAACCAAGCGAAATGAGGTGTCAAGTAGGTGGCAGGCGGCTTTTTTCGACGGTGCGGGCGGGGGCGGCGCCGCCTCGGCAGGCTGGTGCGCGGCCGGAGGTGGGGAGCGGGGCCGGTCGAGAGCAGCGGCGGGCGGGCCGCGGGCGCGCGTTCACTCACGGTCGTTGGCAGACTGCGCCGCGGTTGTCTTCGGCGCGCTCAGGGCGCGCCGCGCGTTGCCTCGCGGTGGATGGACGTGGGAACGGCGGCCTCTTCGGTGCCCTGGGCGGCAGCCGCCTGCGTGAGGCACGGCCTCATCCGGCTGTGCCTCTTGCGCCGAACCTCTCGGCTCCAAATCCGAATCACCGAGCTCGCCCGCGCCGAGTAGGCTCGCGCCATGCCGCTTCAAAACACCCCTGAGTGCTTCGCGGCCCAGCTTCGAGAGGGCCACTACAACGAGCTGCGCGTGGCGCTCTACTTCATGTTGCGCGGCAACCTGGTGCGCATCGGATTCTGCGACGGGCGCTACGACTTGCAGGTCCAGCCGCCGGGCAAGCCGGAGCTGCACGTCGAGGTGAAGTGGGACAAGCGCGCAGGGGAGACGGGCAACCTCTACTTCGAGGTCGAGAATACGCGTCAGCGCTGTCCCTCGGGCGTCATGTCCACGACTGCCGACTGGTGGTGCCACGTGCTTGGCGACGGCGACGAAGCGCTGCTGGTCGAGGTGAAAGCGCTGCGCGCTTTTCTCGCGAGCGGCGGGTTTCGCTCGGTCCACACGCAGGGCGCGGACAGCAACAGCCGCGGCTTGCTGGTGCCGCGGGCGCGTCTCTCGGCGCTCTCCGGCGCGCTCTGGGTGCGCCTTCCGACGGTCGAGAGCTTCTTCGGGGAGGTCTTCCGGAGCGGAGGTGCATGAGGCCCGGGAGAGCCCATGCCCACGCCACCGGCGTTGCCTGCCATGGCATCGCGAGCGGGTCTTCCGGAGCAGGGTCGGGCAGGAGCTCGCTAGTCGGCCGGAAGCGCGGCCTGTATCTTGGGGCTCGCGGGTTTGCTGACTCGAGACGCCGGCAACACGAGCGGAGGCAGGCCCATTCGCTTGGTCGTCGTCTGGACGGTCTCTCGCAGATTGGGCCAGGCGTTGGCCACTCCGTTCAGGTTCGCGAAGTGCGTGAGGTGCTCCTCCGTGACCTCCAGGTGCGACTTGAAGGAGTAGCGCAGCGCGAGATCGCACCGGATCCTGACGCGCTCGCGACCCCGGCGGGCGGCGTCGCGAGCAGTGAGCTGGAAGCTCACGAGCACATCGAGAAGCCCGCGCTCCTGGTCGTGGTGGTGCCGCGTCGAGTGCTCGGCACTGACTTCGTTCTTGCCCTTCAGCGAAGGCGGCGCGATTCCGTCTTCGATGAACTCGGCCGACCACGCCCGCAGCGCTACCGAGTCGAGATCGACGGCGTTGGCGACCTCGCCCGCCATCTTGAGAGGAAGCTTTTCGGACCGGGCCGCACGCTTTGACTTGCCGGCGCTAGTCCGGTTCACCTCCGGCCCGCGACGCAGCTCGGAGGCGGTCTCCGTGAACACCTAAGGGCCCAGGGTGTTGCCGGAGGCCGCTTCGACGGCGGCCTCGAAGCTGGTCTCGCTCTCTGCCGCTCGGCCGACTAGGACGGAGCCCTCATCGTCCTCCTCGCACCGGGCGTGGAAGTGCAGGCCAACGGCCAGCGCGAGCTCTGCAGCGGTCCCGAAGCGAGAGTTCGGGCCCTGGAGCAGTTGTGTGACGGCAGCCTTGCTCTTGCCGAGCCGCTTCGCGACTTCCGCGCCAGTCAGGTTCTGCGCCTTCATCGCGCGCACGACCGCTTCGGTGAGCTCCATGATCGCCTTCTCGCGATCGTAGATGGCCTGAGTGCGAAGGTCGGGGAACCTTCGCCTCGTCTTCTTGTCAGCGGTCTTCGTCGATCAGCTCCTCGAGAGGCTGTAGGGCACGGCGCAGTACACGCCCCCGACTGTCCAATACCGCCCACTGCCGACCGATCCACCTCCCGAGCCTCTAGCCCCCAAGAATCGGCCAGCCGATGCTGCCCCGCGCTGAACACCCCAACTACGACGGAGGCATCATGGCCAAGAAGCAGTCGAGCAATTGCAGGTTCACCGCGCGCGTCAGCACTCGCCGAATCGTTGCCAAGAAGCTGCAGGAGCCGGTCCACGCCGATCGCGTCGCCCGCAGCGGCCTGCTCCTCGCCGACCTCGTGGAAATCCAGAACCAGGGCGAGCTCGCCGAGCGCTACGACCGCGAGCAGCAGGCCGATCTCGCCAATCAGCGCGTCGCCCTCGGGACCGCGGCGACCAAGTGGCGGGCGGTCGTCGAGGAGGACGACGCGCTGCGCAGCCGCATGCCCGCGGTGATCCGCGACCTGGAGGCGAACCCGGAGACGGCGAGCCACGCGGCCTGGCTCACCAGCGTCAGCTTCGAACGCTACCGCCTGCGCCCGGCCACCGCGACCTCGGCGCCGGCGCAGGGCGACGGCTCCAACACCGCGGACTCGGCCGACTCGGCGGCAAAGCGCGAGCGCGTCGTGCGCAACGACCGCCTGAGCCACGTGCAGGAGATCTCGCACTTCTCCAAGGCGCTGCTCGAGGCGGAGCGCGCGCCCATCGTCGCGGCGCTCGAGGCCCGCGGCTTCGGCCGCGACCGGCTCATCGCCCTCAGCAGCAACGCCGACGCCCACGTCGCCCTCCTCGGCAGCGCCACCCTCAGCCTTAGCGCACCCGAGGCCGGGGGGCTCGAGGCCGAGGCGGTCGCCGCCCAGAAGGCGGCCTGGGAGGCCTGCAAGCGGATGATTCGCGCCGCGGTCGCCGGCGACCTGGAGCTCGAACGCTTGTTCGCGGCCTGCTGAGGCCACGACGGCCGGACGAGCTACTACCGCGCGTTGCCCGCTGGCCCGCTCGGCAGCGGCAATGCGCTTCGTCTTTCTGGGGAAGGAGAGGCGAAGGGCAGGACGAGGAAGGCGCGTCGAGGCATCGCCAGCCGGGGGCGACCAAGCAATGGGCGGCGCCCACGGTCCGCCGGCGCCGGCAGGCGGAGCGGTTGAGACGGCAAAGAGTACGCGGACACTAATGGGAGAGCGTCGTGGTGGTCGGGGCGGGGACGAGTGGGGGGCTCGCGAACCGTTGGCGAGGAGATCGCCGGGAGCGAAGACGGTTCGAGCGAGCTCAAGGGATGGTCGGGCCCTGGTCGGGTCCCCTTCGCGCTCTCCCATGCCTTGGTCGCGCGGTCGTCGAGGGACCTGTCGCGGGTTTCAGACCATGGTCGCGCCGTCGTCGAGGAACCTGTCGCGGGCTTCAGACCATGGTCGCGCCGTTGTCGAGGGACCTGTCGCGGGGTTCAGACCATGGTCGCGCAGTTGTCGAGGGACCTGTCGCGGCTTCCAGGCCATGGTTGCGCCGTTGTCGAGGGACCTGTCGCGGGTCGCAGACCATGGTTGCGCCGTTGTCGGGGGACCTGTCGCGGGTTTCAGACCATGGTTGCGCCGTTGTCGGGGGACCTGTCGCGGGTTTCAAATCATGGTCGAGCCCCTTTCGGGGGGACCTGTCGCGTGTCGCAGACCATGGTCGAGCCCCTTTCGAGGGACCTGTCGCGCGTCGCAGACCATGGTCGAGCCCCTTTCGGGGGGCCTGTCGCGTGTCGCAGACCATGGTCGAGCCCCTTTCGGGGGGCCTGTCGCGCGTCGCAGACCATGGTCGAGCCCTTTTCGGGGGACGTGTCGTGCGGTCCGAGCCCATAGTCGTGGCCTGGTCGGGATGCCTAGCGCGCGGCCGGCTCTCCGGCGGTCGGACGGGCCGCCCCAACAGACTCGCCGCTGACTCCTGATTTCGCGACAGCCGCCTGCAAGGCGGCGCCGCACGCCCGCGCTCGATGCAGCTCACGGCCGAAGGAACGGCAGTCCTTCCGGTATCGCGCCGCCCCCGTGGTTCGGGCCGTGTCGGGCGCCGTGCTCGACAACGGGTTCTCCGAAGCGCGCTCGGGCACTTCGGCCCGGCGGAGGGCGACGCGCGAGCTTCGGCGCGTCGCACGCCGAGAGTTAACTCGCCAATACTCGGGTGTGTCTTGGCCTGCGAACTCACCGAGAAAGGACGGAAACCCATGAAGCGAGGACTCATCGGACTAGCCCTGGCCGCAGCGCTCGCCATTCCCTTCGCCGCCCAGGCGAAGGGCCACGGCAAAGGCCATTGGGGCCGCGGGCTCGCGTCGCTCGACCTGCAGCCGGAGCAGCGCGAGCGCATCAAGGCGATGCGCGCCGAGATGGCCGAGCGGGCCGCGCCGGTGCGCGAGATGGTCAAGGCCAAGAAGGCCGAGCTGCGGACGCTCTGGATGGCCGACGCCCCGGACCGCAACGCCATCCTGGCGAAGCAGGAGGAGATCCTGCGGCTGCGCAGGGAGCTGCGCGTCGCGCGGGTCGATCATCGGTTGGCGCTGCTGCAGGTCCTGACCCCGGAGCAGCGCGCCGAGCTCATCAAGCGGATGGAAGATGGCCCCAAGCAGCGGCGCCACGGCAAGCACGGTCGCGGCTTTGGCCCGGGTGACGGCGCGGGCGAGTGCAGGATGGGGACGTAGCACGGCAGTAAGCCGCCCGGCGGCTGATAACGGCCGCCGGGCGAGCTTCTTGCGGGAGCGGCTCGGCTACTGCTGAGCCGGTTGCTGCTGCTGTTGTTGCTGTTGCAGCCGCTGCTCGGCCTGCTGCATCTGGACGCCCATCGCCTCGTAGTGGCTTCCGAGCGCGCGCGCCAGGCTCTGAACCTCGTCGGCCGGCTGGCCTTCCTTGGCGCGGAAGCGGATCACCGCGCCGTCGCGCGTGTTCTCGACGCTGATGTCGGCGATTTGCCCGAGCCGCGGGCCGAAGCCCATCGGCCCCATCATCATCATCGCGCCGCGCATGCCCGGGCCCATCCGGCAGTTCGGGCAGGGGCAGGCTTGTTGTTGGTCGCCCGCGCCACCGACCCCAGGCTGCGGCTCTTGCGGCATGGTTTGGTCGGTCGGAGGCTGTTGCGGGAACGGCTGGGGTTGTTGCCCCGGCCCGCCGACGCCCGGCTGCTCGCCTGGCGGCATGGTCGGATCGGTCGGCTGGTCCGGAGGCATGGGCTGCGGTTGTGGTTGTTGCTCGCCCGGACTGCCGACGCCCGGCTCGGTCGGCTCGCCTGGTTGCGCGGGCTGGTCCTGGGGTTGCGGCGTCGTCTGGTCGTTGGGCTGCTGCGGGACCGTCTGGATATCGGGTCCTTGGACGTCGTCCTGCGCGTATGACGGCGCGCCGATCAGCAGTAGCGCCAGCGCGCTCGCGAATACGAGCTTCATGCATCCCTCCCTTGGCCCCCGTGAGGGGCTCACCCATTCGGTACAGGTTGAAGCTAAGGTGCGCTGAGCCGGAATGCGCCAATGCTCCGAGGGCGTGGAGGAGGAGCGAGCGGCCAGCAGGCTCGCTCTCGCGGCGCGCGGGCGGGGGCGCAGAGGCGATTGTCGGCCGGCTCTCCGTCAAGACGGTCGGAGGGGCGAATGCGGAGCGCCCGTGCGAAGGCTGGCGCTCCGGTCTCGCGAACATCCTCGTCGGTTCCGAGCCCTCGATGGCCCGCGGAGGCCGGGGAAGCGCCAGCACGAAGGCTGGCGCTCCGGTCTCGCGTGCCTCCTCGTCGATTCCGAGCCCTCGATGGCCCGCGGAGGCCGGCGAAGCGCCAGCACGAAGGCTGGCGCTCCGGTCTCGTGAACCTTCTCGTCGATTCCGAGCCCTCGATGGCCCGCGGAGGCCGCCAGCACGAAGGCTGGCGCTCCGGTCTTGCGTGCCTCCTCGTCGATTCCGAGCCTTCGATGGCCCGCGGAGGCCGGGGAAGCGCCAGCACGAAGGCTGGCGCTCCGGTCTCGCGAACATCCTCGTCGGTTCCGAGCCCTCGATGGCCCGCGGAAGCCGGGGAAGCGCTGGCACGAAGGCTGGCGCTCCGGTCTCGCGAACATCCTCGTCGATTCCGAGCCCTCGATGGCCCGCGGAGGCCGGGGAAGCGCCAGCACGAAGGCTGGCGCTCCGTTGTCCGGGGCACTGTGGTCCTCCCCCCACGCCGCGCTCCTTCCGGTGGGGAAGGTTTCTTTGCGAGGCGCGTTACACGGTGCCCGAGGGCGCGCCTGCATGAGCGACGAGACGACGACAGCGAAGAACGGCCTCTTCGGAAGGCTCAGCCTCCGAGGGTTCGTGGTGTTGGCGGCCGGAATCTCCGCGGTGCTCGCGCTGGCGGCGGTGATCACGCTGGTCGGCTACGTCAGCCACTTCCGGCAGCTGAACCACGGCATGAGCCTGGCCATCGAGCGCGTCCGGGCGGCCGAGCATATCCAGGCCGACCTGCTGCGCTACCACCAGCTAGCCGGCTTGAGCCTGCTCGCCGGCCCCGAGGCGAAGCCTGCGCGGCTTCGCGACACCAAGAGCTTCGAGCGCAGGCTTGAGCGCAATGTCGAGCTGACGCACCGCGGCTCGCTCGCAGAGCCGGAGGCCCGCGCGCTCGAGAAGGTCGAGCGCGCGCTCGTGAACTATCTGGCGGTCTACGGGCAGGTCGAGAAGACGGCCGAGGTCTCGCCGCTGCTCGCCCTGCGCGCGCTCAACGAGGCCTACGACGTCGCCTTCACGGCGACCGACCGGCTCATCGATCTCGATCTCGCGCTCTCGGCCGAGGCGCACAAGCAGGCCCAGTTCGGCCACGCCGCGGCCGTTACCGCGCTCACTATCCTGGGGCTGCTGATGGCCACGCTCGCGGTGGTCATCCGCGCGGAGCGCGCGTACGTCTTCCGGCCGTTGCTCTCCTTGAAGAAGGCGATGCTCGAGTTCGCTCACGGTCGCCTTCGGCCGGCGCCCGAGGCAGGCACGCGCGACCTGCGGGAGATCACGCGCTCCTTCAACGAGATGGCGACCGCCCTCGCGCGCAACCGCGAGGCGCAGCTCCGCTACCTGAGCGGCGTCGCGCACGACCTGCGAAACCCGCTCACCGCGCTCAAGGGCGCGGCCCGCCTGCTCGCACCCGGGCGCTCGGCGCCGACCGAGAAGCGTGCCCGCGAGCTCTCCGCGCTCTTCTCGCGACAGGTCGAGCGGCTCGATCGCATGGTCGGCGACCTCCTCGACTCGACGCGCATCGAGGCGGGCCGGCTCGAGCTGAGGCGCGAGACGACCGACCTTCGCGCGCTCGCCGCGGAGGCGGTCGAGCTGTTCGGCAGCTCGGCCGAGCGCCACCGCATCGAGCTGACGGCGCCCGAGCGCCTGCCGGTCTTGGTCGATCCGCTGCGCGTCTCGCAGGTGCTCAACAACCTGCTGAGCAACGCCATCAAGTACTCGCCGGACGGAGGCATGGTGCGGGTCGCTATCGAGCGCGACGCGTGCTCGGCGCGCATCCGGGTCTCGGACCCGGGGATGGGCATCCCGGCCGAGGAGTTGGACACCATCTTCCAGCCGTTCCGCCGCTCGAGCACCGCGCCGGAGGGGATTCCCGGCGTCGGGCTCGGGCTGTCGGTCACCCGGCGCATCGTCGAAGCGCACGGCGGGCGCATCACCGTCGAGAGCAGCGAAGGGAAGGGCAGCACCTTCACGGTGACCTTCCCCATCGACGCGGCGCAGCCCGAGGCGCACGCGGTCGATTTTTCGAAGCCCTGCCCGGATCCGTGCTGAGCGCGCGGGCCTGTCGCGCCTTGCGACCGGCCGCCTCGCTTGGCAGAGTGGCGCGCCTGTCCGGTGCCCGACGATGACTCCGCCCCCAACTAGCCGCGAAGCCGACCTCTTCTGGGCTCAGGTGACGGCGTTCGGCGCGCTGTGGGGGACCATAGAGATCACGCTGGGCTCGTTCCTTCACTCGCTGCGGCTCCCGTTCTCGGGGACGCTGCTGGCGGCGCTGGGAGCGGTGCTGCTCATCGCCCAGCGGCAGCTCTTTCCCGCGCGCGGCGTCACGCTCGCGACGGGCATCGTCGCCGCGCTCTGCAAGTCGGTCTCGCCGGGGGGAGTCATCCTCGGTCCGATGGTGGGGATAGCGACCGAGGCGGTGCTCGTCGAGCTCGCGCTGTTGGTGGCGCCGCGCGCGCTCGGGTCCGGCATGGCCGCGGGCGCGCTGTGCGTGGGATTCGCCGCGTTCCAGAAACTCGTGACCCAGTACGTCTTCTATGGCGGCACGGTGCTCGAGCTCTACCTCGCGGCTTTGCGCAAAGCGGGGCACTTGCTGGGAATCGAGCGGCAGGCCTGGTGGGTGCTCGCGGCCGCGTTGGCCGTCCTCGCGGCGATGGGCGCGGCCGCCGGCGCCCTCGGCCGGTCGCTCGGGCAGAAGAGCCGGGCGCGCCTGGCCGAGGCTCCGGCCGGCGCGACGCTGCGGCCAGAGCCTGCGTCGGCAAGGTCGGGCGCAGAAGCCCGAAACGACTTCGCGGGCACGGGCCGCGCGGAGAGGACGGATCGGACGCCGGAGGCCGCCGGAAAGGCGCGGCGCATTGGGTTGAGCCTCGCCTCCGCCGGCTGCATCGGGCTGCAGCTCGGCGGCTCGCTCGGCTGGTCGGCTGCCTCGCTCGGAATCTGGCTGGGGCTGCTCTGGGCGTTCTCGCCCCGGAGCCTGCGCCGGCTGTGGATGCCGAAGTTCTGGGGCTTCTCGCTCGCGCTCGCCCTCGCCAGCGGAGTCCTGCTCGGCAAGTCGGACGTTCGGGTCTTAGGCGTTCCGGTTTCGCTGGCCGGGCTCGAGGCGGGGCTCTTGATGGTCGTGCGCGGCGCCTTCGTCTTCGGGCTCACCTCGTGGGCGAGCACGACTCTGCGGCGCGACCACCTCGAGCGAGTCTTCGAGAAGGTTGGGCTGACGCGGCTGGGCCGCGCCCTGACGGCGGCGTTCGCCCTGTTGCCAGGGCTGAAGGATCGACTGGCGTACGCGCGGGCGCAGCTTCCCGGGCGAGGAGAGGGGCGCCGGCTGGCCCGGGTCTTCGATCTCGCGGTCGAAGTCGTCGGCGAGAGCGCGAGGCTGGCCGGGGAGATCGCGGGCAATCGCGCGCGCCCGCCCGTCCTCGCTGTCGTCGGCGCCCCGGGCGCCGGGAAGACGACGACGGTGCTTCGCGCCGCGAGGCAGCTCGCGGATCAGGGGCTCGCCGTTGCCGGGATCGTGCAGCTCGCCCGACGCGAGGCGGGCCGCGCGCTCGACTATCGGCTTCAAGAGGTGTCGAGCGGAGAGGAACGCCCCTTCGCGTCCCGCGCGCCGGAGGGGCACGGCTTCGTCTTCGACGCGGCCGGATGGTCTTGGGCCCGCGAGCGCATCGACAGGGCGCGGGCGGGTGCGGACGTGGTGATCGTCGATGAGCTCGGGAGGCTCGAGGGCAGGGGAGAGGGACACCTGCCCGCGTTGCTCGCGCCCAGCGAGGCCGAGCGCGCCCGGCTGTGGATCGTCGCGGTCCGCGAGGACGCGGCCGACGAGATCGAGCGCAGGCTCGGCGATTTCGACGCTCGCGTCCGCGCGGACGATGGGGATGGGGCGGTCGCCGATGCGGTCGCTCAGGCATCGAGGCTCATCGCCGAGCGGCGCGGCGGCGAGGAGGCGCTCGGCGCACTCGGGTGAGCTGGCGGTGGCGAGCGCGACGGCATCGAGGCGGTCGCTGGGCTCGCGCTCGACTTTCGCTCGGTACAGCCCGGTTCTTCGAGCTTGAGCGCGCCCGTCGAACGCTACCTGGAGAGCGGAGCGGCGTCAGACGAGATGGGCCGAGGAGGTGCGGCGAAAGGTTCAGGACGTGCGCCGCCGCCGAGGCGCGCCGTCATCATCACCGGTAATAGTGGACGCACCAGCACACATCTTCTCCGTCGTCGGACACCTCGTCTCCCGTGGGCGACACCACTCCGCAGCCGCCGCCGTAGGGCATATTGGAGGCTTCGCAGGCCTTTTGGCAGTCGACCCTGACCCTGAGGCCGTTTTCGTCGCAGGTATTAATGAAGTCGCCATCGCACTGCGGTTTTTCGCCGGCGCTACAGGGCTCCCAGCAGTTGGGCCAGTAGTCCATCGTGCGGTGAGAGTCACACGTGGCCCCGCGCATGATCTCCAGGCACTCGGCGGTGTAGACGTAGAAGCCTATCGTGTTGATGCAGGTCGTCTCGTCTACGCCAAATTCGCAGTCCTCGATGGTTTCGCAGATCTCCTCAATCTCGTCGCTGCAGGCGACAGCGAGGAGAGACGACAGGAGAATCACCGGCAGGTGCTTGCGGCTCATCGCGTGCTCCAATCTCCAGAGCGTCTGGATTGAACATTACTCTCCGAGCGAGCAAGCGGAAACCCATTCGACCAAGATCGCGGCCCCCGACCGCCCGCGCAGCGCGGGCGAAGGTCGATGCCCTCCGGCCCCTCGGCGCGAAGGGGCGGTGCCAAGACCGCGCGAATCGATGAGAGCCGCTGGCGGAGCCGGGCTCCTAGACCCGCAGCTACCTCGGTGCGAGGTCAGATTCGGCTACGGGACCGGCGACGAGCCCGGGGTGGCCTCGACAGGCGCTCGACTTCGGCCTCGCAAGCTCGGCCTACGCTCGGGCTGCGCCTCAGATCGGGGACTACGGAGGGCGCGATTCGGCCTCGGTCCCGCGAGCTTCGACCGGTTCTTTCTCTTGCGAGGCGGGGGGGCGTTGGTGTACCTCTGCCGGCAACCCTTGGCCCCGTAGCTCAGCAGGATAGAGCGGCGGTTTCCTAAACCGTAGGCCGCGCGTTCGAGTCGCGCCGGGGCCGCTTTCGCGGGGGCAGATACCTCAAGGTCTCTGCCCCTTCGTGTTTGTGTCTTGAGCCAGCCGCCTGCCATCCCCGCGCCGCCGTCTCTCGCCTCGGCCCGGTTCCCGGACGAGATTCTTTTCGTCCTGCGTACGCTTCGTCGGGCCGGCTATGCGGCCTACCTCGTCGGCGGTTCCATCCGCGACCGGCTCCTGGGCAAGGAGGCGAAGGATCACGACGTCGCCACCAGCGCTCGCGCCGAGGTCGTAGCCAAGCTGTTTCGCCGGGTGATTCCGACCGGGATCAAGCACGGCACGGTGACGGTTCTCATCGGGGATTCGGCGATCGAAGTCACCACCTTCCGCGGCGAGGGCGAGTACCGCGACGGCCGGCGCCCGGACTCGGTCTTCTTCATCGAAGACATCGTCGAAGACCTTGCGAGGCGCGACTTCACCATCAACGCGATGGCCTTCGACCCGGAGACGAAGACGCTGATCGATCCGTTCGGCGGCGGCGAAGACCTCGCCCGGCGGCTCGTGCGCTGCGTTCGCGATCCGCTGAAGCGCTTCAGCGAGGACGGGCTTCGCCCGCTGCGGGCCGTCCGCTTCGCCTCGGTGCTCGACTTCGAGATCGAGACCGCGACCCGCGAGGCCATCCCGAAGACGATTGAGACCTTCGCCAAGGTCGCGCAGGAGCGGGTGCGCGAAGAGCTGACCCGGCTGCTCGTCGGTGGCCATCCGGCCCGCGGCGTGGCGCTGCTGCGGGAGACCGGCTTGTTGGCGCGCATCCTGCCCGAGGTCGCGGCGCTCGACGGTATCGAGGAGCAGGGCAGGGACGCCTTCGAGCTGACGCTCGCGCGTGTTGACCGAGCTCCGGTCGAGCTCGAGCTGCGGCTGGCGGCGCTGCTCCACGACATCGAGCTTGGGCCCGCGCCCGCGAAGCTGCCCAAGCGCTTGAGTCGGGTCGAGGCGGTGCTCGACCGGCTGCGTTATCCGCTCAAGGTGATCGAGCAGGTGGACCTGCTCGTGAAGCACCGCGGCTTCGCGCTGAGCCGGTACGCGGACGACGCGGAGCTGCGGCGCGGGCTCGCTGCGGTCGGCCGGAACCTGGTCGCCCCGCTCATCGCCCTGGGCCGCTGCCAGGCGAGCGCGCTGGGCGACGAGGCGCTCTTGCGGGGCATCGACGAGCTCGAACAGCGCGTTGCCGAGGTCCTGGCCAAGAACCCCGCGCTGGCGCCCGGTGAGCTGGCCATCGACGGGCGTCGGATTATGGATCTTCTCGGATTGCCCCGCGGCCCGCAGGTGGGACACGCGATGCGCTATCTGATGGAGCGGGTCCTGGATGACCCTGACCTGAACACCGCCGAAAGCCTCGAGCGGCTGCTGAAGGGCTGGTTCACGTCGCAAGCCTAGGCTAGGTGCCCGATTTCCGGGCTTGCTCGCGGCCAGCTCGGAGGGGTGTCCCGGGTTTCCACAGGTTTTCCACACCTGGACAACCGCCGCGGGTCGGCAAGGCGCGAAAGCGGCGCGGCAAGGTGTCGACTGCTGCGCAGTTGTCTGGAGTACGCCAGGAGAATCGGGCACTTGGAGCTTGAGCACGAGGCCCGGCCGAGTGTTTACCAGTGCGCGGCCCGTCCGCGCCGCGAGATCCACACGCGTGTGGATAGTCTGTGGAAATCGCAAATTGACACGCGCCAAGAGCCCGAATTCCGGCGCCCAGCGCGTCTCAGCGAGGGCCGGTCTTCGGGCGGTCTGGGAAGAGGCCGAAACTTTCCCCCCGTCGGGGCCGACGGCTATACTTTTCCGCTCCGAACAACCCGGGCGCGGCGGGTGCACGAGTAGGCCCCTCGCCCCACCGTTTCCGAAGAGACCGCCCTCTCAAGTCGGGCCGGGGCGGAACTGCTTGCGGGAGAATTCATGGCCGATCTGGCAGCGGGCGGGCGGACTCCTCGCATCCTGCTCGTCAAGGACGAGGTGGACGAGCGCGCCAAGATGGCGAACACCCTGCGTGCAGCCGGCTTCGAGGTCCTCGAGGTCGGCAACGGCCTTGCGGGCATCGAGGCGGCCACGGCCAGCAGGCCCGACTTACTGCTGGTCGATCTGCACCTGCCCGACCTCGACGGCTCGGAGGTCGCCAGCACGCTGCGGCGCCTGGGGCTCGAAGGGCTGCCCATCGTGGCCATCGGCAAGCCCGGCGACGAGCGCGGGGTGGCGCTCTCGGCCGGCTGTGACGGGACGATTCCCAGCCCGCCGGATCTCGCGGCGCTGCCCGGACAAGTGCGCGAGTACCTCGCCGGCAAGCGCGACAAGCTGCGGACCAGCGACGAGCGGCGCTACCTGCGGGTGCTCACGCAGTCGCTCGTCGAGAAGCTCGAGGCGAAGGTGCGCGAGCTGGCGGCGACCAGCGAGCGGCTGCAGCGCGTCGATGAGTTCAAGACCGAGTTCGTGCAGGCGATCTCGCACGAGCTGTCGACCCCGCTCACGCCGCTCGCCGGCTACCTGAAGATCCTCCAGAGCGAGAAGCTGGGGCCGCTCAACGAGCGGCAGAAGAAGGTGCTCGAGGCGATGCTGCAGAGCGCCGATCGCCTCTCGCGCACCATCGACAACCTCTCGGACTTCGCGGTCCTCGAGACTGGCCACTACCGGGTGCGCGCCGAGCCGATAAGCCCGGTGAAGGTCGCCGAGAAGCTCGTCGAGGAGATGCAGCTCTCGATGGCCAAGCCCAAGCACGTCCACATCACGCTGCTGGCGCCGCGGCACGACGTCTCTCTGGTCGCCGACTCGACGCGCTTCACGCAGGCTGTCGGCAACCTGCTCGAGAACGCGATAAACGCCTCGCCGCCGGGCGGCGAGGTGCTCGCCGAAATCGTCCCGGCCGACGGCAAGGTGCGCATCTCGGTCTACGACCAGGGCTCGGGCCTGGCGCCGGAGGAGCAGGAGAAGATCTTCGAGCCCTTCCACTTCCCAAAGGGCGTCCGGCACACGGCGGTCGTCGGGTTGGGCTTGCCGGTGGCTCGCAAGATCGCCGAAGCACACGGCGGCCGGCTGGTGGTCGAGAGCCCGCCGAAGGCGCAACCGGAGATGGGGCGCAACTTCTCGGGCGCCAAGTTCACCCTAGAGCTGCCCCTTCATCCGCCGGCGTGAGGCCGGCGGCGAGCGCGGCGAGGCCGGTGGTCGGGCCGCGAGACCGCGTCCAGGGATTCCCATGAAGCGTCCCATCGGAGTTTTCGTGCTCGCGGCCGCGCTGCTGGCCGTCGCCTGCAAGAAGGAGGAGACGGGCAGGCCGGTCGCGGGGCTCTTCGCGCTGAAGGGCTCGGGCCAGGTGCGCCGCGGCGAGGCCTGGCGGCGCTCGGCCAGGCCGGGGATGACGCTGACCGACGACGCGAGGCTCGCGCTTGCGGACAACTCGCGCGCAGTGCTCGAAGGGCTCAACGGCATGCTCGTCGTGCTCGGCGAGGGAGAGCACGCGATGAGCCGCGTCAAGGCGCTCTCGGTCAAGCCCGCCGAGAAGCGGAGCGTCTACCGGGTGACCGACAAGGCCGAGCGGCGCGAGGTCGGTCCGCTGCTGACGACCGCGCGCTACGAGCCGGTCGAGAGCGGGAAGGGGTTGCCGACGCAGGACAACGACACGGCCAAGGGCATGGCCTACTTCTTCACTCCCGGCGGCACCGGGGCCCAAGGGAGCGAGCGCCCGGCACACGCCGCGCCGCCGCCCCCGTGGGTCCTCGACAAGCGCTACGTCCACGCGCTGCGCCGTCCGCTCGCCGAGGGCGACGGGAAGCGAAAGCTCGTGGTGGCGAAGGGCGACGTCGTCGTCGAGTTTCAGGACCGGGCGACGGCGTTTGCGACCGAGCTGACCCTGCCGCTCGACCTGTCGGACGTCGCCCGGGTCGTGGTGCTCGACGGCACCGCGAAGCTCGAGCTGCCTGGAGGACAGCTCGAGCTCGACGACGGCGAGGAGGCGGAGCTGCACTGACCGAAGCGCGCGGCGACGAGGCGCCTGGCGCGCGCCCGCGAAGGTCGGCCCAGTCTTCGCCGCGGTGGGCAGGGGGCTCCGCGTCGTCAGCCACCGTCCGCTCTCCCCAAGAAGGGAGATGAGGCCGCCAGGGGCCCGGAATTGGCCTCAGGAGGCCGCCGGTGCGCCAGGCTTGCTACTACACGACCAAGCCAGTCGCCGGGCTCCGAGTGCCGTTGCAGGCCGCCTGGGGGCCGATCGGCCTCAAGAACGGCCCGCATGCGGCCGCGGAGGGCGAAACCGCAGCGGCGAACCGCTCGGCGGGCACCGCCAGCGCCGGACGAGCAGGCAAGCGCGCTGCGTCGAAGGTTGGTCGCTGCCGACGACACGCTCCAGCCTCTGCCCAAACGCAGCTTGCCGTCCCGACTCGTCGCCTCTCGACTCTCGACCCTCGACTCTCGACCGTCGCGCTCATCTCCCCGCTTCAAGGCCCGAGAACGCGGCCTCGATCGCCTCCGCGTCGAGGCCCTTCGGGCCCTTGCCGCCCGCGGTGAGCAGCGACTTTCGAAGTTGGCTGTAGCGCTCAAGCTCGACCTCGCCCTGGCGCGCGAGGGCGCGGACATCCTTGAGGCGCCGCCGGAGCGGGTCGCGCAAGCTGGCGTCGGCGAGCCGCTCCTCGATGCGGGCGGCGGGGACGAACGCGTCGGCGAGGTTGAGCATCGCGGTTCGCCAGCTCGCCGCGAAGAAGACTAAGAGCGCCACGGCGGCGACTCCAAAGGTGACCAGCGCGGCGCGCAGGGCGCGGGCGGGGACGAAGGCGTGGCTTGCTTCGACGGCGGTCTGGGCGGACTGGTCATCGGAGGCCGAGGGGGAGCGCGCCCGCGCGAGCTTGCGGTAGGCGAGCAGCAGAGCCGCGGTGGCGACCAGCGAGAGAGCGCCGTAGAGCAGCGCCTCGCCGAGGTTCGCCGCGCCGGTGGGCGGCGGCTCTCCGAGCGCCGCGATCATCAGCGAGCTCGCGATGAGGTTGTTCGCGGCATGGGCGGCGATGGCCGGCCAGATCGATCCCGACCAGAGCGCGAGCAGGCCGAAGAGGACGCCGAGCTCGACCCGCGCCAGGAGTCCGGCAGGGTCGAGGTGGAGCAGGGAGAACAGGATGGCGGCCAACGCCACGCCCGCCCGCCGCCCATAGCGCGCGCCCAGGACCGTCTGGAGGTAGCCGCGGAAGGCGATCTCTTCGCAGAGCGGGGCGAAGACCCCGACCGCGACGACGACCGCGGCCAGCTCGGGAGCCGACGCGTCGCGAAACAGCCGCAGCGGGTCTGCGGTCTTGGCCACGCTCGGCAGCAACCCGCGGCAGAGCGCCTGGATGGCGCCGGCGAGCAGGAAGTTGGCCGCGCCGAGGGCGATGGCCAGTGCGATCAACCTGCCGGGCGCCTTGCCGAGCTTCAGAAATCGCAGGGGACGATGGTTCGTCGCCAGGAGCCAGAGGACGACCGGCGCGGCGAAGAAGAAGACCTCGGAGAAGACGAGGCCAAAGGGCACGCTGGCAACCTGCAGGAAGGCAGCGGCGGTCACCTGCAGGAGCAGGAAGACGGCGAACAGCAGGAAAGCCGGCTGCTCGGCCGTCGACGCGCGTTCGGAGTCGCTCTCGGACCAGGGCGTCACTGTCGCCTCCTTCGGCACGCCGGCATTCGCCCCTGCGGCCTGCCTGCGCTCAGGCGACCTTCGCCAGCTCCTCGGCGGCCAACTTGCCGAAACGTCCGGAGGCGGCCTTTGCTTTCTCGAGCTCGGCGCGCGCCGCGCCCTGGTCGCCCAGCGCCCGGAGCACCTGGGCCAAGGTGAAGCTGCGCTCGCCGGGGTAGGGCAGCTTGAAATCGGGCTCCTCGGCGATCGACTTCTCGATCAGCTCCTTGGCCTCCGCGAATCGGCCCTGCCGGAAGCGCAACAGGCCGAGGAAGTAGATGAAGAGCGGCTCTTCGGGCGCGCTCTTCATCGCCGACTGGATCATCTCCTCGGCCTGGTCGAGGTCGCGCCCGAGGTGGCAGAGGCTGTAGCCCCAGCTCGCTTCAACGACCGCCTTGGTGGCCGCCCGCTCGGACGTGGTGATGACCCCGCGCAGGTTCTTGATGGCGTTTTCGTAGTCGCCGCGGGCGATGTGCACGAGCGCGACGTCGATCATCGCCTTCTGGCGCTCGCGCCTGAGCATCGAGGAGTCGCGGATTTCAATGGCGAGCGCGAGCGCGCGCTCGAGCCGGCCGTGCTCGACGTAGAGCTCGAGAATCCAGCCCTGGAAAGCCATCGTCAGCGGCCAGTGCAACACCGCGACGAGCCCGACGCTGACCGCCGCGACTATCCACGGGCGCAACCCCGCTGCCAGCCCGATGGCTATCCCGGCGACGAGGAGGCTGACCGCCACGAAGGCTGCCTCTCGGTTGAAGAATCGTCCCATCTCGAGTTTCCCTGTGATTGAAGGGGATTGGCTATCATCGACGCGACGGTTGCCCTGTCAAGCACGAGCGGGTCCTCTACGGCCGCCCGGGGCGAGGGCGAGCGCGCGGTGACCTTGATGCCGGAGCGGCGATGCGCTCTGATGCCGGAATGCTTCTCGCAGTTGACGTTGGAAACACCAATACAGCCCTGGGCGTCTTCGCCGGCGGCAAGCTTGCGCACCATTGGCGGCTCGAGACCGCGCCGCGGCGGACGGCCGACGAGTACGGGCTCCTCGTCATGAGCCTCTTCACGCACGCCCGCCTGGACCCGCGGGAGGTGAGCGCGGCGGTCGTCTCCTCGGTCGTGCCGCCGCTGCAGCGCACGCTCAGGAGCATGGCCTCCCGGTACTTCGGCTGCGAGCCGCTGTTCGTCGGCCCGGGGGTGCGCACCGGGATGCCGCTGCTCTACGACAACCCCGCCGAGGTGGGCGCGGACCGGGTGGTGAACGCGGTGGCGGCGTACGAGCGCTGGCGCTGCGCGCTCATCATCGTGGATTTTGGGACCGCGACGACCTTCGACGCGGTGAGCGCCAAGGGCGAGTACCTGGGCGGCTCCATCTTCCCGGGCGTCAACGTGAGCATGGAGGCGCTCTTCCGTTCGACATCCAAGCTGCCGCGCGTTGACTTCTCGAGGCCAGAGAAGGCCATCGGCCGCAACACGGTCGCCGCCCTGCAGTCGGGCCTGGTCTTCGGGTACGTCGCGATGGTCGACGGGATGTGCGCGCGGCTGGCCGCGGAGATGGGCGGCAGGCCCAAGGTCGTCGCCACCGGCGGGCTGGCCCCGCTCATCGCCGCCGAATCGCAGGCAATTTCCGAAGTTGACGAGTTTCTCACACTAGACGGACTGAGGATCATCCATGAGCGAAGCCTCTGACCCCACGCTGAGCCCGCCGATCGACGCCGCGTCGCCCGAAACCGCCCCGCAGGACATGGTCTTGCCGGCCGAGCAGGCCGTGGCTGCCGACCCGCTCCCTGGGGTCGCGGCGCTGAGCGCCGAACGGCTCCCGCCCAACTTCCGCAAGCACGTAGACCCGGCCGCGCCGGTCCCCATCCGCGGCATGGCGGCCAAGGGCCTGGTCCCGCTCGCCCCGAGCGACATGTGCCACTGCCTGGCGATGCTCGCCGGGGATCCGGACCCGAGCATCGCGGCCTCGGCGCTCAAGACCGGGGCGGGCCTGCCCGACAAGATCCTCTCAGTGGGCCTTCGCGACGAGGGGCAGAACCCGCGCGTCCTCGACTTCTTTGCCGGGGTGCTCACGGGCAAGGACGGCGCGCTCGAGTACATCGTCCTCAACAACGCCGCCCACGACCTGACGATCGCCCGGATCGTCGGGGCGACCTCGAGCACGCGAATCATCGAGATAGTCGCCGGCAACCAGCTCCGCATCCTGCGCGAAGAGCAGGTGCTCAGGGCGCTGCTCGGCAACCCGAGCGCCTCGCGGGCGATCATCGACACGACTTGCGACTTCGCGGTGCGCTCGGGGCTGGTGCTCTCGGACATCCCGGCGATGGTCGAGGCGCACGTGCGCATCAACGGCGCCCCGCCGGCGCCGCCGGAGTCGCCCGAGGCGCTCGAGGCGAAGGCGAACACGGCCGAGGCGCTCATCGAAGAGTTCGGCGCGATCCTCACCGACCAGGAGGCCGGCAGCGAGCCGCTCGAGGAGGGCAAGCGGCTCAACCTGACGCAGCGGATCGCGAAGATGAACGTCAGCGAGAAGGTCAAGCTGGCGACGCTGGGCAACAAGGAGGCGCGCACCATCCTGCTGCGCGAGCCGAACAAGCTCGTTCAGCTCGCGGTCATCAACAGCCCGCGCATCACCGACGCCGAGGTCCTGGGCCTCGCGCAGTCGAAGACGACCAGTGACGACGTGCTGCGGGTGATCATGGGCTCGCGCGAATGGACCCGGCAGCACCAGGTCAAGCTCGCCCTGGTGAAGAACCCGAAGGTGCCGATGGCCGTCGCGATGCGCTTCATGTCCACGCTGCGCGACGCGGAGGTGCGCGAGCTCGCCAAGAACAAGAACATTCCCAGCGGCGTCCGGCTGCACGCCAAGAAGATGACCGAAAAGAAGGGGCCTCACGGCGGCTAGCCCGCCTGCGGGCGACCCGTCGCGCGGACTTTCCGTAACAGAACCGGACCGTGGCTCGGCGCGCCGAGCGCCGGAGCTCGTTCCGGGCGAAGAAGCGGACTCCGCAAGTGGCCGAATCCACGGGCGAGCCGCCTGATGTCGCCGTCCAAATCAGGCTTGGCAGGTGAATCCGAGAGTCCCGCTACCTCGGGGCGAGCGTCGGTCGCCCCTACGCCCCTCACCAATAGTCCCATCTGCGCGAGGTCACATCCGGCGACGGGATTTGTGAACAGAGGCCGCAGTTGAGGAGGGAGGGCCGCCGTCTCGGCTGCCTGTGCGTGTGGCGACGGGACCGCGCAGTGGGGAAGGTGGAGCAACACCAGATCCGCCACTCGTCGCTCGGGCGACCGAAAACGAACTGTCGCCGGCGACACGACGCGGGGCTGGGTCTCCGCGGTGCATCCGTTCGGTCGCGGCATCGCAAGCTCAGCCTACGCTCGGGCTGGACCGATGTTGGTTCAAGGCCACAGCCGGCCAACGGACCGGGGACGAGCTCGGGATGAGCGGGTGGCGGCCAAGTTGCTTGGGGCCAGGGCAGGACGAGCTCAGGAGCGCGGGGCGGCGCTCTCCACCCGAGGCCCGCCGAGGG
>JBMNNX010000352.1:0-5816 GCA_050942745.1 Myxococcales bacterium
CCGGGTCCAGCGCGCGAGGACCTGGGCGTACCGCTCCTCGGCCTCATCGTCGGCGACCCGCGGCGCGGGCGGCCCGACGCGCGGCGGGACGCGCATCGACTCGCAACCGCACAGGGCGAGGACGAGCCCGCAGCAGATGACGGTTCGTCGCATCAAACCTGTCTCCTGCCCTCCGGGCCCGACCTGGGAGCCCGGGGCGGTGGAACCAGCCCGAACGAATGCCTCGGGCGCGCCTAGCGCAGCCCGCGCAGGTAGGCGACGAGCTGCTCGGAGTAGCTGAGCTGCTCGAGCAGCGCTTCGCGAAGCTGCGGCTCGAGGGCGCTCCAGAACTCGACGACCAGCGCGAGGTCCTGGTTGAGCGATGCCATGCGGCCGATGGCGTCCTGGGCGAGCTCGTCGAGATCGACCTCCTCGTCGGGCCCGTCAACCAGCTCCGGGGCGAGCTCGTCGTCCTGCGGGCTGATGGCGCGCTCGAGCGTCTCGCTGACGCCTGCCGACAGCCGCCCCTGCTCGCGCAGCCGCTCGCGCAGCGCGACGAGCTGGTCGCGATCGGCGGGGCGGCTCTCGAGGAGATCGGCGAGCGCGATCTGCAGCGCATCCTCGTCGCTCAGATCGGTGTGGACCCGCGCGAGGATGCGCTCGCGCTTGAGCAGCCGCAGCGCAGCGACGCGGCGAAAGCCACAGATGACCTGGAAGCGGTCGGGCGGCCGCAGCCGCAGATCGACCGGCACGAGCTGGCCGAGCCGGGCGATCGAGGTCGCGAGGCTGTCGATGTGCGCCTCGGGGCGCAGCTTGAAAAAGTCGTCGTCCTCGACCTTCTCCAACTTGAGGAGGGCGAGCGCCCCGGGCCGCTGGCTGCGCTTGGGCAGCTCGCTCGGGAACGCAGGCGGGGCAGGAGCCTCGGCCTTGGTCTGCCGCTCGCGCTCCACCTTCGCGGCGGGCTCGGCCTCGGAGGCCTGCAGCTCGGGCTCGGCCTCGGAAGCCCGTGCCTCGGGCTGGGCCTCTGCAGGCGCCGGCTGGGCCACAGGCTCCTCGGATACCTCGGGCTCGCGCTCGGGCCTCTCCTCAGCCGACTGCGGCGCGCCCGCCGCCTGCACGGCGGCGGCGCTCTCCTCGGGCGCTGGCGCCGCCGCGGCGCTCTCGGCGGCCGCGGCAGGCTCTGGAGGGGGCGGCACGAGAATGACGAGGTTCGCGCCCGGCGCGCCCTTCTCCGTGCCGTTCTCTTCGCGAGGTCTGGAGTCGACGACTGGCTCTTGCGACACCGTCCGTCTCCCTGCGGCGCCCGCCGCCCTGAGTGGTAGGGCGTCGTCTTACTACTTCTTGCGCCGGACCACGACCTTTCGCTTGGCGAGGGCCGTCGGCATCGGCGCCTTTTCGTCATCTGCCGCGGGCTTGGGCGGCGGCGGAGGCGGCGGCGGAGCCGGGGGCTTCACCTCCACCGGCTTGGGCGGGACGGGCGGGCGCACGACCGCAGGCGGGCGCGGCGGCGGGGCCGGCGGACGCACGGGCGCCGCGGGGCGCACCGGCACCATCGACGGGCGCGCCGGGGCGATGCTCTGCGGCCGGGCGACCCGCTCCTGCACGCGCGGCTCGGCGACCTCGCCCATGTCGATGCGGCCGCGGAAGGCGGCCCCCTCGACGATGATGACGCGCGGCGAGTTGATGTCGCCGACCATCCGGCCCTCGCGCGTCAGGTGCACGCTCTCGCTGGCGGTGATGTTGCCGACCACCACGCCGCTGATGATCGCGTTGCGCACGGTGGCGTCGGCCTTGACCACGCCGGACGGCTCGACGATGAGCGTCTTCGTCAACGTGATCGAGCCCTCGACCCGACCGCGGACGGTCAGGTCCTCGTCGCCCTCGAGCTTGCCGTTGATGAGGATCGACTCGCCGACGATGGTGTTGTCGACCTGCTCGATTTCCTTGGCTTGAATCGCCATTCCTCGAAGCTCCTCGCGGCCGGGCCGCGCTGCGAAACCTTAGCGCTCGACGTCCATGTCGACGTTGCCCTTGAAGCTGGCCCCGTCGGCGATGAGGATGCGCGGCGCCTTGATGTCGCCGACGACCCGGCAGTCGGTCTTCAGCTCGACCTTGTCGGTCGCCAGGATGTTGCCGGTCACCTTGCCGGCGATCTCGACGTTCTGGGTGGAGATGTCGGCCTCGACGAGCCCGCTGCTCTCGACGAAGAGGCTCTCCTTGACGCTGATCTTGCCCTTGACGGTGCCCTGGATGACGAGGTCCTCGTCCCCGCTGATCTCGCCGTCGATGATGATGCTGCTACCGATGACCGTGTTCGCCATGTGCGGCTACCTCTCGAGTGAAGGCTGAAGGAGCTTGGGAAGGGGTCTTCAGATGTCGTCGGGCAGCGGCACGTCCATCTCCACGCTGCCGTTGAAGTGGGCGCCGTCCTCGATGATCACCTTGGGCGCCTTGATGTCCCCGGTGACCACCGCCGACGCCGAGATGGAGACGAGTGCGCTCGCGTCAATGTTGCCGTTGGCCTCGCCGTGGATCGTCAGCCGCTCGGCGCGGATGTCGGCGTCCACCTTGCCGGTGCTCTCGATGAGCAGGTGGTTCTTGAGGCTGATGTGGCCCTCGACGCGCCCCTCGATCGTCAGATCGCCGCCTCCGGTCAGGTTGCCCCGAATGACGATGCCCTTGCCGATGATGCCGGTTCCTTCGTTGGCCATCGCAGAGACCCGCTTCCTTTCTGTTGAGCCGCCTTCTTTGCCCACTATCGTTCAGAATAGGCTGCGAACCTATCGTGCGCGCCTCGCGGGTGTCAATAGCCGAGCAGGCGCGAACGAGACCAATTGCGCCCCTGATTTCAGGCACTTGGAGCGTCGAGCGCGAGCTGCTGCTCCCACCAGGCGAGCAGGTCGGCCCAAACCCGCTCGCGGTCGAGCTCGTTGAGGATCTCGTGGAGCATGCCCGGGTAGATCTGCAGTGCCTTCGGCTGGGAGCCTATCGCCTCGTGGAGCCGCCGGATGGCCTTCGGGTCAGCGATGGGGTCCTCGCTGCCGCCCATCACCTGGCAAGGGAGGGTCAGCTCGCCTGCCCGCTCGAACACCTCGCGCTGGGCGCGCGTCGCCTCGCGGAACCAGCGCGGGGTCGTCGTGCGCTGGTAGAGCGGATCGCGCTCGGTCGCCCGCAGGATCTCCGGATCGTGCGTCAGCCCCTCGAGCGCGAGCCCGTTGGGCACCGGCAGCCACGGCACCACCTTGTCGGCGAACCTGGCGAAGAGCGCCTTCAGGCGCGGCGGCTCGAAGGCCATCCCCATGAACGGCGAGACGAGCGCGAGCGCGGCGACCGGGCCGGTGCGGCCGAGCGCCCAGCGAGCGCAGATGAGCCCGCCGAGCGAGTGGCCCATCAGGAAGACCTTGCGGCCCGCGGCCTGCCCGCGCACCCGCTCGAGCAAGGCATCGAGGTCGGCCACGTAGTCGCCGAAGTCCTCGACGTGCGTGCGCCGGCCGTCCGACTGGCCGTGGCCGCGAAAGTCGAAGGCGTGCGCGGCGAAGCCGGCCCGCGCGAGCCGCTCCATCGCCTCGCGGTAGCGCCCCGAGTGCTCGCAGTAGCCGTGGACGATGGCCACGTGGGCGCGCGCCTGCGCCGGGTCGGCCGGCGCCAGCGAGCGCCAGTAGAGCCGCAGGCTGTCCTTGGAGGCGATGAACCCTTCGTCGAGCTTCAGCTCGGGCCCTGGTCTTTCCGGCGCGCTCGCGGTCTGCATGGCCGGCGAAGTTAGGCGCGCCGCGTCACGGGTGTCAATTCTCTCACGGTGGGCTCTGGCTAACGGCCCGGCTCGGCCTGCGCGGCGATCTCCCGCAGCTTGCGCTCGAGCGCCGCGCGCCGCTTCGGGTCGGCCGCCTCGCCGAGGATCTCGAGCGCGCGGCGGTAGAGCTGCTGCGCCTCGCGCCAGCGGGCGAGCCGCGCGTAGGCGTCCGCGAGGTGCTCGGCGACCTCCGGCTCGCGCGGCAGCAGCGCGCACGCCCGCTCGAGGTGCTCGACCGCGCGGGCGAAGTCGCCCTTCTGAAACAGGACCCAGCCCAGCGAGTCGAGGAAGGCGCCGTTGCCCGGGCTCAGCTCGAGGGCGCGGCGCACGAGCGCCTCGGCCTCGTCGAGGTCGCGGCCGCGCACGGCGAGCGCGTAGCCGATGAAGTTGAGCGCCTCGGCGTTGTCCGGATCCTGCGCGAGCAGCGCGCGCATCTGGCCGAGGGCCGCCGCGAGCTCGCCGCGCTTCTCGAGCGCGGCCGCGAGCCCGAAGCGCAGCGCCTCGCTCTCCGGGAAGCGCTCGAGCCCGCGCCGCAGCAGCGCCACCGCGTCCCCCGACCGGCCCGCCTCGAGGTAGAGCGAGGCGAGCGCGCCCCAGACCGGCGCGGGCGAGACCTCCGCGGCCCCCTCGAGCAGCGCCATAGCGCGGGCGGGCTCGCCCGCCTCCCGGTGCGCGTCGGCCAGCGCGACGAGGCAGTCGACGCAGTCGGGATCGGCGGCGAACGCCGCGCGGGCGAGCGCGATCGCCTCGGCCGACCTGCCGGCCCACGCCAGGCAGCGCACCCGGTGGAGGAGCGCCTGGAGCCCGAGCTCGGTTTGCCTGTCGACCGCGGCGAAGGCGCGGATCGCCTCGGCCCACCGCTCCTGCTCCTCGAGCGCGCGCCCCAAGAAGAAGGCGAGGATGGGGTCCTCGGGCGCGAGCGCGTGGGCCGCGCCGAACAGCTCGGCGGCCTCGTCGAGCTGCTGTGCCTTCAGGTAGGCGAAGGCCACCCTCGCATAGAGGTCGCGATCCGCGCCGCCGAGGGCGAGCAGCTGGTTGAACCAGGCGCGGGCGGCCTGCAGCTCGCCGCGCTCGAGCAGCAGCGTCCCGAGCCCCATCAACAGCTCCGGGCTGTCCGGGCTGCGGGCGACGGCCTTCTCGTACCAGCCGACGGCCTCCTGCTTGCGTCCCTCGCGCTCGTTGAGCGCGGCGAGCAGGCCGAGGGTCTCCGCGTCGCCCGGGTCGCGCTGGTGGGCGCGCTCGAGGTAGCCGATGGCGGCCGCCGGGTCGCGCCGCTGGGCGTACCAGCGCCCCAGTGCCTTGAAGCCTATCGGCTCGTCGGGCAGCTCGCGCGACAGCGCCTCGATCGCCTCGACGGCCTTCGCCTCCTCACCTAGCGACAGGCGCACCTCGGCGAGGTGCAGCCACGCCCGCGGCTCCTTGGGATCGAGCCGCGCGGCGCGCTCGAGCGCCTCGATGGCCCGCGCCGGCCGCTGCCGCTGGGCCCAGAGGACGCCGAGGGCGAGGTGCGCCGGCGCGTAGTCGGGCGCGCCGCGGACGAGCCTGAGCAGCTCGGCGAGCGCCTTGTCGGCCATCCCTGCCCGCGCCAGGTGCTCGGCGAGCGCGACCCGCAGGTAGGGGCAGCTCTGATCGAAGACCACCGCGCGGCGCAGCTCCTCGACCGCGGCGCGCTCGTCGCCCCGGTGCGAAGCGAGCAGCGCGCGCACGAAGTGCGAGTAGGCCCGGCTCGAGGCGAAGCGCGGCTCGGCCGGCGCGCCGCTCGCCTCGCGCATCGCCGTCGGATCCGGCGGGCGGCGGCCAAAGCCCGCGCCGCAGCCGAGGGCGAGCAGCAGCGCGCCGGCGGCAAGCGCGCTCGGGCGCAACCACTTCGGGCTCGCGCCGGGGGCTGGGAGGTCTCGAATCGGCAAGGCGTCGGCGATTGTAGTCCGAGCCGTCCGCCCGCCGCCACGCATCGGGAGCGATCAGCAGGCCGCCGCGAGGGCCCTGCGCAGCAGCGACTCGGCGCCGTCGCCGCCGGCCTCGGCGACGCCGACGGCGACCTCGGCGC
>JBMNNX010000051.1:0-28701 GCA_050942745.1 Myxococcales bacterium
TATCAACTATTGCGAGTGGCGCGGTGTTCGCGGAGGGGCGACGAGCGAACGGCGCGCGCCGCCCCCCCGGTCACCCCGAGCGAGAGACCGGCCCGTTGGCCGGCTGTGGCCTTGAACTAACAGGGGGAGCTGTTAGTTAGGAGCATAGCCTCCCGCGGAAACGCGGGAGGCGAAGTCGAGGGGCGTGCTCGAACTCGAGAAACCCTTCGACGCTGCTCCCGCCGCTTTCGCGCCGGGAGCTACGCTCAGGGTGAACGGGGAGGGGCCCGCGCGCCCGCCAATGCACCTCAGCGGATGAAGAACCAGGCGCTCATTGCTGCGCCGAGCGCAATGACGAATCGGCGCACCCACCGCGGGTCGAGGCGCAACGCGAGCGCGGCGCCGCCATAGCCTCCGAGCACCGCCCCCGCGATCATCAGCGCGGCTGGCAGCCACTCGACCACGCCTGTAACGGCGAAGGTAACGACCGCGACGCCGTTGATCGCCAGAGTCAGCAGCACCTTGAGCGCGTTCATCCGGTGGATGTCGGTCATACCCGTCAGCGCGAACGCGGCGAGCATCATGATTCCGATGCCGCCGCCGAAGTACCCGCCGTACACCGCGATGCCGAGCTGGGCGAGCAGACCGAACGCCGGGCGATGATGGCCTCGACGGCCCTGAAGCGAGTGAAGCCGGTCGCCGAAGGCGAACAGGAGGGTCGCGGCGAGCAGCAGGAACGGCACGATCTCCATGAAGACGGCCGGCGGCGTGTTCACGAGCAGCAGCGCCCCGAGCGTCCCGCCGACGAGGCTCAGCAGCGCAAGCCCGCGAGCTTCGGCGCGCTCGGCGAGGAGCTCGCGCCGGTACGCGAGGATGGAGGCGAGCGTGCCGGGCCAGAGCGCCACCGCGCTCGTCGCGTTGGCCTCGATGGGCGCGACGCCCGTGAAGATGAGCGCCGGGAACGTGAGGAAGCTGCCGCCGCCGGCGACGGCGTTGAGCGCCCCGCCGCCAAAGGCCGCCAACGCGAGGAGTATGGCTTCCGGTGCGCCCATGCGCCGGAATGATGCCGCCTCTGCCGGCGAATGGCTCGCCTGTGCGCGAGCCTCTTCGCGCGATTCGGCGCGCACCGCTCATCTCCGAGCGCGGATTCGCCCCGCAGGAGCCTCGGAGTCGCGAAAGTGAGTCCGCCTCGATCGAGCGACGGATCGCTGTTGCCCGCGCAGCCCCGGCGCATCACCTGCGCCCTTTCGATCCGCTCGCCTCCTGCTAGATTGCGCGCCCGATGGCGCGGCTCGTTCACTTCCTTGCTTTGGCGACGGTTTCCTGTTCCCTTGTCGCGCCTTTCAGCCCCTCGGAGGTCGATTTGAGCGCCCAGAGCGAAGCCTGCTCGAACGTGACGCTGAGAGTTCACTACGCCCGCCGCGACGGTGCCTTCGACGGCTGGGGCTTGCACGTCTGGGGCGAAGCGGTCGAGAACCCGACCACCTGGAAAGAGCCGCTCTTCTTCGAAGGCGCCGACGACTTCGGCCGCTACGTCGATGTGCGCGTGAAGGATCCCTCGAAGCCCTTGCGCTTCATCATCCACCGCGGCGACGAGAAGGACGTCGGGCTCGACCGCGTCTTCCCGAACCCCAGCGCGCACCCCGAGGTCTGGCTGCGGCAAGGGCGCAAACAGGTCTGGACTGAGCGCCCGAACGTCGGCGTCGAGGTCGTCTGGGCCTGGGTGCTCGCCGAGGACTACGTCCGCGGCACGCTCGAAGGGCCGACGCTCGAGACCCCGGCCTGCCCGCACGCCGACAAGCTCTCGCTGCGCACGCACGACGGCAGGCAGGTGGCCATCGCTGAGCGCTGGTGCGAGGGCTCGCACGTCTTCATCCGCACCGCCGAGCCGCTCGACCTCTCGGCGAACCACTTCCTCTCGCTCGGCGAGTCGACCGTCCCCGCGGTGCTCCACGGCAAGCTGGTCGATGAGCGCTTCTTCTACGACGGCCCGGATCTCGGCTCGACGCTGCGCCCGGACGGCTCGGCGGCCTTCAAGCTCTGGTCGCCGCCCGCGGTGAAGGTCGCGCTCGTGCTTTTCGCGCCGGAAGAGCAGTGCCGGGAGATCGGCCGCAAGGAGCTCGTGCGCGGAGGCAAGGGTGTCTGGGGCGCCGTCGTCAAGCCCGAGGAGATCGGCCGCGGCAGCCTCGAAGGTTGCTACTACCAATACGAAGTGACCGCCTACGGCCGCACCGAGCGCGCGCTCGATCCCTACGCGCGCTCGATGGCCGCCTTCGCGCCCAGTGGCGACGACCCGGTCGGCAAGGCCGCCGTCGTAGACCCGTGCAAGGCCAATCCCTGGCGCTTTCGCGAGGACGACTTCTCCAACTTCGGCCGGCGCGGGCCAGCGCGGTCGTACGCGCGGCTCGGGTCCGAGGTGGACTTCATCGGCTACGAGCTGCACGTTCGCGACTTCACCATCGATCCCCAGCTCAAGATCCCCAACGAGCTGCGCGGCACCTTCCGCGGCTTCGTCGGCGAGCGGCCCCTCGGCTATCTGAACGAGCTCGGCGTCACGCACGTGCAGCTCATGCCGGTGCAGAACTACTTCACCGTTGACGAGTGCGATCGCTCCTTCAAGGACGGGCGCGACCCGCGCGCGAACTACAACTGGGGCTACGACCCGCACAACTACTTCGCGCCCGAAGGCTGGCTCTCCACCAACCCCGCCGATCCGTACGCGCGCATCCGCGAGCTCAAGGAGCTCGTCCAGGGGCTGCACCGCGCGCGCATCGGCGTCGTGCTCGACGTCGTCTACAACCACGTCTTCGACGCGCGCACCTTCGAGAACGTTGCGCCCGGCTGCTACCTGCGCATCGACGACGAAGGCCAGGTCTCCGGCCACACCGGCGCCGGTCCGTCCCTCGAGACCCGGCGGCGCATGGTGCGCAAGCTCATCGTCGATTCGACCCGCTACTTCGTCGAGGAGTACGGCGTAGACGGCTTCCGCTTCGACCTGATGGGCTTTCTCGACGCCGCGACCATGCTCGCCATCCGCGACGCGGTGGGCGAGGACATCCTTCTCTACGGCGAGGCCTGGGACTTCAGCGACCTGCCGGGCCACGAGGCGACGACGAAGTACAACATGCCGCCGCACGCGCGCCTGGCGGCCTTCAGCGACTCGACGCGCGACGCCTATACCGGCCGCGAGCAGGCCTCAGGCTTCGTGCAGGGCGAGCCGTGGGCGCTGCCGCGGGTGCGCGCGGGCATCATCGGCAACATCCAGGACTACGCGGGCTGGGGCATCTCCGACGATCCTTACGATCGCTTCGCGCGCGAGCCGGGCGAGACGCTCAACTACCTGAGCATCCACGACGGCTTCACGCTGTGGGACAAGCTCAACCTCAGCTACCGCGGCGACGCCCGGGAGCGCGCGCGGCTGGCGCGCCTGGCGATGGCGATGCTGCTCACCTCGCAGGGCCGCATCATCCTGCACGGCGGCGACGAGCTGGGCCGGACCAAGCCGCTCGCGCCGCACGACCCGAGTCCCGACCGCGCCCACACCAGCGGCGTGGTCAGCGAGGACGAGGATCTGCCCGGCGTCACCTACTTCCACGAGAACAGCTACGCCTCGCCCGACTACACGAACATGGTCCGCTGGGCGCGGCTCGAGCGCGAGCCGTTCCGTTCGCTGGCCGCCTACACGCGCGACCTGATCGCCTTGAGGAAGGCTTTGCCGGCCTTTCGCATGGCGAGCGCCGGCCAGGTGCGGCAGGGAGTGCGCTTCCTCGCGGGCTCCGACGCCCCGGCGCCCGCGGGCGGCGCCGGCTACGTCTCGTTCGACGAGGTGCCCGAGCTGACCATCGAGTTCGTACACGGCCCTGCGTACGCGACCGGCTACCTCGCCGGCGAGGTCTTCCCTGCCGGCGGCGACCCGAACAAGAACCCGCCGAACAACCCGTTCGCGGTCCGCTTCGATGAGCACGGTACCGGGCGAATCCACTTCACCAGGAGCCAGATCGCGCTCTTTGACCTCAAAGGCTGGGCCGACGCGCGGAACTTGAACGTCAAGCTCGTCCTCGAGCCGGGCAGGTGGTCTACGCCGCCGAACGCCTACACGCACACCGGCAACAACACCGTGAAGCCGGCCGCCATCCGCAGCGACAGGTCGGTGAACATCGACCTCGCCATCCAGGACCACGTTGCCGGAGCGCCTGCGCCGGGCGAGGCGGCCTTCGTCGCCTTTGAGCTCGACAACACGCTGCGCGCCGATGGCGACCGCCGCTACGACCGGCTGGTCGTCGTCTACAACGCCGGCAAGCGCAGCGTCGGCGTGTCGGTCGCGAGCATCGAGGACCCGGCGCAGTGGCGAGTGCTGCTCGACTCGGAGCGCGTCTCGGTCGATGGGCTCGCCGGGCCAACCGATGTCTGGGTTTCGCGAGGCAGCCTGCTCGTGCCGCCGCAGAGCGCGGCGGTCATCGGGAGACTTCGCTAGACGTCTCGGCGGGAAGTGCTGCGCTGCGAGAGCGCGACGAGGCGGCGGCTGCGCTCGCCCCTGCCGGCGCTTTCGGGTGACTCGCAGCGGAAGGCGGGTTGGGTCGTGCCTCGGTCCCGGGCTATAGACCGTAGGAGCACAAAACAAGGGGACGCCCGATGCCTGCTCCGCTACGCCTTCCTTCGCTCGTGCTCGTTGCGCTGCTAGCCGCCTGCGGGTGCGACAGGTGCGGTTCATCGCCTAGCTCGACGACCGGTGCGCAGTCGGCCGCCGCCGACTCAGGCATCAGCCAGAGACCCAAGGACGTGATCCTCGCCGACGACCCCAACGCGCTCCGCGAGACCGGCGATCTCGACGCCATCCGCGCGCGGGGCGTGCTGCGGGTCCTGGTGACCGGGAGCGAAGAGCGCTTCCTGCCGCGGCAGGGCATGCCGGATTCCTACGATCGCGAGCTCGCGCGCGAGCTGGGCAGGAGACTAGGTCTCGACGTGCGCTTCGTGATGGTGCCCGACCACGACCGGCTCATCCCAGCCCTGAGCGACGGCCTCGGCGACCTTATCGCCGCGCAGCTCACCGTGACCGACGCTCGCAAGGATCAGATGCGCTTCACCCATCCGCTCGCGACCATCGACGAGGTGCTCGTCACCGCGAAGGGCTCGCCAGACGCGCCCAAGGACATCGCCGGACTCGCCGGGCGCAAGGTCTTCGTCGCGGCGACGCCCCACGCCGAGAGCGTCGAAGCGTTGGAGGAGAAGGCTCCTGGGATCGAAGTGGCGCGCCTCGATGAGCCGGTCGATGCCGAAGAGCTCGTCTATCGGGCCTCGCGGGGCAAGATCCCCCTGACCGTCGTGGACAGCCACGTGCTGGCGGCCATCGAGGCCTACAACGACCGGGTCCAGCGGCTCTTCGCCATCGCGACTGGACGCCAGATTGCCTGGGCGGTGCGAAAGGAGAGCCCGCAGCTTGGCGAGGCCATTGACACCTTCCTCGTCGAGAAGGCGCTCACGCGCCATGCCGACAGGCTGTTCACCGGCGATCTCGACGAGATTCGCAAGCGCGGCGCCCTGCGCGTGCTCACGCGCAACAACCCGGTCACCTACTTCCTGCACCGCGGCGAGCAGCGTGGCTTCGACTTCGAGCTCGCTCAGATGATCGCGCGTCAGCTCGGCGTGCGGCTCGAGATGGTAGTGCCGCCGTCGCGAGACCAGCTCATCCCGTGGTTGCTGGAGGGCCGGGGCGACATGATCGCCGCCTCGATGACCGTGACCGCACAGCGCGAGTCGCAGGTCGCCTTCAGCCGCCCCTACCTGTTCGTCGAGGAGGTGCTGGTGCAACCGGCGAGCGAGCCGAGGATCGCCTCGCTCGCCGAGCTCGAAGGCCGAGAGGTCCACGTGCGCCCCTCGTCGAGCTATGTCCCGACGCTGACGGCCCTGAAGCAGCGAGTGCCCGGGCTGAAGCTTGTCGATGCGCCGGAGTCGGCCGAGACCGAGGAGCTGATAGCCCGGGTCGCGGCGGGCGAGATCCCGCTGACCGCGGCCGACAGCCACATCCTCAAGGCCGAGCTCGCCTACCGCGACGACATCCAGGCCGGCCCGCAGGTCGAGCTCGAGGCGCGCGAGGAGCCCGTCGCCTGGGACGACCTCACCAAGGGCCGAAAGCGCATCGCGTTCGCCGTCCGCCCCGGCAATCCGCAGCTCAAGGAGTATCTCGACGCCTTCGTCGCCAAGACCTACCGAGGGCTCGAATACAACATGGCGCGCAAGCGCTACTTCGAGAACCCGCGGCGCATTGCCCAGGCGAAGGCCGAGCGCGTTGGGGAAGGAGGGCGGCTGTCTCCCTACGACGAGCTGATTCGGAAGTACGCGGCGAAGTACGGGCTCGACTGGAGGCTGATGGCCGCGCTCGCCTACCAGGAGAGCCGGTTCGATCCCACGGTGAAGAGCTGGGCCGGCGCGGTGGGGCTCTTCCAACTGATGCCGAGCACCGCCCGAGAGATGGGCTTCGAGCGCCCGGAGGACCCGGAGCAGGGGACGAACGCGGGAATCCGCTACCTCAGCTATCTGCTCGGGCGCTTCGACCCGAAGCTGCCGCTGCAGCAGCGGCTGCGCTTCGCGATGGCCGCCTACAACGCGGGCTTCGGGCACGTCGAGGACGCGCGGCGCCTGGCCGAGTCGCTGGGGCTGAACCCGGACAGGTGGTTCGGCAACGTGGAGAAGGCGATGCTGCTGCTCGAGAGGCCCGAGCACTACCGCAAGACGCGCTATGGCTACTGCCGCGGGTCCGAGCCGGTGCGGTACGTCTCCGAGATTCAGAACCGCTACGACAACTGGGTGAAGCTGGTGAAGCAGTAGGGAGTGAGGGGTTGTGAGTCTTGAGTTGGGAGTGTCGGCGGGCCGGCAGCACTCTCAACAGACCGCCTTTCGCCAACGCACGGCCCCTCACAACTCAAAACTCACACCTAGGAGAAGCCATGAGACTCATCGGTACCGTGTTGGTGAGCGTCATGTTTCTCATCCCCGCCTACTTCGTGCGGCACGACCCCTTTGTCGTGTTCTTCTTCCTCGTGCTTGCTGCGGTACCGTTCCTCGCCCTGCGGTACGGCATCTCGTGGACCGCGGGTCCGGCGTTGCCGCTCAGGAGAATGGGCGGGCGCTACTACGTGAGCATGTTCCCCACGGCGCGCGAGCGCAGGGCGATGAAGCTCGGCAAGGAAGCGATGGTCGCCCCCGACCGCGGGGCGGAGAATGGCGTGGCGGAGGCCTACGCGACCGCGGTCGTGACCGCTCACAACATCAGGCAGGCGAACGAACGCCGGGCCGCCCGCGATGTCGCCCGGCTGAAGACCATCGACCCCGACTTCGACCTGCAGAGCTTCCTCGGAGCGATGGCGCGGGTCCTCGTCCGGGTTCGCGACGCCTGCGCCGCGCACGACCTCGATGCGCTTCGGCACTTGGTCTCCGACGGCATGCTTGCGCGGTTCGCGGCCGACGCGACCATCGATAGGACTCGGGAGAAGCGGCTGGTTGCGTCTCAACCCCGGGTGGTCACGCAGGCCCTGTTCGCGCACGACTTCGACGGGGCGCTCGACACCGTCGTGGTCCGCTTCGAGTACCGAGAGAGCATCCGGTACGAGCTGGCGAGCGGGGCGGCAGCCGTCCAGTCCATGATGCCGGCCACCCAGCGCCTCGTCGCCGAGCACTGGTCGTTCGCGCGCTGGCGCAACTCGACGCGCAAGGCCGCGCTCGGTGACGGCAAGTGCCCAGCCTGCGCAGACGCGATCGAGCGCAGCTCGACCGGCGCGTGCGGCGCCTGCGGCGCGATCGTCAACACCGGCGCCTACGACTGGATCCTCGCCGGCATCGCCGGCAAGGAGCTGACCTTGCCAGACACGCCGCCGGAGGTCGAAGGGTTGAGCGAGATCCAGTCGCGCGATCCGGGCGTCAGCAAGCGTGTGCTGGAGGACCGGGCCGCGCTCATCTTCTGGAGGTGGCTCGAGGCCCACTTCGGCGGCACGGACCGCTTCGAGCGCCACTGCCGAGCCGAAGCCCGCGCGGAGGCGCTCCAACAGATACGCAACAGCGCTGGGTGCCTGGTTGACGTCACCGTCGAGGCGGTGGACCTCGCTTGCGTCGAGGTTGACGGGCCGCTCGAGCGCGCTTGGTTCCGGGTGCGCTGGAAGGCGCAGGTCCGAAGCGGCTGGAGGGTGCGCACGCACTATCTGCAGCTTGCGCGTCGCACCGGCGAGCGCACGGTCCCGGCGCGCGGATTGGCGACCGGGCGGTGCCCGCGTTGCGCCGCCCGGCCCGCGGACGACGCGACGGTCTGCTCGCTGTGCGAGGCTTCGTTTGCCGAGGACTGGTGCTTCGCCGGGTTGATGTTGCCGGAGCGGTATCTCGCGCGTCAGGCCGCGCCGCGGCCGCAGGGCGGCGCGTCCATCGCCGACAGAGTCCCGGATCTTGTCGGCAAGCTGGGCGAGCTTTCGGACCCCTGGGAGCGCGAGCGGGCGCTGGAGCTGATGGTGACGATGGCGCGCGCCGATGGAGTGGTGAGCGGCGCCGAGCACCGGCTGCTGAGCGAGTGCGCAGAGCGCTGGAGCATTTCGCCCGCGAGGCTCCAGGAGCTGCTGGAGGCGCCCGCCGAAGTAGGCGGGCTCGAGGCCCGCTCGCCGGAAGAGGCCACGGTACTCTTCGGCGTGCTCGTCGCCGCGAGCCTCGCCGATGGGAAGCTCGGCTCGGCTGAGCGCAAGCTGCTGGAGACGGCATCGGCGCGGCTCGCGGTCCCGCCCGCGCAGCGGGAGGCGATTGTGGCGAGGATGGCGCGAGAGTTGGGGGAGTGAGGGGTAGCGCCGCGAGCGCGCGAGGCCGAAGCGAGGACGGGAGCGCTGCCGTCTCGGCGGCCTGCGCGTCGCGTGCGTGAGGACGGGAGCGCGGCCTGCGCGGCGCGAGCGGTGTAGTGGACCGACGCCGTCGCGGCCGTGAGCCTGGCGACTGCTCCATGCGCGTCCGGAATCGCTCGCGAATGGCGTGCCTGAACGCGGTCCACACCCGCGCGCGCGGCGGCAGCCGAGGCAAGGCCTGCGACTCGGACGAGAAATCCGCCGAAGGACGCCGAGTAGTCGCTCTTTTGTCCCGCAAGCACCGCGGCGCTACCGTTGTTGTCGCCGGAACGCGCAGAGGCTCATAGCGACTGTCGCCGCGAGTCTCCGACCTGTCGAGGTGCCGCTCCGACGCGTCGATTAACCGATCCGGTGCGTCGAGGAACCGCTCCGACATGGCGACCAACGGCTCCGGCGTATCGAGCAACCGCTCCGGCGTGTCGATCAGGCGTTCTTGCGCGTCGATCTGCCGCTCCGACGCGTCGATCAAGCGAACCGGCGTGTCGATCTGCCGTTCCAACGCGTCGATCAACCGCTCCGGCGTGTCGAGCAACCGCTCCGGCGTGTCGATCAACCCTCCGGCATGTCGATCAACCGCTCCGACGCGTCGATCAACGGCTGCGATGTGTCGATCAACAGTTTCGGCGTGTCGATCAACGGCTCCGGGGTGTCGATCAACCGCTCGACGTGTCGAGAAGCACTTCCAACGCGTCGAGTTGGAGCGCCAACGCGTCGAGTTGTACGCTCTACACGTCGAGCAGCGGCCCGGGCCCTTCGGGCTTTGGCGCCGGACACGAGGGGAGGGACTCCATGCCTGCGACCAAGTGGTCTGTCGAAGAGGTGATCCGCAAAGGCGCTCAGCTCGCCGACCTGGTAACGACCCACCTTGCCGAGCTCGCCCCGCGCCTCGACGCCGACGTCATCGAAGGGTTCCTCTCCGACCTCCCCGCCTTGCGCGACGAAGTCTCGCGCGTGTCCGTTGCCCAGGCGGAGAAGGCTGGTGAGACCATCCGGCAGGACGACGTCGCCCGGGATGCCGCTCGCACGGTCAGCGCATTTCGCAAGGCCATCAGAAGCGCCTTCGACCGCAAGTCGCCGGTGCGGACGGCATTCGGCGTCGGCCGGCGCGTCGGCGAGTCCGAAATCGGAAGCGTGACCGCAGCCCTGGCGATCCTCGCCGAGGCCGCCGAGGCGGATCCTGCCTCCGCGCGGGCTGCGGGAATCCTCCCGTCCGACGTCGGCGAGCTGAGGGCGCTCTACGACCGGCTCGTCCAGGCCGACCGGACGCAGGAGCTGGCGAAGGGCAGCGCCAAGGACGCCACCGCCACCCGCATCGCCCGCCACCGGAGGGTCGAGGCGGCGATGACTCGGATCGTGGGCGTCTCGGGCATCGTCTTTCGCACGCGGCCGGAGATTGCCGAGCGCTTCGCCGACTGCCTCCCGCGCACGGCTCGACCGCGGAAGAAGAAGGCGTAGGGCGCGCTCCTCTACGGCGGGTTCCGGACCTCGCCTTCGCGGTCGCCGAGGGTGTCCTCGACGTAGACCATCCGCACGAAGACGAGCCCGGCGGCAGCGAGCGGGGTCGAGATGGCGACGCCGAGCGCGCCGAAGAGCAGCCCCATCAAGACCTCGGCCGCCAGCGTGAGCGCCGGCGCGAGCGAGACGGTGCGCTCCTGCACCAGCGGCATGATCAGGTAGTCGTCGAGGTACTGGATGACCGTGTAGATGCCGATGACCAACGGCAGCCGCGCCGGCGAATGGACCAGGGTGACGAAGCCGATGAGCACGCCGCCCAGAATCGGCCCGACGTAGGGGACGAAAGTGAGCAGCGCCACCAGGATTCCGAGCAGGAGCGCCAACGGGATCCCGAGCACCCAGAGCTCGATCGCGGTGAGCACGCCGACGAGCAGCATCCCGGCCGCGCGCCCGAGTAGAAACCATCGGAGCGCGTGTCCCATCGCGTAGAGCACTTCGCGAGCGCGAGACCGGCGCGGCACGGGGAGCAGGCGCAGCACGCCGTCGACGTAGAGGCGGGGCTCGTAGGCCATGAAGAGCGCGACGAAGATGATGGTGAGCGCGTAGATGGCCCAGCGAATGAGGCTGCCCGCCGCAATGGTGAAGAGCTCCTGAAGGTTCTCGAGGTCCGGGGGCAGGGTTACAGCGCGCTCGACGGTCCGCACGAGCAACCTGCCAAAGCCGTTCGTCGAGAGGCTGGAGCGTAGCTGTTCGAGCGAGCCGGGCAGCGTCTGCGCAAGGTCGGCGAGCTGGCCGGCGAAGGTCGGAGTCAGCAGCCATGCGCCGAGCCCGGTGATCGCGAGGAGCAGGGCGACGACGAGGGTGAGCGACCAGCGCGGTTTGAGCCGGGTGTGGTGGGCGAGCGGATCGCTGAGCGCGCGCAGCAGCACCGCGCCGAGGACACCAGAAAGGACGAGCAGGAGGACATCGACCGCAAACCAGAGGACGAGCACGAGGGCCGCGACCAGCGTGGCGATTCCCACGGCGATCACGACCCGGCGCACGAAGGCGTTGCGGGTTGGGGGCGAGCGCTCGTCCATCTCGGTCACTCAAGGCGCAGCCGTGGCCTGACCTCGTCGAGCGGTCTGAGCTTGTCCACGAGCCGCCGGCCGCTCACCTCGGTTCGCCTCCCGGCTTGCTGCCTTGCGATCGCAGAACTGCCTCCGCTCGCCTCGGACTGCTTCTGCATCTCGCCCTCAGAGCTCTCGCGCGCGGCTCCGTGAAAGCCCCCTCCCCTCGGGTGCGCTGAGGGGCCTGCGGCGAGCACGGGTTGCGTTCGCGCGCCCGAGGGAGAGGGGGGTTAGGGGAGGGGAGCAGTGCCCCGAGCCTCGCATTGGCATGACGCCTGCCTGCCGGAACGAGTCGCGCGAACCACCAGTCGTTCCATGACAGCGCGAGAGAGAGGCCAAGAGGCGCCTCTCGCACCGCTGGTCGATGCCAGCCGGCGCAGTAGCCAAGAGCTCTGCCGGAGCGCGGTCGAGCCGCAAGCCTGAAGGCCAGCACACGCGATCGTCCCTCCCGGGCCCGCGCAACGAAGTCAGCGGCGAGCGCCCACGTGCGCGGCTCGTTTCGGACGGGAGGGGGCGGGCCCACCGGAGCTCGAGCCGTCTCGCACCTGCGAATCGAGCAATCACCGGCAAGTCGAGGCGCCTTCGCTTCCGCCCCCGCGATGATTTCCGGCAGTCCTCCGGCGCGCGTCACGATGCCCCGCACGCGCGCCGTGCTTCGCCGCGCCTCTAGATCGGCCGTCGCCAGAGATCGGCCAGGTCGGCGGGAAGCTGGCTGGCCACATCCTCGATCTCTTCCTCGGTCAGCCGGTCGCGCACGCCGCTGAAGACCGCCCTCACGACGCGCTCGGCCTCCTGCCGATCGACGCCAAGGTGGTCGCCGACGTCGGTGATGAAGCTGGCCTTGTCTAGGCGCTCGGCGGGCGTCCCCTCGTGCTTTTCGCAGCGGCGCATGAGCTGCTGGAAGCCCTCGGGGAGCTGTTCCATCAGGTCCTCGACCTCGCCGCCGGACAGCCTGCGAACGAGCGTGCAAAGCACGGCTTCGGCGGACGCGCGCGGGTCCGTCTTCGGGGCCATCTGCGGCCAGCGCAGCTCGTCGAGGAAGGCCTGATAGCTGCCGGGCCCCGTCGGCTCGTCGCGACCTTTGACGGCACGGGCGGTGGGAGGAGGGGTGTGCTTCGGCTGATCGGTCATGGAAAGACCTCCGCGAACAGGAAGCTGGGCATGCGCACCAGGTTGCGGCAGCGCGGCTTCTCGGGCCCGGCCGACAAGTCCGCACGACGGGAGGGCGTGTCCATCGCAGGGGACCCAACCGTTCCGACTCCGTTCGGACGGGCGCAATGCCACGCGTCCCGAGCAGTCGAAAGTTGAGGGCAAGGCAGCGGAACGACTCTCGCCGAGCGCGCGAGCCCGCGACCGCCGCCGCGATTGGGTTGAGACCATGCGTGCAGCCGCTCGAGCAGCACTGGCCCTGGCAGTCGGGCTCCTCGCGCCCTCGTTCGCTGCGGCGCAGGGCGAGCCGCTCCCGAGCGACGACGGCCTGCCCGGGTTCGTCATCGATCCGCCGGGGTGGCTCGGCTGGCAGTTCCAAGTCGCGGTGCTGCCAGCGCGCGGCAGCACCTGGCTGACCGAATTCAACGACCGGCGCATCTCCGCCAACCAGCTCGGGGCCGGCATCCTCCTCGGCTGGAGCGCGCTGCACGTGATCGGCGGCGGCGTCGGGGCCTCCTTCGTCGAGGACGACCGCTGGCGCGCCTTCCTGCAGGCCGACGCCGCGGTCTCGGCGGTAGCGCTCGGGAGCGCGGTGGCCGGGCTCATCGTCGCCTCCCGAATCGACCCGGCCGACCTCAGCTACTCGGAGAGCCTGCGGAAGGGGAGACTGCTCGAGCGGCTCCTGCTCGTCGGCATTGGGCTCGACCTGGCGGCAGTGACCGGCGGCGCCGCGCTCTGGGCGCTTGGCGACACCGACCAGCTCGTCGGCTTCGGCCAGGGGCTCGCGCTCCAGGGCGCAGCGCTGCTGCTGTTCGACACGGCGTTGCTCCTGCTCAACCTCAAGTTCGAGGAGCGCCTCCTCGTCGTCCTCGACCGGCCGCTCGGTGATGTGCTTCGCTTGGGAATCGAACTCCGCTTCTGACGACGGGAGACGCGCCGTGGCCCACTGTTGTCACTGGTGGCTCGCCTACACCTTCGACCAGCCGCTGCGGCGGCTCGTGCAGAACCCCGAACGTCTGCTCGGCCCCTGGCTGCGGCCGGGGATGACCGCGCTCGATGTCGGCTGCGGGATGGGCTTCTTCTCGATTCCCATGGCCCGGCTCGCTTCTCCCGGCGGCCGCGTGGTGTCCGTCGATCTGCAGCCGCAGATGCTCGAGGTGCTGATGCGCCGCGCGAGGCGCGCCGGGGTCGCCGACGCGATCAGGCCGCGGCTGGCCAGTCGCGACAGCTTGAACGTGGAGGAGCGGATCGACTTCGCGCTGGCGATGTGGATGGTCCACGAGGTCGAGGATAGAGGGCGCCTCTTCGCTCAGCTTGCGGCCAGCCTCGCGCCCGACGGCCGCCTGCTCGTGGCCGAGCCGAAGGTGCACGTGACGAAGCGCGCATTCGAGGAGTCGCTGCGAATCGCGGAGGAGCAGGGCCTCGCTGTCGTTGGGCGGCCCCGCGTCGGCTTGAGTCGCGCTGCGCTCTTCGCGCGTCGGACCGAGCGAGGGTAGGGGCCGGAGCGCCGGCCTTCGTGCCGGCGCCTGCGTGGAAACCGGGGCACGGGCGCCCGCGTTGGACCTCGACAGTACGACCGCCCACCCGCGCGCCTGCGCAGGAGCGCCGGCGGCGTAGGACCGCTTGCGGTCGCCTCGAGAATCCACCGCTTCGGTGCGCGCGGCGGCTACCCGGAAACATTGCCCCAGTAAGCGGAAGTGTGCGAAGCATGATTTCGACACTGACCCGCCGTCTTCCTGGGGGTGCCAAGGGGGTTCTTCGGTGAGCTGGAGCATGGTGCGAATCGTTCGATCTCTGAGCTGTGTCTGCCTTCTGTTGTGCCTTGCCGCGGGGCAGGCCTCTGCGGAGAGGAAGGTCAAAATCGCCGTCCTCGACGTCAACGCGGTCGGCGCCTTTGACGCGAAGACGATCGCCGGGCTGTCGACGCTGATCGCCTACGAGGCCTCCCAATACAATTTCCAGGTGATCTCCGGCGCCGATGTGCGCGCTCTCATCACGCACGACCGCCAGAAGCAGCTCCTCGGTTGCTCCGACAGCTCGTGCCTCACCGAGGTCGGCGGTGCCCTGGGCGTCGAGTACATCTTGTCGAGCGAGGTTTCGGAGGTCGGCGGCGTCTGGCTGGTGTCGCTGACGCTCATCGACGTGGCCAAGTCGTCCGCGGCCAAGCGCGTCATCAGGAAGACAACCCGCGAGAGCCACCTCGTCAGGGCGACGACGGATGCGACCGAGGAGATCTTCCGCGGCTTCAAGCTGGCGGAGTCGAAAAAGCCCGAGCGGGCCCGGAAGCGCGCCCCTGAGCCCGAGCCGGTCGCTGCTCCGGCGAGCCCACCCGAACCCGAGCCGGTCGCGGCGGCGCCTGAGACTGGAGCGAAGGCTGAGGTGAAAGGCGTCCCGGCCGAGGCGATTGCCGGAAAGGCTCCGGCCGGACCGAGGTTCCGCCGCAGGAGCAAGGGGATGATGATCGCCGGGATTGCGCTCGTGGTACTGGGCGTCGCCGGGACGCTCGCGGCCATTCCGGCCGAGACCCCCAGGGACGAAAGGCTCTACTTGGTTGGCGCCGGCACCCTCTGCGCAGCGGTTGGGACGCCGCTGTGGATCATCGGCCGCAAGATGGTGCCGGCGCAGCCGAAGCAGAAGAAGGCTGAAGCGCTCTCGCTCCCCGAGGCCACGATGGTCTTGAGCGTGACGCCGACCGGCTTGCAGCTTGTGTTCTAGTCGAGGGTCGAGGGTCGAGGGTCGAGCAACTGTGTCGCTGCGCAAGAGCCGCCACCCCGGTCACCCCGAGCGTAGCCTCCCGCGGAACGCGGGAGGCGAAGTCGAGGGGCCGCCACGGATTCGACCGGGCCTTCGACTCCGCTGCCGACGCAAGCGTCGGCAGCTACGCTCAGGGTGAGCGGGGGAGCGGCGGTGGCGAGGCCGCTCCCGCTCAGCCTCGCGCCATGTCCCTCGCCGTGGGCCAGTCGACTATCTCGACAGTCTCGGGCGCGACCGACAGCTCGAGTTGATCGCGCTCGCCGACGCCGTCGCCTCCGATTTCGAAAGGCATCGGGCGTGAGAAGCGCATCCGCGCGCTCTTGACGAAGAAGTCGTGCATGCCTTCGAGCGGGTAGCGGCCCATCCAGATGCGCGGCAGGGTGCGCAGGGCGTCGCCGATGCCGCCGGCGTAGACGCGCACGTTCACGAAGCCGGGCTTGGCGCGCGCGAAGGGAAAGACTCGAAGGCGAAAGCCAAACTCGGCGACCGTGCCGGCGGTGGCCACACTGACGGGGCCCTCGTAGAGCAGGTTGGGGTCGAGGCCAGCAAGGCCGCCCCACGGAATGACGTTGCCGTGGGCGTCGAGCGTGAAGGCCTCCTGCCCCGTGTTCTCCAGCGTCAGGCGCGGCGTCCCTTCGGTCCACATGCGCCGCCACTCGTCGGGGATGCTCATTCGCGAGATCGCGTAGAGGTAGCCGCCGAGGCCCTTGTGGAAGCGCAGCGCCAGGCGCGAGCCGAAGAGCTGGCTCGAGCGCTTGTCGAGGTTGCGCAGGTAGTCGTTGAGCACCTTGCCGTCCCAGCCCAGGCCCGCGAAGTGGCACAGCGTGCCTTCCACGGCAATGAGGTTGAAGGTCTGGGTCGGAAGCTGGCTGGGAAGCCTCGGGAGCTGTTGGACGAGCTTGCAGAAGTCGCCGGCGCCCACCGAGTTCGCCCAGCCGTTGCCGGTGCCGAGCTTGAGCGGCCCGATGGTCGGGAAGGGCTGGAAGCGCTGCTCGCGTAGCAGGTTCAGGAGCTGGGCGATGGTGCCGTCGCCCCCGCCGCACAGCACGAGGTAGGGCTTCTCCTCGGCGATGAGGCCGGCCTGGCGGCGCGCCTGCTCGATGTCGCGCGAGACGAGCACGGTCGCCTGGGGCAGCGCCTTCTGCAGCGCCCGGACTACCTTGGGGGTGACCATCTTCGCCCGGCCGTTGAGAAGAGCTGCGACACCTTTGCCTTTTCCGATTCGCTCCATACCTGGGCCGTCCCGGTCAGGGTTTGAAAGGGGAGTCCGCGCGCGAGCTCGCCCGACAGACAATCTCTCGGGGCTGGGACCGCGGTGTTCAAGCCGACGTTCGGGCAGCCTGCCGGCGCGCCTCTGCTTGCCTGCTGGCGGTTCGAGGGAAGTGACCGGGAACGCGAAGGCTGGCGGGGCGAGCGGGTGGGAAAGCCTGTTCCGGGATTGGCGAGCGCAGGTCCTACGGACGCTCAGTTTCTCTCGATCGATAGGGAGGATGGCTGGCACCTGCACGACTCCTTCGGCGTTCCAGAGGGCGGGCCGATGCGCCGAGGCCGACGGAGCCAGAGCTGCGGGCTCGTGGACCGAATCTGGTAGTAGAGGCCTGCGCGCCCGGCCAGCGGGCGTGGCTTGGACGACATGGGAGAGACCATGCGGCTGCTCGTCACCGGCGGGTGCGGATTCATCGGCTCGGCCTTCGTGCGGCTGGTGCTGCGCGAGCGGCCCGGCTGGCGCGTCGTGAACTTCGACAAGCTGACCTACGCGGCCAGCCCCGAGAGCCTCACGGAGATCGAGGGCAATCCGGACTACGGCTTCGTCCGCGGCGACGTCGTCGATCGCGCCGCGCTGGACGAGCTGCTGCAGCTCGAGCGGATCGAGGCCGTCGTGCATCTGGCGGCCGAGAGCCATGTCGATCGGTCCATCCTCGGGCCGCAGGTCTTCGTGCAGACCAACGTCCTCGGCACCTCGGTGGTGCTCGAAGCGGCGCTCGCGGCGGGTGTGCGCCGAGTCGTCGTCGCCTCGACCGACGAGGTCTACGGCTCCGCGGAGCCCGGAATCTTCTTCGACGAGGAGGCTCCGCTGCGGCCCTCGAGCCCGTACTCGGCGTCCAAGGCTTCGGCCGATCTCATCGCGCAGGCTTTCGGCCGCACCTACGGCCTGGACGTCGTCATCGCCCGCAGCACGAACAACTACGGCCCGTGGCAGCACCCGGAGAAGCTCATTCCGCTGGCAATTGCCCGCGCACAACACGGCGAGCCGATCCCCGTCTACGGCGACGGACGGCAGCGGCGCGACTGGCTCCACGTCGAGGACAACGCGCGGGCGCTGCTCGCCATGCTCGAGGCCGGGAGGGCAGGCGCGGTCTACAACCTCGCCGCGGGCGCGGAGCGCGAGAACCTGGAGATCGTGCGAGCCATCCTGCGGCTGATGGGCCGGGACGACTCGCTGCTGCGCTTCGTCGCAGATAGGCCGGGGCACGACCGGCGCTACGGCATCGACGCGCGGCGTGCCCGCTCCGAGCTGGGCTGGCGTCCGCAGCGCGAGCTCGAGTCGGCGCTCGAGGAGACTGTGCGCTGGTACGAGCAGAATCGCGCGTGGTGGGAGGCGCTGCTGTCGGCCTCGCCTCCCGATCGCTTTGCGAGCGAGTGGGAGCGCCGTCAGCTCGGGTCGAAGGCCTGCCGATGAGGATCCTTGTCACGGGCGCCAACGGCCTGGTCGGAAGCAGGCTCATCCGCGAGATCGCCGCCCGAGGGCACTCGGCGGTCGGGCTGTCGCGAGGGCCTTGTCGGTTGGATTCTCCCTGCGAGTACCGCTCCTGCGACCTCGCCGACCGCGAAGCGGTACTCGCGGCGATCGGCTCTGTGCGGCCCGAGGCCGTCGTCCACTGTGCGGCCGAAGCCGATGTCGATAGGTGCGAGCGCGAGCCGGAGCAGGGCTTCGCACAGAACGTCCTCGCCACCGCGAATGTCGCGCTGGCGTGCCGCGCGGCCGGCGCGCATTTGGTCCACGTCTCGACCGACTACGTCTTCGATGGCGAGGACGGGCCTTACGCCGAGGACGCGGTGCCCAATCCGAAGGGCGTCTACGGACTGACCAAGCACATGGCCGAGCAGGCAGCGCGGGCGCTGGCGGGGAGCTGGGCCATCGCCAGGACCGCGGTCGTCTACGGCTGGCCGCCGGCGGCGCGTCGAAACTTCGGCTCCTGGCTCGTCGAGAGCCTCGCGGCGCGGCGCGAGGTGAGGCTGTTCGAGGATCAAATCGTCTCGCCGAGCCTGGCCGCGAGCGTCGCGGGGATGCTCGCCGAGATAGCCGAGCGGCGATTGGGTGGGGTCTGGCACGTCTGCGGGGCTGAGGCGCTCGACCGGGTCGCCTTCGGGCGCGAGCTGTGCGCGGTCTTCGGCTTCGACGCGTCGCTGCTCGTGCCGGTGCGGCTCGACGAAGTGAAGCTCGCCGGGCCGCGGCCGCGGAGGTGCGGGCTGCGCTCGGAGCGCGCACGGACCGAGCTGGTGGCGCGGCCGCTCGGCGTGCGTGAGTCGCTCGAGGCGTTCAAGCGCGAGTGGGAGGCGGGGCGGGCCGAGCGGTGGTGAGGGGGCGGGCACGCAGTGAGCAGAGGACGGGCTCGCAGTGAGTGGAGGAGAGGCCCTCCACCGTTCGCCCTGAGCGTAACCGCCGGCGCGACAGCGGCGGGGGCGGAGTCGAAGGGCCGGTCGATTCTGTTGCGGCCCCTCGACTTCGGGGCGACCTGCGGTCGCCTCTACGCTCAGGGTGACCGTGGGCGCGGGGCGAGGGCTCCACCGTTCGCCCTGAGCGTAGCCTCCGGCGCGATAGCGGCGGGGGCGGAGTCGAAGGGCCGGTCGATTCCGCGGCCCCTCGACTTCGGGGCGACCGCGGGGGGCGGGATACGGCTCTTGCGCCCTATCCGCACCGCGGGCACGCCTGTGCCTCGGCACAGGTCTTCGCCTCGGCGTAGCACTCGGCGCGGGCCTCGGGGTCGGCGCAGCCGGCGAGGTTGTCCTCGCAGGACGAAACGCAGACCTCGTGGTCGAGTTCGACGCTGCCGGCGGCGAGCTCCTTTTCACAGACGCGCGCGAAGTTCTCGCACGCCTCTTCGCAGGTCTCGGCGCAGCCGCCGACCGACAAGGCGACGAGGGCGGCGACGGCGATCATGAAGCGGCGCATCGGCGTCTCCGTGCGGAGAGGGCAGGGCGCGACGCGATCGATGCGTCGCGTCCCGGAGCAAATCAGGTGGTGACGCCGGGGATCTTCACCCCGCGCTCCTTGGCCACCTCGACCGCCTTCTCATAGCCCGCATCGACGTGGCGGATGACGCCCATCGCCGGGTCGGCGGTGAGCACGCGCTCGAGCCGCTTGGCAGCGGCCTCGGTGCCGTCGGCGACGATGACCTGCCCGGCGTGCAGCGAGTAGCCGATGCCGACACCGCCGCCGTGGTGGAAGCTCACCCAGCTCGCGCCGTTCACTGCGTTGACAAGCGCGTTGAGGATGGGCCAGTCGGCAACCGCGTCCGAGCCGTCCTTCATCCCTTCGGTCTCGCGGTTGGGCGAGGCGACCGAGCCGCAGTCGAGGTGGTCGCGCCCGATGACGATCGGAGCCTTCACCTCGCCCTTGCGCACCAGCTCGTTGATGGCGAGGCCTGCCTTCTGGCGCTCTCCGTAGCCGAGCCAGCAGATGCGTGCGGGCAGACCTTGGAAGGCGATCTTCTCGCTGGCCATCTTGATCCAGCGCTGCAGGCCCTTCTTCTCGGGGAACAGCTCGGCGATGACGCGGTCGGTCGCGCGGATGTCCTCAGGGTCGCCCGAGAGCGCGGCCCAGCGGAACGGGCCCATCCCCTCGCAGAACAGCGGGCGGATGTAGAGCGGCACGAAGCCCTGGAAGTCGAAGGCGTTCTGGACGCCCGCGTCGTGGGCCATCGCCCGGATGTTGTTGCCGTAGTCGAAGACGTGGGCGCCACGCCGCTGCATCTCGAGCATCGCCCGCACCTGAACGGCCATCGACTCCTTGGCCCGGCGCACGTGCTCGGCGGGGTTGGTACGGCGCAGCTCGGCGGCCTGCTCGAGCGTCAGGCCCTGCGGGATGTAGCCGTTGAGCGGGTCGTGGGCAGAGGTCTGGTCAGTGACGAGGTCGGGGGTGACGTTGCGCTTGACGAGCTCGGTGTAGACGTCGGCGGCGTTGGCGATGACCGCGACCGACAGCGCCCGCTTCTCGGCGCGCGCCTTGTCGCAGAGGGCGAGCGCCTCGTCGAGGTCCTTGGCGATGACGTCGAGGTACTTCGTCTGGATGCGCTTCTCGGCGCGGGCGCGATCGACCTCGACGCCGAGGAAGACCGCGCCGGTGAAGGTGCCGGCGAGCGGCTGGGCGCCACCCATGCCGCCGAGGCCGCCGGAGAGGATGAGCCGTCCGGCAAGATCGTCGGTGCCGAAGTGTGTGCGGCCGGCCTGGGCGAAGGTCTCGTAGGTGCCCTGCACGATGCCCTGCGAGCCGATGTAGATCCACGAGCCCGCGGTCATCTGGCCGTACATCATCAGGCCCTTCTTCTCGAGCTCCCAGAAGTGGTCCCAGGTGGCCCACTTGCCGACGAGGTTCGAGTTGGCGATGAGCACGCGCGGCGCGTCGGGGTGGGTCTTGACGACGCCGACCGGCTTGCCCGACTGCACGAGCAAGGTCTCGTCGTTCTCGAGCGCGCGCAGGGCCTTGACGATGTTGTCGAAGGCCTCCCAGTTGCGCGCGGCCTTGCCGCGACCGCCGTAGACGACGAGGTCGTCGGGCCGCTCGGCGACGTCAGGGTCGAGGTTGTTGATGAGCATCCGCAAGGCGGCTTCCTGGACCCAGCCCTTGCAGCTCAGCTCGGTGCCTCGGGGGGCGCGGATAGTGCGTGTCATCGAAGACCTCCCGTCAGGGTGAAGGGCGGCAATCTACTTGGCGAGAGAACCAGATCCAAGGGCGGCGAAATCCAGGACGGAGGGAGGGAGCGCCGAGGGCGAGGAAGGGAGGGTTGGAGAGGAGGAAGTTTGGGCCGGGAGGATGGGAGGGCCGGGGAGAATGGACGGGAGGTCCGCCGTCTCGGCGGCCTGCGTGGAAGGACGCAACAGGCAGGGACTCCACCGGCTCGATTCCTCTGCGCCGGATCGGAGTGGCGGGGCGTGCCACCTACCCCCGCACCCCCTCCCGCACGGCGCGCATCCAGCGGCAGGGCACGGATGGAGCCCTCAGCGCGCCGCGCAGGAGGGGGCTTTCACGCGGCGGCGTGTCGCTTCGAAGCGAGGACAGGCGGCTGGAAGCGCGAGAGTCGGTGGTCGCCGTCCGATGTGGCCTGCTTGCCGCGCGAGTGAGGGAGGGCCGCCGTCTCGGCGGCGGGTCGCTTCGAAGCGAGGACAGAGGGTTGGAAGCGCGAGAGTCAGTGGTCGCCGTTCGATGCGGCCTGCTTGCCGCGGGAGTGAGGGAGGTCCGCCGTCTCGGCGGCCTGGGCTGCGGGGCCTGCCACTTTCACTCGCGGCGGCGCGTACGGCTGAAAGGGCTCCTGCCAGCCTGACTGGGCAACGCACAGGGCGAGCGTGCATCGTTCGTCCGCCCGTCCAGCGAACGGCGATGCCTATCGTGATCGCCATGGATCGCATTCTTGACGGGCGCCAGTTGCGGGCCATAAGGTCGACTCTCTTGCGGAACTACTCGAAAATCCTCGCCTTCTTGGCGCTGCTCGCCTGCGTCGGCTGCAAGAAGGGCTCAAAGCCCGAGCCCTGGTACATCGGCGAGATCCGCCTCTCCGAGACCACGCTGAAGAACAACCCCGCCCTCGAGCTCGACGTCGAGGGACTGCGGCAGGCCTTGCTCGAGGCCTTCGTCGAGTCGCAGCGCTTCGTCGCTCTCGCCGAGGGCAAGCAGCCGCCCGGCGGCCGGGAACCGCTTCTGTGCAAGCTCGAGGTCGCCTTCACCCGCGAGGCCTTGGGCGATGAGGACGGCACCATCGTCAAGGCCGAGGTCGGCGTGGCCATGGAGCTGTGGAAGGCAGGCCAGTTCGAGCGCTGGAAGGCCACCGGGATGGGCCGCTCGACCTTCAACTCGACCGATCCGACCGAGCGGGTTCCCGCCTTTCGCCGGGCGCTGGCGCAGGCGCTCTCGCAAGTCATCGAGGGCGAGGAGATCCAGCTCGCCTCGCTGACGAAGTCCGACGAGCAGCTCATCGCCGACCTGGCTTCGCCCGACCCGCGGGTGCGCGACTTCGCCGTCCGGGCCATCGCCGAGCGCCGCAGCGCGCAGGCGGTCCCCGCTCTCATCGAGCGGCTCTCCGACCCGGACCGCGAGGTGGCGCTGCGCGCCGTCGGCGCGCTCGGCTCCATCGGCGACCCGCGCGCGGTGCCCGCGCTCATCGAGATGACCCGCAACCGCGACACCCAGTTCCTGCTCACCCTGGTCGAGGTCGTCGCCTCGATAGGCGGGCCGGATGCCGAGGGCTACCTGTTCACCCTCAGCTCCGGGCACCCGAACGAGTCGGTGCGCCGCGCCGCCGAGGCCGCGCAGAAGCGCATGCGAGAACGTGCGGTCGTCGACAGTCCTGATAAGATTCCGACATTCGAAGAGAAAACCGAGGAGTAGAGCCCGAATGCAAACCCGCCGTCTGGTCCGCCTCGCCGTGCTCGCCGCGCTCGGCCTTGTCGCCTGCGCTAGGAACGCCACCATCGCCGAGCCGCCGCCGAAGTACCGCGCAGCCGACTACCAACCGCTGGCCATCGGCAACCAGTGGACCTACGCGGGCAAGGTGATGGGCCAGCCGGTGCAGAAGACGATCACCATCGTCGGCGTGCGCGACGGCTACTTCGTCGACGACGCGAACGGGCGGCTGCGCGTCGATTCGACCGGCCTGCGCGACGACAAGCGCTACCTGCTGCAGGACCCGATCAAGCGGGGCCATAGCTGGGCCTCCATCGTCAGCGTGGCCTCGACCGAGCGCTACGAGATTGTCGACACGGGCTTCACCGTGAACACGCCGGTCGGCTCCTTCGACGACTGCATCCTGGTGCGCGGGACCAACCGCATCGACCAGCGCCGCGAGATGCTCAACGAGTGGACCTTCGCCCCGGGGGTCGGCATCGTGCGGATGGCGACGATGGTCCGCGACGGCGACAAGGAGCTGCCGCAGGCGCGCGTCGAGCTGACCGCGCTCAAGCTGCAGTAGCGCCGCGCGAATGTGCCCGCCCGGGCTGCGTTCGGGCGAGGCGACCCTGGAAGCGAGCTCTTGCTCGGTTGAGGAGGCTACCTATGCGTGCGATGCGTCCGCTGACGACCGACGACGTGCTGGCCGCGCTCAACACTCGCCAGCTCGGTCGTTCGCTCACCTGCCTCGACGAGACCGGATCGACCTCGGACATCGCGCACCGGCTCGGCAGCGAGGGCCTGCCGCACGGGCACGTCGTCGTCGCCGACCGGCAGACGAGCGGGCGCGGCCGGCGCGGGCGCACCTGGGCCTCGCCCCCGGGGGCGAACCTCTATGCCTCCATCCTCCTGAGGCCCGAGCTCGAGCCGCGGCAGGCGCCCGAGCTGACGCTGGTCGCGGCGGTGGCCTTCTGCGAAGCGCTGCGCGACCTCGGCGCGCCGGTGGTCATCAAGTGGCCCAACGACCTGCAGATCGAGGGGCGCAAAGTCGGCGGCATCCTCACCGAGATGAGCAGCAGGGACGGCAAGGTCGGCTTCGTGGTGCTCGGGGTCGGGGTGAACGTGAACCTGAACCCCGAGCAGCTGCCCCCGGAGGTCAGCGCCATCGCGACCAGCCTGAAGGAAGAGCTCGGGCGCGAGCTCGACCGGGCGCAGGTCCTGTCGGCGATGCTCTCTCGGCTCGAGCGCTGGCTCGAGGTGCACGCGCGCGAGGGCTTCGAGCCGGTCCGCGCGCGGTGGTCGGAGCTCTCCTCGACCCTCGGCGCTCGGGTTCGGGTCAAGCTCGACAGCGAGAGCATGGAGGGCGTGGCGGTCGGCCTGGATCGCGACGGCGCGCTGCTGCTGCGCGAGGACTCGGGCGAGGTGCGGCGAGTCATCGCCGGGGACGTCGAGAACCTCCACCGCTTCAGGCGCTAGATCCCGGCGGCCCGCGACGCATTGCGGCCGGCTGCGGCGACAAACGGCGGCAGTCCCCTCGCTCGATGAGCGCAAAAGGGCGTTCTCGCGAGAGCTGCTCGGCCCGCGTATCCGCCTGCGCACGCGCCTGATCGCCTTGCCATAGGCGCCGTCGCACCGTTCGGGCGCGCCGCCCTCGCGAATCGGCGCCTGGCCGGAGTCGTGCGCGCCGTCCCACCCGACCTCGGGGGCGGGCGAGGCGCGACTCGGCCCGCGGGGATGATGAGGGCGGTTTCCCTGCGCTCTCGCGAAGGGGCGGAGCTCAGGGCGCGGCGAACGCATCGAGGAAAGACGAAAGCGCGCTGTCGCTTCCGCCTCGAGCGCCTGGATGCCAGCAGCCGTCTCAGGCGAGGGCAGGGAACTTGCAAAGGGCTTGTTTTCGAACAGATTGAGCGGCAGGCGTTTCTTGGGGCGCTGGGGTAAGGGCCCGAAAACTCGACCCTTCGGGCCGAGGCTGAGGGTGACGAAGAACGCCACCCGAGGAACATTTTTCAGGGCGCCTGGTTGGGGAGTGAGGGCGGCCGCACGCTCGGTATCCGGACGGAGCGGACGGCGGCCTCTGGTCGCCTGACGTGGGGGCGGAAGGAGGCGGACGATGAGCTCGCGCGTAGGAGAACTCCTCCTGAAGGCAAAGCTGGTCGACGAGCTTCAGGTGCGCTCGGCCGTGGCCAAGCAGAACCAGTGGGGCGGGCGGCTCGCGAAGCACATCGTCGAGATGGGATTCGCCGAGGAGGGCGCGGTCGCCGACGCGCTGGCCAAGGCGTGCGGCCTTCAGCGCGTCAACCTGGCGATGATGCCCAAGGACCCGGCCGCGCTCTCGAAGATCGACGCCGCCTTCGCCGAGGAAAAGGGCGTCTTCCCCTACGCCCTGCGGGACAACGGCAAGACCCTCTGGGTCGCGATGGCCGAGCCTTGCGACATCGAGATCGTCGACATCATCGCCGCCCGCAGTGGTTGCCGAGTGCGGGCCGCCGTGGCCGGCGAGCACGAGGTCATTGCTTCCATCTACCGGCACTACAAGAACCAGACGCCGCCGGCCGCTCTGATGGGCGCCACCTCGTTCCGGCCGACGCCGAGCGAGGCGCTCGAGCCGATGGACGTGACCGACTTGCAGGGCAATGACCTCGACGTCCCCGCCTCGCGGTCGGCCCCGGCTCCGTTCCCGGCGTACGCGCCGCCCCCGCCTCGAGTGCCGACCCCGTCGCCGTTTCCCGCAAGCGCGCCGCCTGCGCCTCGAGCGAAGACTCCGTCGCCTTTCCCCGCGTACGCGCCGCCTGCGGCGGCCGCGTCGCCGTTCCCGGCGTACGCTCCACCCGCCTCGGCCCCCGCTCCGTTCCCGCCGTACGCGCCGCCTGCCGCGGCCCCGTCTTCGTCTCCGGCGCACGCGTCACCTGCGACGGGCCCGTCTCCGTTCCCGCCGCACGCCGTGCCGGCGTCTCCGGTGCCGCCGCCGGCCGCTTTTCCGGGGCCCCACGCGGCAGCTCCCGCAGCCTCGGCGCCCCCGCGTCGACCGACGCCGCAGCCTTGGGACCCCCAGCCGCGCGCGAGCCCGACCGCGTCATACGCCTCGCCGGCGACCGCCGCTTCGACCCTCACACCCGTTTCGCCGCCGCCCTCCGCGCGGCCGGAGCTGCCGGCCGACGTCGCCGCGGCCGTCCCTCCCGCGGTCGCCGCCTATCTCAGCGGGCTGCACGCCGACCTCGAGAAGACCAGCAAGGTGCTTCGCGGGCTCATCGAACTGTGCGTGAGCAAGCGGGTCTTCAGCAACGAGGAGATCAAGGGCGTTATCGCCCGGCTTGCGCGCTGACAGGCGGAAGACGGGCGACTCTGGGACCGGTCATTCCGAACGTAGACGCGATCCGCGGGTGCCGCGGAGGCGAGGCTCGCGCGGGGTGACGTCGTCTCGGCGAGCTGCCGGCGGATCCCAAGCCGGCCGCGCAATCGACGCACCGTCTGCGGATGCTTGGACTTCGCGTGCTAGGGAGCTTCGAACCTGTCCCTCGCACGAACGCTGGAGCTCTCGTCCCGGCCTCTCGCGCACCTACCGCGGCATCGGCGGGCGCAGCGGCGAGGAGCGCTCGACTGCAGATGTCGGGCGAGGCGCGTCTCCCGAACCTGTCGATTGGGCGCTCGTTGGGCCTCTGGCCCTGCTACGCAGGAACACCACGAGAGCCAGCGCGACGAGCCCGACCTCGATGCCGAAGGTCCAGTGCCGTAGGAAGTTCTCGATCCACGAGCCGTATCTCGCCGGCACGTCGAAGAGCGCGAAGCTCTCGCTGGACCAGGGATGGAGCCAGCGGATCTTGCCCGCGACGGTGTCCAGCGCGAGGTGCAGGAAGACGTTCGGGAAGAGCACCAGCCCTGCGCGGACGAGCCTCTTCGCGCGCAGGAGCGCCGCGAGCAGGAGCCATCCGGCCGCGATGGCGAGCCAGTAGATCGGCAGGTGCGTCCAGTACGAGTGGTGCAGGTGCTGGCGGCCGTCTACCAGGTAGAACCAGGCGAGATCGAAGTCGGGGAGCACGCTCCCGAGCAGCCCGAGCCACAGCCAGGATTGCAGCTTGGGGTGGCGCGTGAGCTGCCGGGAGAGCAGGTAGCCGGCGGGCAGGTGTGCGACGAACAAGGCGATGTCTCCGCGTGTGGGCGCTGTCCCACAGCAAGACGCGGGCCGAGCATCGAACCGGCGTGATTGCGTCAGGTTGCGCCGCCGGGCAGCCATCTTCGGCGCGGCCGGGAGACCACAGGCCCGCGGGCGGCGAAGCCCATCCAGGCGAACGATTCGGGGGCCCAAGGTGGCCAGCTTGCGCGGCGCGCGATGGCGAGGGTCGCCGCTCGGCCGCGCGCTTCGCCGGGCGGTCGGCTGGTGGCGAGGTCTGGAAGCGCGGAGGGCTGCCATGTCGCACATCGCCTGGTTCGAGAACCTCAGCCGCAACGACGTCGCCATCGCCGGAGGCAAAGGCGCCAACCTCGGCGAGCTGACCCGCGCCGGCTTCCCTGTTCCCCCGGGCTTCGTCCTCACCGCCGACGGCTTCCGCGCGTTCGTCGAGGCCAACTCGCTGCACGAACGCATCGAGGCCGAGCTGAAGGGTCTCGACGCCGACGACACTCCGGCGCTCGAGCGCGCTTCGGCGGCCATCCGCAAGCTGATCGACGAGGGGACCTTTCCCGAGGCCATTCGCGCCGAGCTCTTCGAGGGCTACGCCGAGCTCGAGCGGCGCATGGGCCGCTCGCCGCTGCTCGTCGCCGTGCGCTCCTCGGCGACGCTCGAGGACACGGCCGACTTCTCGTTCGCGGGCATGCTCCGCTCCTACCTCAACGCCCGCGGCGGCGAAGACCTGGTCGCGAAGGTCCGCGGGTGCTGGGCCTCGCTGTTCGGTCCGCGGGTCCTCTTCTACCGCGTCAAGCAGGGCCTCACCGGCGCCGAGCACGCGGTCGCGGTCGTCGTCCAGGCGATGGTCGACTCCGAGCAGTCGGGCGTGCTCTTCACGGTAGACCCGTCAACCGGCAACCGCGACGTGGTGGTCATCGAGTCGGCCTGGGGCCTCGGCGAGGTCGTCGTCGGGGGCGAGGTCGAGCCCGATCACTACGTCGTCGAGAAGAGCAGCGCCGCCATCATCGAGCGCTCGCTCGGCCGGAAGGAAATCGAGCTCGCCCGCGACCCGCGCAGCGGCGAGAACGTCGAGCGCAGGCTGTCGCCGGAGCGCGCCGGCGCTTCGTCACTGACCGACGAGCAGGTGAAGGCCATCGCCGAGCTCGCCGTGCGCGACGAGGCGCACTACGGCGTGCCGCAGGACGGCGAGTTCGCCATCGAGCGCGGGCGCATCTTCCTCGTCCAGACGCGGCCGGTGACGACCCTGCGGCGGCCGCGCAGGGAGGCCGAGGCGGTCGAAGAGAAGGGCGAGAAGGTGCTCGTCCGCGGCCATCCGGCGAGCCCGGGCGTGGCCATCGGCACGGTGCGCGTGCTCGGCAGCCCGGAGGAAGGCGCCAGGCTGCAGCGCGGCGAAATCCTCGTCACGCACATGACCACGCCGGACTGGGTGCCGCTGATGCGGCGCGCGGCGGCCATCGTCACCGAGGGCGGCGGGATGACGAGCCACGCGGCGATCGTCTCGCGCGAGCTCGGGCTGCCGTGCGTCGTCGGCACGAGGAACGCGACCGAGGTGCTGGTGGACGGCATGGAGGTGACGGTAGACGCGCGCGAGGGCGTCGTCCTCCGAGGCCGGGTGAAGCGCGCCGAACGCCCGCGTGCCGAGCAGGCCGCGCCGCGCGAGAG
>JBMNNX010000353.1:0-5788 GCA_050942745.1 Myxococcales bacterium
CGGGACGCATGGCGATGCGCTCATCCCCGCCGGCCCGGCGCTCGTCGGCCAGGACGCATGGCGATGCGCTCATCCCCGCAGGCCCGGCGCTCGTCGGTAGAGCGCATGGCAATGCGCCCGTCCCCGCAGGCCCGGCGCTCGTCAGTAGGGGCGCATGGCAATGCGCCCGTCCTCGCCGGCCCGGCGCTCGTCGGTCGGGACGCTTGGCGATGCGCTCATCCCCGCAGGCCCGGCGCTCGTCGGTCGGGGCGCATGGCAATGCGCCCGTCCCCGCGGGCCCGGCGCTCGTCGGTCGGGGCGCATGGCAATGGCATGGCAATGCGCCCGTCCTCGCAGGCCCGGGGCTCGTCGGTAGGGGCGCATGGCAATGCGCCCGTCCCCGCAGGCCCGAGAGCGTTGGGGCGCCTGCCCGGAAATCGAGCACGATCTCAGGTGCTCTGCATTGCCGGCTGAGCGCTCGCTCGGAGCCCGAAAGATCGAGGGCGTACGCCGCGGACGGCGCACGCCCTCGAATCGTTGCGTAATCGGCCTAGGCTCGCGCCTGCGGCTGATACCCGCAGTCAGAGCAACAACCGCAAGCGATCGCCTCGGCGCCTCCGCCGCCGGTGGCCGCACGGCCGCTCTGATCGCCGCCGGAGGCGGGCGCCGAGAGCTCGCGGATTCCGCGGCTGACGTTGTGCGCGAAGATCTCGATACGGCTCACCACGTTCGGCGGGTACGGGTTGCCGTCGTTCTCGAGCGCGATCACCGGCAGCCTCCGCTCGCGCGCCCACGGCGCGAAGAGCGCCTCGATCAATCGGCCCGGCAGGCACGCGAACGGCGCGATGATCGCCACGCCGTCGTAGCCCTCGTCCATGGCGACCGCCGCGACCGCCGGCGACAGCGAGGCTTCGCTCTCGAGCTCGGGGGTCGTGAACTCGGTCGACCGAGCCATGATCCGCTCCATCCCGTGCGGCGACTCGGGGATGAGGCCGCTGGCGCCGAGCTCCTTCACGATCTTGTGCTCGACCCACTGCTTCCAGAGCATCTCGACCTTGAGGTAGGCGAGCTTGCGCGCTTCCGGCGAGATCAGCCGCCGCATCGGCGACATCGCCGCGAGCGACTTGCGCAGCTTTCGCACCTGGTCGTAGTCCAGGTAGTGGATCCACTCCGAGAGGCTCGTCACCTTGGGCACGATCTCCTTATCGACCAGGTGCGCGATGAGCGTCTCGACCGAGAAGTCGTCGCGCCGCACGAAGATCTCGCCGACGACGAGCACGCGCCGCGCCCGCAACATGCGGCGCTTGAGCCGGATGCCGCCCAGCTTGCGCGCCCAGCGCGGCAGGCCTTGCTCGAGCGCGGCGATGCCGTTGCCAGCCGCCTCGACCATCTCCTTGCACACCGCGTCGTAGACCGCTTGGGCCTCGGCGCGATCGACCGCGAGCGCGCGTAGCGCCATCTGGACGTCGACCATGTAGTCGCTGAGGACTATCGACCACCACGCCCGCTTGTTGAACTCCCCGCCGAGCTCGGCGTACGAGTTGTCCGAGTTGAGCGAGAGGACGACGACGTTCTTGTAGCCGAGCTCCTGGAACAGGTTCTGGTAGAAGACCGCGTACTGCCCGGTGCGGCAGGGCCCGGTCGTCAGCGGCATGAAGAGCAGGTAGACGCGGTTCGGGTCGATCTCGTTCTCGGCGAAGTACTGCAGGAAGGCGCCGAGCACGAGCAGCGCGGGGATGCACTCCTTGCCGCTGGCCACCGCGCGGGCGCGCGCCGCGGTGCGCACGTCGGCCGGCGCGAGCGCCACCGAGTCGATGCCGTAGTCGCGCGCGATCTGCGAGATGAGCCGGGTGCCCAGCGCCCCCATCGACGGCCAGATGAGCTTCACGCGCGGGTCGCGCAGCCCCAGCCGCTCACCGGTGCGCCGGTGGACGATGGTCGCGTCCTCGCCTTCGAGCAGCACGTCCCAGTCGCGCTCGACCATCATCGGCTCTTCGGTCACCTGCGCGCGCCGGTAGCCCTCGATGATGTCGAGGAAGGCCTCGATGCGCGTGTCCACGCCCGCGTCGGCGGTGTGCGAGTCGAGCTCGAGCACCAGGAACGGCTTGGTGTTCGAGATCCAGCGCAGGTAGTGGAGGATGAAGGAGTCGGGCGCGCAGCTGAAGTTGGTGACGAAGGTGGCGAAGACGTTCGGGTGCTTCTTGAGCTGGGTGACGGCCTTGAGGTTCTGCTGGCCGTAGTACCAGTACATGTTCGGCAGGATCTCTTCGTCCTCGATCGGCACGAAGTCGAACGGCAGCAGCGTGTAGCCGCGCGTCTTGAACTTGCGCGGGATGCCCATGTTCGCCTCGGCAGCGAACGCGTTGTAGGGCCGGCCGCACAGCACGATGACCGGGCGCTTGGCGCTCTTGGCCTCCTCGAGCACCCGCGCGCCTATCTCGCGGCCCTCCTTGTAACAGGCGATCTGCTTGGCGACCGCTACCCGGTAGGCGCGCTCGGCCTCTTCGCGGCAGATGCCCATCTGCGCGGCGACCTCGACCATCGGCTCGAGGCCCGCATCGAAGCCGTGCGTGAAGTCGAGCACCGGGCGCAGGATGCGCCGGTCGTTCAGCTTGAACGCGGTGCGCAGGTAGTACGGCAGGCCCTGCATTATCGGGCACAGGCAGGCGTGCACGTCGCTCTCGTAGCTGGGCATCGCCTTGAACTGCGGCAGGAACCAGAAGTCGGCCTTCGTCTTGAGCAGCGACTCGGTCATGCCGTGGGCGATCTCGGCCGGGTAGCAGAAGCTGCTCTCGCAGCGCGCGACGCCCTTCTCATCCACCTCGTCTACGACGAGGGCGCCCACGCCGATCTCGTGGAAGAAGTTCGAGTAGAGCGGCCAGAGCGAGTGGACGCTGAAGGCCTTGGGCACGCCCACGGTGATCGCCCGCGAGCCGCCCACGTCGGGCGGCGGCGCGTACTTCTCGAAGTAGAGCTTTTCGCGCACCTCGGTGTAATCGACGACGTCCGCGGCGTCGGACACCTTGCGGCGCAGGTTCGCGTACTTGTTGCAGCGTCCGCCGAAGTGGTAGCGGTGCTCGCCGACCTTGAGGATGCGGATGGGGCAGTAGTTGTCGCAGGCTTTGCAGCGGTACTCCTTCTCGTAGACGATCTGCCGGGAGATCAGGTCGTCGAGCGAGTAGTCCTCGAGCTGCAACTCGCCGGACGCCAGCTTCTCGAGCGCGAGCAGGCCGACGCCGAAGCAGCCCATCAGCTCCGGGGCGGGCGGCACGGTGATCTTCTTTTCGAGCAGCGAGGCGAAGGCGTAGGCCACCGCCGGGTTCTTGGCGACGCCGCCCTGCAGCACGATGTGGTCGCCGACGCGCCGGTTGCCGACGACGCGGTTGAGGTAGTTGGCGACGATCGACAGCACGAGGCCGGCGACCAGGTCCTCGCGGGTCGCGCCCTGCTGGATGGCCTTGCGGATGTCGGAGTTGATGAAGGCCGAGCAGTGCTCGCCGAAGCGCAGCGGCGAGGTCGCCTTCATCGTGATGGGCCCGATCTCCTCGGCGCGGCGGATGTCGAGGTCGCCGGCGGCCGACTCCTCGAGGAACGAGCCCGTGCCCGCGCTGCAGGCCTCGTTCATCGCGTAGTCCACCGGGACGCGGTTGCGCAGGTAGACGTACTTCGCGTCCTGGCCGCCGATCTCGAAGATGGTGTCGATGTCCCGGTCGAAGAACGTGGTGCCGACGGTGTGGGCGATGATCTCGTTGTAGATGCCCGGGGTCTCGCAGTAGACGCCGAGCAGCTCGCGGCTCGAGCCGGTGGTGGCGACGAGGCGGATGCGCGGGCGGGCGCCCTCGCCGAGCGCCGCCTCGATCTGCCCGCGCACCTCCTCGAGGCAGCGCTTGAGCGAAGCGACCGGATCGCCCAGGGTGCGCCCGTAGTGGCTGGCGACGATCTCCTTCGTCTCCATGTCGATGAGCGCGACCTTGGTGGTCGTCGAGCCGCCGTCGATACCGAGGACGTAGTCGCGCCCGGCCTGCGGCTTGCCCCGGCGCGAGGGGACGAAGACGACCTTGTCCTGCGCCTCGGAGAGCGGCTTGCCGCGGGCGTATTCGATGGCCGCGCCGCTGACGAGCGAGGCGAGCTCGGGCAGCGCCGCGCCCTTCTCGCTCGCCAGGAACGCCGCGCCGTAGGCCTCGATGTAGGGCGCCTGCTCTGGGACGACGAAGTCCACCGCGGGCAGGCCTTCGCGCACGAAGCGCAACATGTGCGGGTTGCGGGTCGCGCCGCCGACGACGAGCACGCGGCCCTTCTCGATGCGCGCCTTGGCGAGGAACTCGAGCACCTTGCGCGCCATCACGTTCGAGAGGCTGAGGACGATGTCGTTCTTGTTGGCCTCGCCCTTGTTCAGCTTGTGCGTGCAGTCGCTCTTCATGAAGACCGAGCAGCGCGCCGACAGCCGGCACACCGTGCCGGCGGCGACCTCGGGGCGATCGACCGCATCGAGCTCGAGGTCCATGCGCTTGAGCTGCTGGGCGAAGAACTCGCCGGTCCCCGAGGCGCACTTGTTGCCGGCGTAGGTGTTGACGATGTGCCGGTTGGCATCGACGGCATAGACGACGAGGTCCTCGCCGCCGACCGAGACGACCGCGTCGACGTCAAGGCCGAGCCGCTGCAGGGCTTCTTCGACGGCGACTGGTGCGATGACGCTCGGGATCGCGAAGTTCCTGCGGCCTTCCTGCCCGGTGACGACGGCAGGGATGCCGGGCGCGACGCCGCGCTCGTCGAGGATGCGCTGGATGGTTCCTGCCAGGTCTCCGTCGTGCGCGCGGACTTCGGACCACTCTGCGCTACCGGCGCGAACGAGGCAGATTTTGACGTTGGTCGAGCCGATGTCGATGCCCAGGCTCGCTTGGCCGCTCATGGAAGCTCTCCCTGCTGGATTGCATGTCCCCCGAGCACTCGGGGAGCAGGCTTCCTAACAAGGACTTGTCCAATCGACAACAGCGTCTGGCGCGCAATTGAATGACGCGCCGCGCTAACCTGGCGCATCGGAGCGAGCATTACGAGCGGCCGCATTCTCGGGCGAGAATGGAGCTCCCAGAGGCGCCAGAGAGGACGACCGATGAGCGCACATTCTCGATTTCTGATAGCGGCTTTCGCCTCCCTGCTCGTCCTTTCCGCTTGCGGAAACGAGGTGCCACCAGTCGCGCCGACGGACGCCGGGGAAACGTCGGATGCTGCGGCGTTGGATGCCGGCTCGAATGATGCGAGCCTGAACGACGGTGGCCACAGCGATGGGGGCAGTGACGCCTCTGACGAGGACGGTGGCTCGCTAGACGCCTCCGGTTCCGATGCGAGCCTCCCGGCGGACGCAGGCGGTCCGCAAGACGCGAGTTACCCGGCGGATGCAGGCGACCCGACCGACGCGGGCGACTCGGCAGACGCAGGCGACTCGGCAGACGCAGGCGACTCGGCAGACGCAGGCGACCCGGCAGACGCGGGCGACTCGGCAGACGCGGGCGACTTGGCAGACGCGGGCGACTCGGCAGACGCGGGCGACTCGGCAGACGCGGGCGACCTGGCGGATGCGGGCGATCCGCAAGACGCAGGCGACCCGACAGACGCAGGCGACCCGACAGACGCAGGCGACCCGGCAGACGCAGGCGACCCGGCAGACGCAGGCGACCCGGCAGACGCAGGCGACCCGGCAGACGCAGGCGACTCGGCAGACGCAGGCGACCCGGCAGACGCAGGCGACTCGGCAGACGCAGGCGACTCGGCAGACGCAGGCGACTCGGCAGACGCAGGCGACTCGGCAGAC
>JBMNNX010000354.1:0-5775 GCA_050942745.1 Myxococcales bacterium
GTTGCGCGACTACGGCGGCGTGGTGATGTGCGACGGCTATAGCGCCTACGCGTCCTTGTCGCGAAGCGGCGGCCGCTTCGGGCTCGCTCACTGTATGGCGCACGTGCGCCGCAAGTTCTTCGAGCTGTGTTCCGTCCCGCGCTTCAGGCGAGGAATCGTCCCGAGTTCGGGGCGGGGTTTGAGGTCGAGCGCACGAAGGCCGCCCCCAGCGTGCTGCTGAAGGCGGCCTTCAGTGCAGTAGGCGTCGCGCGGTCAGAAGGGGATGAGCATCTGCAGCCTGCGAGTGCGCCGTTCGTCGCGAGCGAGCGCCTCGCGGTAGGCGGCAAGAGCGGTGGCGAGGCGGCGTGAAGCGACCAGGATGGAATGGGCGCGCATGGGGCTCGAGCCATGGGGGCAGACATCGAGGGCGCCGTGAGCGACCTCGGGGTTCGCGGCGAGGAGGGCGGCTTCGCAGGCAACGAGCGCGGCGTCGAGGATCTGCAGGGAGGCAAGCTCGGGGGAGCGTACGAAGCGCTCGACCGGCAGGGCGAGAACGGAGTGGGTCACGGTTTGGTCTCCTTCGGTGGAGTGAGCTCATCGATGGCTGCGACCATCGCCTGCTCGTCGACGAGGTTCTTGTTGAGGTCGTGGGCCTGGCCGAGTGCGGCGCGCAGCAGGCGCGAGGCGGCGCGCGGGACACCGCCGCTGGCGCGCCAGAGCAGCTCGAGGGCGGTCTCGTCGAGCAGCCTCTCTCGCGCCCCGGCGGCTTTGGCTCCATGGGCAATCAGGGCGGCGAAGTCCTCGCGCGCCAAGGGCTCGAGCTGGACGTGGGCGACGATGCGCGTGGCGAGCGGCGCGTGGTGACGCATCCGCAAGCGCACGGTCAGCTGCGGCAAACCGACCAGCCAGAGCGTCAGCAGGGTCTTGCGGTCGAAGGCGAAGTTCAGAAAGCCGCCCAGGTCGCCAAGAAACTCGTCGGAGAGCTGCTGGGCCTCGTCGATGACGAGCACCGGCAGCGTGTGCTGCTGCTCGACCAGGTGCGCGATGGTGCGTTTGAGCTCCCACCAAAGCTGCGCACGGCGATGGGCGGGCTTGAGCCCGAGCTCGAGCGCGAGAGTGCGGTACAAGTCGCAGGCGGTCACTGCGGTGTCGCAGAGGTAGACCACTCTGAAGTCGGGCTCGGGCAGTGACGCGCAGAGGTTGCGGATCGCAGCGGTCTTGCCGACCCCGGCCGCGGCGGTCAGCACGCCCAAGCCCGGTTCGTCGAGCAGGTCTTGGAAGTAGCGTTCGAGGCGTTTGATGCCGGCGGTCTGGTCGAAGAAGCTCGGTCCGGCGGCATCGCGCGGCAGCGGGTGATGCCGCAGGCCAAAGCGCGAGCGGTAGAGGTCAGTCCTTGGTCGAGTCTTCGTCATCGGCAGGCTCCTTGCGGGCAAGATGGTCGAGAGGCCGGGTGAGGCGTTGGTGCTCACGCACCAGATCGGCGAGAGGGTCGAGCCCCGTCGGCTCGATTGGCGCGGCGGGCTCCCCGAGGTCGCGGCGGCGTTTGCGGCGGGAATTGCGCACGAGGTCGAGCGCGACCGTGTCGCAGACGAAGCGGCCGTCGACGAAGACCCTGGGAAGCTTCTCGGTCGTGTGGGGATCGAAGCGCAGCTCGATCTGGCGGCCGCACAGCTCGGGGCTGACCTCGAGGCGACCGCCTTGCCAGCGCACACACCCGGTCTTGCTGACCGTGCGTCGTGCGCGGTGGAGGAAGAGCTCGTCGATTCGCTCTTGGCTCGGGGCGGCCCGCAGCTTTGCGCACTGCTCGAGCCAATGCTCGCGCGGCGCGCGGTCGGTCGTCTCGTGCTTGCGCGCGTGGTACTCGCAGGTCAGCCAGGCGCGGTGCTTCTGCTCGAGCTCGGCGAAGGTGATCGGGCGGTCTGGAAGCTCATCCTCGACCTCTTCACGCCAAGTCCGATGCCACTTCTCGATCACGCCCTTGGCCGCCGCATCGCGGGGCCCCGCGTGCAACAGCTCGATGCCCAGCTCGGCGCAGATGAGCTTGAGCGAACCGGCGACATAGGCCGAGCCGAGATCGACGTAGTAGCGCTGCCACAAACCGTGGGCGAGCAGCGCGCTCTTGAGGCCACGCTCCTGCGTAGCGGCATCCTCGCTGAAGGCGAAGATGCTCTCCGGGAGGTAGCGGGTCGCGCAGTCAATCTGGGAGAGCATGTAGACCTTGCGCGGCCTGCCGTCGGGTCCGAGAACCCGCCGCCGCAGATGAAGCGCGTCGCCGACGAGCAGCTCACCGGCGAATTCGTAGATGAAGGAGCGCCTCTCGGCGGTGGGGCCGCGCAGGGGCCGGCGCGAGACTCCGTGGCGTGCCAGCAAGCGGTGAACCGAGGAGCGCGACAGCTCGCCGGGCAGGGCCTTGCCAGCGAGCTCCATCATGCGGATTAGGCGTCGCAGCGAGCGGCGTGGGCGCTCACGCTTGGCGCGCAGCAGCAGATCGGCCACCTCGGTCCTGATCTCGCTCTGGCCCAGGTCTTTGCGGTCCTTGGGCTTGAGCGCCTCGAAGCCACCGCGGCGATAGGCGTAGTACCAGTTCTCGACCGTCCGCGCCTCGACGCGGCCCAGAGTGCCGTCGGGCCATTCCCAGCGCCGCTCGGCCGCCTGTCGACAAAGCTCGAGCAGATCCCCGTGCTCGAGCTCGGCGCCGACCAGCGGTCCGAGCACCGCAATTCGGAAGAGGGCAATCTCTTCTTTGGTCTTGTCGTCCATGGCGGCGGTAGTACCCGGCCTGAGCCGCCACTTAGGGTGGGATCAACCTCCCGGGCCTGAAGCGACCCGCCCACCTGGCCGATCCTCGCGAGCTACACGAGACGCAGCCCCGCCCCGAGCCGATGCAGCAGCGCGGCGAGCGCTGCAAAGGGCTCGGGGCAGAGAGTTGCCTTGGCATAGGCGTCGAAGAGCGCGCTTCGAGTGCAGTCCAGACCAACTGCCCGGACGACCGCACGCAGCGGCTCGGAGCCCGACGATGCGAGCAGTTGGCCGGGGACTCGCGCCGAGCCGGCCCATCTGCGCAACCAACGCTGGCGGGTACGCGCAGGAATCACCGGCTCGTGTTGGCCTCGGCTTCCGAGCAGCACAGAGGCGACCACCAGCCAAGTGCGCCACAACCCGCGCGCGAGGAACGCCGGCAGCACCCGCCAGGTCGCAGAGCATCGGGTGCAGATGAAGACCACGATCCGCACCGTGGCGAGCTGTGCGGACTCAGTCGCCGTCCCTCTCAGCTTTCGCTCCCGGTAGCTGTGGATGTGCAGCCGTCGGCAACCACACCTGCAGCGCTCCGGGCGAAGCCATCCCGGAGTGGCGAGGCGGACCAGGTAGGTCGCGAGGTCACAGATCCGCTCATCGATGATCGTGCCTCCGCGCTGCTCTCTGGACGCGTACGGCGAATCAAGGCATGTATCAGCCGCCGCTGGGGCGGTCCAAGGTGGGCTCACGAGGTCCTCCGAGTCTTCGCAAACCCGAAGTGCCTCAGCCCCACCGGCATCTCAACTTTCTGGCCCTGCCTCCTCCCCGCGCGATCGGAAGCGCGCCGAGCGCCGGGCGGCGCCAGAAGCGGCGCCGCCCGTCACTCGGCGCTACGCCCGACAGGTCGCGTCGCTGCGGCGCTCATCGCTCCGTCCCGCGCTTGCAGCGGACCCCGGTAGGTTGTCTCGATCGCGAACCCCGCCATCAACCCGGGACGAACCGGTCTGGTCGTCCGCTTTCAGCTCGGGACGCAACATGTGGATGCCGATTGCTACGGCCGATCGATTTCGCCTTCGGTCGGGCTCGGCCAAGACGAGGAAGGGAGTGGCCGGCGTGGCGCGCGGGAGGGGCGCCACGACGCAACGAGCTGTGGTGAGGAATGGCGCGGCCAGGAAAGAGGAAGGGAGTGGCCGCCATCCCGGCGGCCCGGTGGAGGCGCGCGGGGGCGCGCGGGGGGGAGGGGCAGCTTGTGTCCAAGTCGAACCCTTGCGACTCCGGAAGTTTGGGTCGGCCAGTTCGCCCGGCCTTGGCTTCTCACCTCCGAGAAGCTCGGGACCTCGCTGACGACGTCCGAGGGGCGCTGCGGCGCCCATTTTCGACGCGGAGACGGCCAGGAAGGCCCCCGCTGGCCCGCTGAGCGATTCAGGGCCCTCACGCGTGCCGCTCTGGTCTGGGCCGCCGAGGCGGCGGACACTCCCGTCCTCGCTTGGGCTGCGCTCTACCTTATTCGCCTCGGCGCTTCGTGCGACGCGGCCTCACGCCGCGCACGCAGGTCGCCGAGACGAGGGCGCCTCGCTTCCTCCTGCGCTTCGACTTGGGCGCGCGGGGGCAAGTGCGCGTGGCGGAGCTGGAGCTCCGCCGTCCGGCCTTTCGTCTCCACGTGGCCGAGCTAAGTCCGAGGCGGTGATGGCCTTTTCCGAGGGGCCGCCCGCCGAGACGGCGGCCACTCCCCTCCTCATTCCGGCCGCGCTCCTCGTCATTCGCCGCGCGCCGCGAGCGGCTCACTTCGCGAAGATGCGCTGCGCCACCATGTCCATCAGCTCGGGTACTCCCTCGCCGGTCGCTGACGAAATGAGGACCACGGGGATCTTCTTCCGCTTCAGCTTGGCCGCGAGCTTCTTCGCCCGCTCGCGCGCGTCGGGGAGGTCGATCTTGTTCGCGGCGACGATCTGCGGCTTGCCCGCAAGCGTCTCGCTGTAGAGCGCCAGCTCGCGGTTGAGCGTCTCCAGGTCCTTCATCGGCTCGCGGTCTTCACCCTCGGCCCCGCAGTCGATGAGGTGCACGAGGACGCGGCAGCGCTCGACGTGCTTGAGGAACTGGTGCCCGAGCCCCGCGCCGGCGTGCGCGCCCTCGATGATGCCTGGGATGTCGGCCATCACGAAGCTCAGGTGGTCCTTGTACTGGACGACCCCGAGGTGCGGGGTGAGCGTGGTGAACGGGTAGTCGGCGACCTTGGGCTTGGCCTTGCTCACCCGGGAGATGAGCGTCGATTTGCCGGCGTTCGGATAGCCGAGCAGACCCACGTCGGCGAGCAGCTTGAGCTCGAGGACCAGATCGCGCTCCTCGCCCGGGGTTCCCGGCTGCGCAAAGCGCGGCGCCTGGCGGGTCGAGGTGGCGAAGTTCATGTTGCCCAGCCCGCCCTTGCCGCCCTTGGCGATGACCTCGCGCTGCCCGTTGACCGCCAGGTCGAAGAGCACCTCGCCCGTCTGCGCGTCCTTGATCAGCGTGCCGACCGGCACCTTGAGCACGACGTCCTCGCCGGCGCGGCCGTTCTGGTCGGCTCCGCGGCCCGGCTGGCCGTTGGCCGCCTTGTGCAGAGGCTGGAAGCGGTAGTCGAGCAGCGTGGTGTAGTTTTCGTCGGCCTCGACGAGGATGCTGCCGCCGTCGCCCCCGTCGCCGCCGGAGGGGCCGCCGCGCGGCACGAACTTCTCCCTGCGGAAGGCGACGGCGCCGGGGCCTCCGTCTCCCGCCTTGACGTGAATGCTGACTTCGTCGACGAACTTCACGATCTCTTGCTCCCGTGCGCCCGAATGATCGGGCGGCCCGGATAAACGGAAAGCCGCGCGGCTCTTATGCCACGCGGCTTTCGACTCTCTGGCTGCGAAGAGCCGACTTAGGCGGTCTTGGCGTAGACCGACACGCGGGTGCGCTCGCGCCCCTGGCGCTCGTACTTGACGACGCCGTCGATGAGCGAGAACAGCGTGTAGTCGCGGCCCAGGCCGACGTTCTTGCCCGGGTGGATCTTGGTGCCGAGCTGACGGACGAGGATGCTGCCCGCGG
>JBMNNX010000357.1:0-5731 GCA_050942745.1 Myxococcales bacterium
CCTTCAACGCCTCGCGAAGCCACCTCGATAGCGTGCTTTGGCTGACCTCCATTTCCTTGGCGAGCGCCGTGGCGCTCTTTCCTTCGAGCATCCTTCGAACAGCCTGCGCCTTGAACCCCTTCGAAAACCCCACGCGGTTGCTGCCTTCCTCGCCCGTCAACCAGCTGCTCCAGACCGTTCGGATCCGTGCGGCAACTACCCTGACACAGCGGGCCAGCGAGCTCGCGAGCCAGGCGACCCAGCACGCGGCGACCTCGCGCCAGGTGAGCGCCTCCACCCAGGATCTGGCGGCGATGGTCTCGGAGACCGCCGAGGCGGCCGCCGACACCAGCGCCCTTGTCGAGCGCACCCGCGGCAACTCGCTCAGCAGCAACGACAAGCTCCAGACCCTCGAGTCCGGCTTCCGCGACGCGGTCTCCTTCGCCGAGGCGGTCCACGCCGAGATCGACGCCCTCGCCGCGCGCATACAGCAGACCGAGGGCATCAACGAGGCGCTGCGCGACCTCGCCGATCAGCTCAGGATGCTCGCGGTCAACGCCGGGCTCGAAGCGGCCAAGGCCGGAGAGGACGGCCGCGGCTTCTCGGTCATCGCCGCCGAGCTGCGGCGGATGATCGCCTCCTCCAGCGAAGACCTCGCGCGCAGCCGCCAGCTCCTCGCGGAGATCGGCGCGACGGCCGCGCAGCTCTCGAGCCGCGCCCGCAAGAGCACCGAGAGCCTGCGCCGCTTCTTCGCCGAGCTGCAGGAGACGAGCGATCTCATCGACGCGATAACCCAAAGCTTCGCCGTCGCCTCGGAGCGCGTCGGCTCGATAAGTGACGCGACCCGCCGCCAGCAGAACGTCATCCGCGACGTCTCGGACGCGATGCGCACGCTCGATACGGCCGCGCGCGAGCTGACGCCGGCGGCCTCGGAGCTCACCGAAGGCATGCGCAAGCTCGCGCGCGCCCACGGCGACCTTCGCGAGAGCCTCGACGGTCGTCAGGCGTAAGGCCGAAGGCGCCCGCTCTTCGACGCGCCTTCGGCCCTCACTCGGAGAGCGCCGCAGCAGTCGCTCTGCCGCGCTCGACGAAGGCTCGCACCCGCGCGAGCGCCTCCGCGTTGGCCTCGGGCGAGGCCTCCGGGTCGAAGCCGAGCCGCTCGCCGAGGAGCGCCTCGAGCGCCGAGGCCGCCTCCTCCTTCTCGAAGGGCGCGGCCTCGGGCTCAAGGACCGACAGCAGGCGCGCCGCGCCCCGGACCGGCTGCAGCTCGCCCAGCCGGCGCGCCAGCGCCACCTTCAGCGCCGGCTCCTCGGCGAGCGCGAAGGCCGCGTCGAGCTCCTCGATACTCCCGGCCGCCGCGAGCACCTCGCCCTGTCCCTCGAACCCCGCCTGCTCGAGGCGCGCGAGCAGCTCGGCGCCAGGCGCGGCCTGCTTCGTCGGCTCTGCCGCATGGCCAGGCTCTTCGCCAGCGGCGTGCGCGTGCTCGTGATCGTGCTCGTCTCCCGCGCGCGCCAGCGCCGTGCCGGACATCGCGCGGCCGGCGGCGAAGAAGAGCAGCGCCACCGCCGCGGCCGCGCCGAGGCCGAGCCCGATCGTCGCGAGGGCCCGGCGCCGGTCGGCGGCGGCGCGCACGAAGCCGAAGAGCCCCACCGGCACGAGCAGCACGCCGTAGAGCGCGACGACCGTCGGGCCGCTGCTCAAATCGGCGGCATAGGAGAGCGCCTGACCCGCTGCGGTCGTCAGCGTCCCGAAGGTCCAGCCGACGAGGAGCTGGCCTCGCAGCGTGCGCGCGAAGCTGAGCGCGACGATGGCCGGCACGACGAGGAAGACGAAGACGAGCAGCACGCCCGCGGTGCGCACCGAGAGCGAGATGGCGACGCCGAAGGAGACGTAGAAGAGGAAGTCCCACAGCCGCACGCGCAGGCCCCGGCGGAAAGCCTCCTCGGGGTCTTCGGAGATGAGCAGGAAGGGGCGCCGCAGCGCGAAGTGCACCGCGCCGAGCGCGGCGTAGACGGCGGCGGTCACTGCGACGGTGTCCCAGCCGACCCAGAGCAGGCGCCCGGTCATGATGTCCTTCACCTGCTTGGCGCCGTTGGGCGCCTGGGCGACGAGAAGGATCGCCAGCGCCGCGGCCACCGCGTAAGCGAGGCCGATGACCGCCTCCTGCGGCACGCGCGAGGATCGGGCGCGCGTCACCGCGAAGAGCGCCGCGCCGGCGAAGGTGAAGGCGAGCGAGAGGACGTAGGCGCCGGGCGAGGCGGAGCTGAGCCCGAAGAGCACGCCGACGGTGGTGCCCAGCGCGGCGATCTGCGCGAGCGTCAGGTCCACGAAGATCACCTTGCGCCGCAGCACGTGCAGGCCGAGGTAGGCGTGCAGCCCGGTGAGCACCAGGCACTCGGCGAACGCCGGCAGCATGATCTCCCAGACCGAAGCGCTCATCGCCCGCCTCCCTCGCCCGCCTGCCGCGCCGCGGTCGCGGGCAGGTCTGGGTTGAAGCGCGGCGAGCCGGCGAGCCAGCGCCCGCCGGCGATCACCGCGCCGACGAAGAGCGCGCAGGCGGCCGCGCCGGCGGCGAGGTGCGCGATCGCTCTGCGTCGCGCCGCGGCGCGCGCGACGTAGAGCCCGAGCGCGACGAGCAGCAGCCCGCCGCCGTGGAAGGCGACGATGGCCGGTCCGGCCGGCAGGTCGGCGTAGTAGGTCGCCACCAGCGCGAGCGCGCCCAGGCCGCCCGACGAGAGCGCGGCGACGGCGAGCTGGCGGCCGAACGACTTCGCCACCAGCGCCCCGGCGATGGCCGGGGCGACGAGCATCGCGAAGGTCGGCAGCACGCCCGCGGTCCGCACCGTCGCCGAGATGACCAGGCCGAAGGCGGCAAAGAAGAGGAAGTCGAGCCCGAGCGTCGCGCGGGTCGGGCCGCCCGCGTCGCCCGAGAGCTCGACCAGCCTGCGGTGGGCGGCGAGGAGCGCGGCGGCGGCGAGGGCGACGACGACCGCCGCGCGCCCGACCTGGCCCCAGGTCGCCCAGAGGATGGCGCCGGTGAGGATGTCGGTGACGTGCTCGGCGCCGTGCGAGGAGTGATCGACCACGATGTAGGTGAGCGCGCTCGCCACGGCGAAGACGACACCGATGATCGCCTCCTGCGGGATGCGCTCGTCCCTGCGGCGCGTGAGCGAGAAGAGCGCCGCGGCGACGAGCGCGAACCCGACGGCGAAGACCTGCGCGCCGGCCGACTCGGGCGCGAGCCCGAAGTTGACGCCCACCAGCACGCCGAGCGCGGCGACCTGGCCGAGCGCGAGGTCCACGAAGATGACCTGGCGCCGCACGACGTGGACGCCGAGGTAGGCGAGGATGCCCGCGAACAGCAGCACCGCGCCCAGCGGCGCGCCGAGCACGTCGAAGAAGCCGAGCGTCTTCATGGCTACTTGGCCGCCGCGGCTGCGTCGGTCTCGGCGAAGGCCCGGTTGAAGGTGTCGATGAGGTGGTCCATCAGCTCGAAGAAGGACTTCGCCTCGGGCACGCCCTCGGGATAGAGCGGCACGATGACCGCGCGCGCGCCGACGCGCTCGGCGATCTCGCGCACGTTGCCCTCGTCGTAGTAGTTGGCCGCGATGAGGACCTTGATGCCCTCCTTGCGCATCTGCTCGACGACCGCCGCCACGTGCTCGGCGCGCGGGGGCACGCCGGGGCGCGGCTCGATGAAGTTGACGACCTGCAGGCCGAACAGGTCGCTGAAGTAGGTCCAGTTGCGGTGGTAGGCGACGACCTTGCGGCCGCGCAGCGGCATCGCCTTGGCCATCCAGCCGCCGAGCCGGTCGATGAGCGGCTTGCCCTTGTAGGTCTTCGTCTTCAGGAAATCGATGAAGCGGTCGGGCCGCGCCAGCAGGCGCTGGACCGTGGACGCGCCGAGCGTGTCGATGAGCTCCTTGCCGACGAGCCGCTCGTCGATCTCCTCGCCGAAGGCCTTGGCGTTGGCGGCGTACTCGGCGGCGTGCTCGGGGTCGATCTTCGACAGGCCCGCGGCCACGTTGCGCGCCACCTGCTTCATCGCCATCGGCGAGAGCATGAAGTGCGGGTTGCCGTAGATGTGGACGTGCCCTTCGCTCTGGCTGAGCACCTTGGGGATCTCGAGGAGCTCGACCCCCTGGGCCGCGGAGACGAAGCGGCGCTGGCCGCTGCGCAGCTCGGGGTTCTGCGACAGGTCGAGCAGCGCATCGACCCACAGCTCGAGGTCGAGGCCGGTGCTCACGAAGAGATCGGCGGTAGCGAGCTTCTCGGCGAGGCTGGGGCGCGGGCGGACGTAGTGCGGGTCCTGGTTGCCCTGGACGATCGCCTCGGCGACGACGCGATCGCCCCCGACCCGGCGGGCGACGTCAGCGTAGGAGGTGAGGGTGGTGACGACACGAAGCTTGCCCTCGGCCGCGCTGGCAGGGGCGGCGAGGAGCAGGCCCAACAGAACGACTGCAAGAGATCTCGATTTCATTTTCTTCTCCAACGGCGCGTTGGTAGGGGCGCATGGCAATGCGCCCGGCCTGGTATTCGGCACGGCGCACCGCAATGCGCCCGGTTCTCGGTCGGTATTGGCGCATGGCAATGCGCCCGGCTTGGAATTCGGTGGGACGCACCACAATGCGCCCGGCCTGGAATTCGATGGGACGCACCACAATGCGCCCGGTTCTCGGTCGGTAGGGGCGCATGGCAATGCGCCCGGCCTGGTATTCGGCACGGCGCACCGCAATGCGCCCGGTTCTCGGTCGGTATTGGCGCACCGCAATGCGCCCGGCCTGGGTCGGCACGGCGCACCGCAATGCGCCCGGCCTGGAATTCGATGGGACGCACCGCAATGCGCCCGGTTCTCGGTCGGTAGGGGCGCATAGCAATGCGCCCGGCCTGGTATTCGGCACGGCGCACCGCAATGCGCCCGGCCCGGAATTCGGTGGGACGCACCACAATGCGCCCGGTTCTCGGTCGGTAGGGGCGCATGGCAATGCGCCCGGCCTGGTATTCGGCACGGCGCACCGCAATGCGCCCGGCCCGGAATTCGGTGGGACGCACCACAATGCGCCCGGTTCTGGTCGGTAGGGGCGCATGGCAATGCGCCCGACCCGGAATCGCGCGCCCGCTCAGCCGATAGGACGGCATGCCGTCGTAAAGGCGACGCCGACACGAAGGTCGACGATCCAGCGTCGGTGGACACGAATTCGGCCCTCCTAATACCTGGCATGCTTGTGCGGCCCGACCGACATCACCGCCTGGAGGACGAGCCGGTTGTCGATCTGGCCGCCATCTCGCCGCAGGTGCGTGCCCTGCAGCCGCAGCTTGACCCAGGCGCTCTGCCACCAGGTCACGTAGGGCGAGACCGCCCAGTCGAGCTTGCCGCCGTTGTCAGCCTCAAAGGGCTGGGTCACGTCGCCGCGCACGCCGATGACCCACGACTGCGACAGCCGCGCGTCGAGGTAGGAGTAGCCGCCGAGCGCCTGGATGCGATCGCCGGAGATCTCCTTCCGCACCGCGAACAGCTCCGAGCGCCAGGTGAGCCCGCGGTAGCGCTCGAGCCGCAGCGGCACCCAGGAGACCGTCAGGTCGAGGCCGCCGACCAGCGTGTCGCGCCAGTCGTTGGCCCCGGCGACGAAGAGCGGATCGTCCTCAGGGATGTTTTCGGGCCGGTGGTTGACGCCCCACATCCCCGACAGGCCCAGCTCGAGGTAGGTGCTGTCGGTCAGGTCCAAGTAGTTGCGCAGGTGCGCGAGCGCCG
>JBMNNX010000052.1:0-28393 GCA_050942745.1 Myxococcales bacterium
GCCCCGCACCGCGGCGGGTTTCGCCCGGGGTGCTCGAAGCGGACGGAGGCGCCTTCGGCGGTGACGCCGTCGCCGGCGCAGGTCCAGCGGTAGTCGAACGAGTCGGTCTCCGGGCAGTGCGACGCCGTCACCGTCGCCTCGACGCTCTCCCCTTCCCCGAGCTGCGCTCCGGGCGAGTAGGTGCCGGTGATGCTGATGAGCGGCGCGAAGTCCGGGCTCTTCTCGAAGAGGACCTCGAAGCTGCTCGAGACCGGCGCGCCGAACGGGCTCGGGACGACCTCGACCTGGCAGCCGACGACGCGCGGCGCGCAGAGCCGGCCCTCGTGTACGAAGTCGATGCTCGTTCCCGTCCCGCTGCGGCCGTCGTCGCAGCGCCACGAGGCGGCGAAAGACTGCTGGGGGCAGTCGCTCGCGGGCCTCAGCGCGACCGTCCCGGTGGTGCCGTCCGGAAGGCTGCGGGCGGGCGTGAAGCTCGGCGAGAAATCGAAACCGACGGTCACCGGCGCCGCGGGCCGATAAACGACCTCCAGAGTGCGCTGTGCGCTGTCGCCGAGGTCGGGAGTCGCGATCACCTCGCAGGTGACGACGCCCGGCTCGCAGACCACGCCCGGGTGCTCGAAGCTGCGCGTCAGGCCCTCCAGCGCGACTCCGTCGTCGCAATTCCAGGCGACGTCGATGGCTGAGGCGCACTCGTTCTCGACCGTCAGGGTGACGCTGCCGCTCTGCTCCGCGTCGAGCTCGTTCGCGCCGGCCCCGACGAAGCCCTGGTAGCTCGCGCTGATGGTTGTCGGAAGGGAGCTCGAGCGCGCGTAGGTGATGGTGAAGCCAGCGCTCGCGGGCTCGGCGCCGATCGCGGTCACTTCGACACTGCAGTCGATCTGCCGGTCGCTGCAGACGATGCCCGGGTGGCTGAAGACGTGCGCGATGCCCGAGGCGCTGATCGGCTCGCTGCAGGTCCAGGAGTACGCGTAGCCCGACGCGCAGGCGCTGTGCGGAGTGACGGTGACCGTGCCGTCCGCGGAGTCGGTGACGACGTTGCCCGGCGAGAAGCCCGCGAAGGCGAGGTCGAGCGTCGTCGGCCCGGGCGCCGGCTCGTAGTTGACGCGAACCTCGACCTCGGCCGGCTCCCCGACGTCGGGCACGACCCGCGCGCTGCAGACGACCTCCTCGGGCTCGCAGACGATCCCAGGGTGGACGAACGCGCGCGACAGCTCCGTCGGCTGCGGGTCGATCAGGTCGCTGCAGGCCCACTGGACCGAATAGGCGCTGGCGCAGGCGCTCTGCGGCGCGAGGCTCACCGTCCCGCTTTCTCCAGCCGGGAGGGTGTCGCCGGTGAACCCGACGAGCTCGACGCCGACCGTGGTCGGGCCAAACGCGGGCGCGAAGCCGACGGTAAAGCTCGCCTCCCCGCTCGATCCGAGATCGCTCGTGACGCCGACGGTGCAGGAGATCGTCTCGGCGGCGCAAAGCAGGCCAGGATGGTCGAAGGTCCTCGCGGCCTGATGCGCGCCGGGGTTGGAGCCGTCCGAGCAGTCCCAGTCATACGCGTAGCTGGTGGCGCAGCCGTTCTCGGCGGTCACCGCGACGGTGCCGCTTTCGCCTTCGCCGAGCTGGTTCGCAGCGTCGAATCCGGAGAGCACCGCCGAGACGACGACCGGGCCAGGCGCCGCGGCGAAGACCACGTCGACCGTGGTCTCGACCGGCTCGCCGACGTCGGGCGTGAGCGTGACCGCGCAAGTGATCGGTGCGGGCGCGCAGAGCACGCCTGGGTGCGCGAAGGTTCGCTCGAGCGAGCCGGGCGCCGGGTTGAGCCCGTCGGAGCAGCTCCACTCCGTCGCGTAGCTCGTCGCGCAGCCGTTGTCCGGCGCGAGGGTCACGGTCGCGCTCTGGTTTTCGGCGATCTCGTTTCCGGACTCGAAGCCCGAAAGCAGCTGCGTCACGGTCACCGGCGCCGGAGCCGCGGCCAGCGTCACCGTGAAAGAGGTGCTCGCCGGCTCGCCGACGTCGGGGATCGCGGTCACGCTGCAGTCGATGGGCTGATCCGAACAGGAAGGCCCGGGGTTTTCGAAGAGGCGCGTGGTCTCGGCCTGGCCGGGGTTGATTCCATCCGAGCAGCTCCAGGTCCACTCGTAGCTCGTCCCGCAGGCGCTCGAAGCGGCGAGTTGCGCGGAGCCGCTCTGGCCGGCGCCGAGCAGGTTGCCAGCCTCGAATCCGCTGAGGGTGACCGAGAGCTCGGTGTCGCCGGGCGAGGCTTCGTAGGTAATGGTGAAGCTCGTCGTCGCCGGCTCGCCGAAGTCGGGCGTCGCGGTCACCGTGCAGGAGATTGATTGCGCCGCGCAGAGCGTGCCGGGGTGAACGAACAGGCGCGAGGTCTGCGACGGCTCCGGGTTGATGCCGTCGGTGCACGACCAGTCGAGCGCGAAGCTCGTGGCGCACGCGCCGCTCGGCGCCACCGTCACGGTGCCGGTTCCCGCCGTCAGCGTGTTGCCCGGATCGAAGCCGTCGTACGACTCGGCGAGGTGCGTGGTGTGCGAGGTCGAAGGCTCGACCTCGAGCACGAGCGCGGCGCTGCCGTCGAGCTCGCCGTCGTTCGCGGTGGCAGAGACGGCGAAGGAGCGCGCCGCGCAGGTCGGCGGGGCGACGAAGCACTCGGGCGCGGGCACGAGGCTGCCGTCGAGGGCGCTCCCGCCGGCGCTGGCGAGCTCTCGAGTCGGCTCGCTCCATGACCAGGTGAGCGCCATGCGTTCGGGGTCGGAGCCCTGTGCGGTCAGGCAGACCAGAGCGCCTTCGGAGACCGTCAGCACGCCCGACGACAGGTCGGCGGGCGCTCCGCCCACCGTCGCGCTCAGCGTCACGAGCGGCGGCTCGTTCTCCCAGCGGTACATCGAGGCGTTCGCGCCCGCGGCGAAGCAGTGGACCGGGTCGGTGCAGGCGACCGCGTGGAGATCGGGTGCGCTCGCGATGGGCCTGGGCTCCCAGCCCGCGCCCCAGTCGTACGAGACGGCGACCTGGCCCGCGGCGCCGGCGACGATGGCGAAGGTGGGGGTGACGAGCATCCCGTCGTACACCTCGACGAAGCCGGGGTCGCCGCCCCACTCCAGGCTGTTGTCCGCCCCGATCCGCAGGACGAGCGCGCGCGCGTTCGTCGAGTCGCGGCCTACGGCCAGGCCGATGCTTCCGCTAAACGAGATGGCCTCGAAGGCTCCGCTCGTCAGGTCGGGCGGGCCGGAGAGCGCCGTGAAGCCGCCCTGGAACGCCGACAGCGTCGAGAAGCTGGAGAGGACGCCGTCGTCGTCGCCGCGAAACGCCCCCGCGTCGAACGCGACGTAGAACGGGGCCCCATGCAGCGTCGGCGCTCCCGCCCCGGGGACCCAGACGGCGAGGACCGCCGAGGCGCCCATCGTGTCTGCGCCGGCGATGTAGACCTTTCCCGCCGAGGGCACGCAGCTCACCGCGGAGGCGCGGAACCGCGTGACGCCGAAGAGGTTGCTCGTGTCCCAAGTCCCGCCCGTCGCGTCGTAGGAGACGTGAGCCCGATTGTCGCCGAACGCGTGCAGGCTCCCGTCGGGCATGCCGCACGCCGCGCGCAGCGCGCTCGTCGCCCCCTGCTCGGTCTGCAGGACCGGCGCTTCGAAGCCGCGCACGACCACCGAGGTGCTGCCGTCGGCTCCGACGAGCCAGACCTCCGAGCCGGCGATGGCGATGTCGTAGAAGACCGCGGTGCTGCTCAGCCCCTCGGGCGGAGGCACGCTCACCCAGCCGGCCTGGGCGGGAACGGCCCAGACGGCGAAGAGCATTGCGAGGAGTGCGCGGTAGCCCGGTCTCATCGGCTCTCCTCAGTAGGCCAGCTCGAGACGAACGTAGACGCGATCGGTGCGGCCCCGCTCCCTCGCGACTCCGGTTCCCGAGAACCCGACGATGTTGTACCCGCCTGCGATGCCCAGGCTCGGCTCGGGCCACCACGCGAGCTCGGCCCGAAGGGCGTTGAGCGCTTCCCCTGCAGGCGCCGCGCTGCGCCGCGCGGCCTCGACGGCCGCCTCGAGCGTGCCGACGATTCGCACCGCCGGGCGGATCGACGCGGCGACGATGGTCGTCGGGTCGCGCCCGCGGAAGAAGCCGGCGTGGACGCCTGCCCCGAGTCGCAGGCGGTCACCGAGCAGGAGAGCGGGCCGCAGCGAGACGAGGTGCTCGAAGAAGCGCGGGCTCGCCGTCTGGGACTCGGGCGGGATCTCGTTCACGATGGCGTAGCTCGCCAGGACGATCCACGGATGGATCCTCAGGCCGGCCCCGAGCGTGCCTTCGACGAACTGCGCCTCGGTGCGACCGCGGTTTCGCGTCAGCGAGGCGTTGAGCCGGCCGACGATGCCCAGCGCGTCGAGCGGTCGGGCCTCCAGCGCGAGCGCCCCGAGCGTCTGCCACCGGTCGACGTCCGACTCGGTGATCGCGTTGCCCCGTTCGCGCCGCACCTCGGCGATCGCTCCCACCCGCAGCCGCCCCATCATCCAAGTGACGCGCCCGCTCCCGCTGTCGCGCAGCAGCGCCGGCACGCCGGTGAAGGGCAGGCGCGTCCCTCGCTCGTAGCGGCCCGTGAGGACGAGGTTCTTCACCGGCGCGCAGTGGATGCCGACGGCGCGGCCGAGCCGCAGCGCGTCGATGTCGCGGGCGAACAGGTCCTCGGCGAAGACCTCGGCCTCCTCCTCGACTCTCCTGCGCGCACCCGAGACCATCACCGCGCGCCCGGCGTCCGGGCCGTCGGCGTCCACCGTGAAGCTGCCGTAGCCGACCTCGCCGTCGCCTACCCGCTCGCCGCCGAGCTGCACCTGAGTGCCGACCCCGGGGCCCCAGCCGGCGCGAGCCGAGAGTCCCAGGTCGTCCTTCGGCCGCCAGACGGCGCCGACGGCGCTGAACGTATCGTCGAGCGAGCCCGGGCCGGCGCCGAAGGAGACCAGGCGCTGGAAGTGGCTCGCGTTGAGCGTGAGCTCGGGCACGACTTGGTAGTCGGCGCGAACGCCCAGGCCCGCGCGGCCGCCCTCCTGCGGCTCACCGCCAACCTGCTCGGGATAGGAGAGCGAGGCGAACTTGCCCTCGGCCGACAGCGCGAGCTTGTCGAGCGGCAGCGTCGCGCGCACGACCGCGTCGCGGCCGCCGACGGTCGAAGGGCCGAACGGATCGCGCGGGTCGGAGCCGATGCGGTCGTCGGCGAAGAGCGAGAGCGACACCTTGCCGACCTCGGCCCGGACGCGCCCGCCGAATTGGCGCCCGCGAGCGAGCGAGGCGTGCGACGAGTCGCTGAAGCCTGCGTCCCGGAGGCGCACCCAGACCTGGCCGCCGTAGGCGTCCTCGGAGAGCGAGGCGCGAAGCCCAAACGCGTCCGCCGGGCCGCTCGGGCGCTGCTCCGTCTGCGCGACGAGGAAGGCGAGCCCGCCGGTGTCCGAGAGGTTGAAGCCGCCGGTCGCGCCCGGCGGAAAGAGCGAGCCTTCGCTTCGGGCCGCCTCCGCCACCAGCGCGAAGGGTCCGATTCGGCTCTTCGCGTACACCGAGTAGAGGCGATAGCCCGCGGCTTCCTCGTCGAAGCGGCGCTCGTCTACGACCGAGGCGAAGACGCCGATGGCGTCCTGCCACCCGGCGCCTGCCCCGGCGCCGAGAACCCGGCTTCGCGCCGCGCTGGTCGAGCGAACTTCGTAGTCGGCGACGAGCACCGGCTGCGCGCTCTGGAGCGGCGTGGTCAGGAGCGGCCCGAAGCCCGCGTTCATCGGCAGCGGCCGGGCGAGGATGATTCGCCCGCTCGCGTAGTCGATGTCGTAGTCCACGTAGCGCAGGAGCGCGCGCTCCTCGAGCGGCAGCGCGCTCAGCCCGTCGCGGATCTCGACGCGAAGCTTCTCGGAGCCTGGAATCACCGCCGGGTTGCGCAGATAGAAGACCGAGCCGCCGGTCCCCGTGAGCTCGTCGTGTGCCGGCGCGGTGTACGGCCCTCCGTCGAGCGCGGCCGCCGGAGAGCCGAAGGCCCGGGCGCGAAGCTCGACGGGGCCTATCGGATACCGCGCATCGACGAGGCCGCCGATGAGCGAGCGCTCGTACCGCCCGATCTCCGCGCCGGCGACGCCGGTCTTGAAGGACCCGAGCTCGAGGATGCCGTAGGTCGGGTGCCGGGCGTGAGCCCAAAGCCTCGAGCGCGAGGGGTTGAACGTGCCTGAGAGGCCGTCATCGGCCGTGGCCGGAGGAAAGAGCTCGATGTCGAGCGCGCGCTCGAACGCCAAGGGCTCGCGCGGGCGCAGCACGAGGTAGGGATCGGCGGGGAGCGGCTTGCCGAGCCGATCCTCGGTCTGCCCGAAGATGCCGGACAGGTCGCCCACGTCGAGGTCAACCCCGGCGGCGAGATCGAATCCGCCGTACGAGCGCTGGAGTACGGCCATTCCTCGGCCGAGCAGCGACAGCTCCTTCCCGCCGTCGTCGAACCCGTACCCGAGCTCCAGGCTGAGCAGCGCGCTGGTGAAGCTCGGGCCCGTGGCCACGATCACGAGCGGATGGACAGCGGGCGGCAGCCCTGGCGCGAGCAGCACGACGGCGAGCTCGTTTGGGCCTCGCTGAAGCTGGAATGCGAGCGTCGCCGCGCCAGAGGCTCCCACCGCGACCTCGGATGCCCCGAGCCGCACCAGGGTCGCCTCCGGAGCGCGAATCGCCGCGTTCGCCCGCCCCTCGCGAGCGTCGCCCGGAGGGGAAAGGCTGACCGTCGCGACGAGCTCGAGCGGCCTCGGGATGAACAGCGCACCGCCGCGCTCGCGCTCGACGACCGCGATGCGTTGAGCTCGGAAGGCGAGCAACCCCTCGGGCGACAGGTCGGAGACGAAGACGGTGTTCTCGCCCGCCCCCAGCCGTGCGACGGCCGAAAACGTGCCGTCGACATTGACGACGACCCGCTCGCCCGCGACCGCGATCTGGTGACCGGGGCGCGTGCGACCGCTGAGTCGATAGCGATACTCGCCCCCGACCTTCTCGCCCGCCGGCAAGGAGTCGCGCCCGGCCGGTTCGAGCTCGACCGTCTGAGTCTGGAGATAGGCGACAGCGAAATCGACCGCCTGGAGCATCGCCGGCCCGAATTCGATCACGCGCCCGGCGCCGCCCCTGACGAGCGCCCGGCGGCCGAGCGAGCCGGTGTCGAGCTTGACCAGGAGCCTTCCGTATCCGTCCCTCGCCCGCGCGAACGGCGCGCCGCCCTCGCTTGTGATCCGATCGATCTCGAGGCCGCGCGCCGGGACGGCGACGAGGTGGTAGCGCCCCTCGCCGTCGGTGACGGCGAACGTGCCGTCGCTCAGCACGATGCGCGCGGCGGGGATTCCCGGCTCGGAGGGCGAGCAGACCGCGTCGCCGTCGAGGTCTTCGCAGACCCGGCCGGCGAGCACCGCTGAGGTGAAGTCGTCGCCGAGCCGAAGGTTGACCGGCTGCGCGGCCGCGGGCAAGTCGAGGGCGAGGAGCGCGGCTGCGATCGCCGCAAGCCGCGTCATGGGAGCTGCGCCTCCAGCGCGGCGCTGACGCCCGACGCGACGTCGACGACCGAGGCAGTGAACGCGCCCGATGACTGGCCGAGCAGCGGGACAACCACCGATCCGTCCTGCTGCCTGACGGGATCGCCGGTCGGCGCCGGGGCGCCGTCCGCCGTCGAGACCCACCAGACGACCTCGCGCCCCTCCAGCGCGCCTCCCTCTTTGTCGAGGACCGCGTAGCGCAGCGCCGGCCCGGGCTCCTGGGACCTCGCGAGCAGCTCGACGCGGATGTCCACCGGCGTCTCGGGAGCGAGGCGCACCGGCGCCGACACCGCGAGCGCTCGAGAAAGCACCTGGCGCGGGAACCAATGGACCCCGTCGCTGGCGAAGAGCCGCCAGAGGCTCGCCTGCAGCGAAGGGCGCTCGACGGCGCGGACGACGATGTGCTCCAGGCCCTGGCTCGAGCGGGGCGCCGGGAAGTTGGCGACTCCGTCCGCGCCCGTCGTGGCCTTCTCGCCGCGGAGCTCGACCTGCAGCCCGGCGACGGGGGCCGCCCCCGAGCTTTCGGCGCGCACGACGATCTCTCCTCCCCGCTCCATCGCGACCAGGCGAGTCGGGACTCCGGCGTCTGCCGGGAGAACCAAGCCGGAGATGAGGTCGGTCCAGTCGCCGGCCGCGGCCGGCGGCGCGTAGACCGCCTCGAGCGCTCCCTCCTCGGCGGGCGAGAAGGGACCCACATCGCCGCGGGCGGCTCGCAGCACCGGCCGGGACTTCACCGGCCGGCCTCGAGCGTCCTTGGCAATCAGGCGAACGGTGCCCTTCGCGCCGAGGAAGACGGGATCTGGCAAGACCTCGAGCTCCGCGGCGGCGACCGGTGGAGCGACGAGCTCGATGGAGATGTGCTCCTTCGACTGCGCCCCTCCCGCCGGAAAGCCGAAGTGGAGCTCGACGAGGCCACCAGCGGCCGCCTCGCCGGGCGCGACGAGCTCCCACTCGAAGACACCGTCCGGAAGCGAGCGCGGCCCGTCGAGCCGGCCCGCGCTCGCGGCGCCGGTCAACCGCGCGTTCTTGACCGCGGTGCCGAAGGGATCGGTGGCGGCGCAGAGGATACGCGCTCTCGAGGCGCCGTCGGCTGGCAGGACCGTCGGGTTGGCTACGCAGGCTATCCGGTCGGTCGGTGGGAGCTGGAGGTCCACCCTTTTTTGACGGCGATTGCCAGCGCGGTCGGTCGCGATGCTGGTCGCCATCCGGTGCCCGGGAGGCACCACGACCGGGATCTCGAACCGCCCCTTGGCATCGGCATCGACCGGTCCGAACTGCTCGCCGGCGATCTCGACCTCGATCGAGACCCGCGGCTCGGTCGTGCCGGGCAGACTCACCGACGAGGCGAGCGGTATCGTCGCCACCCCTCGCGCGCCGTCGGATGACGCCGCATGCGGCCACGGCGCGAATGCGACGACAATCGCCACCTCGGGGAAGCGCGTCTTCGGCAGCAGGTAGCGGGCGGAGAACCGCCCGTCGCCGAGCGGCTCGAGCTCCGCGATCTCGCCGACGTTGGTGCGAACGACCGGCCGCGGCGCGTCGGCGTCAGGCTGCCCGTCGCCGCGCAGCACGGTGATCTCGAGCTCAGCCGCGACGTCTCGTCCCTTCACGGGCCGCGGGGGGCGCGCGCGCACGGAGACGCGGGCCGCCGGCGCTCCGACCTCCACGCTCCGCATCGCGTCGGCCGCGCCGTCGATGGAGGCCCTCAGGTCCAGGCGGCCGCGCTCGGCTGTGCCCGCGAACACGCGCACGGGACCCTGAGAAGGTCCCTCGCGAAGCTCGACGCTCGAGGCGACCTTCGCCGCAGAGGGCAGTCGGGCGAACCCCGAGTCGTCGATGAGCGTAAGGCCTGCCTCGAACCTGCCGGGCGCGAGGCGCTCGGGTACGAGCCACTCGAGGCGATCGGCGAACGCGTCGCCCGACAGGGCCGCGATCGCGAAAGGCAGCGCACACGCGCCCAGGAGCCTGGAGGGGATGCGCAATTGCCGTCTCGGAGCCACTGTTCGCAAAGCAACTCGAACGTAGCAGATCGCGCAGACCCCGAGAAAGAACGCCCGGCGGCGAGGGGGGGCGCCCGCCGCGGCCTGGACCGCAGGGGCGCCCGCTCTCAGAAGCTCAGCGACGGCGCCGTGCGCGCACGGCGCTCATGCTCGGCCGCACCAGCAGCGCGAAGAGCGCGGCGACAAGGGCGGCAGGAACCAGGTGGCCAGGACCCGACTGGCTGCAGCCGTAGGCAGGCACAGGCGCCAGCGCGCCCACTTCATCGGCGCCCCCCTGCGGCGCGAGCGGCACATCGTCCGCCATGGCGACCAGGCTGGCGGCTGCCGGCCTGATCGGCGAGTCGAAGGCACCTGGAGAGAGCTTCGCTGCGCTCTTCGGCGACGCGGACCGCGGCCTTACGCCCGCGCGAAGCGACGAGCCCTCCGAGGCGCCAGTCGACGGCGATACGTCGAGCGCATAGACGCGGACGCGCATCGCCGAGCCTGGTTTGCCTGCCAAGTGCGCGCTCAGCAGGTTCCAATCCCACAGCGTCGGGCGCAGCTCGAAGACCCGCGGGACATCTCCGGGGAAGTCACTCGGGCGCAGGAGGGTCTGGAAGTTGAGCGTGAGAGTCGCGGAAGTCACCGGGAAGGCTCCTTCCGAAGGGTTCTCCACGCACACCAGCCCCGGCCCGTCCGGAGCGCTGAAGGCCAATAGGTAATCGTTCGGACTGCCGGTGGTCCGCTGGAAGACGACGTCGACGAGCGGTTCGGCGCCGGCGACGTTGGCGCAGTCAACGACCGCCGGCGGCGAGAAGGTCACCTCGAACTCGAACATGTAGATGTCGAGGTGGCCGTTGCGATCATCGGTGTAGACGATGCGGTTGCCGTCGATGTCGTTGAGGAACTGGTAGCCCTCGTTGCCGGTCACGTCAAAGACCGCACCGCTGGGCGGATGCCACAGCCGAATGTGATACCCGTCGCCGACCAGTTCCTCGAAGGCGACGAAATCACCGCTGATGTTCGGGTAGATCTGCTCGCCCGGCAGCTCGAGGCGCAGCTCCTCGCCGGTCCTCAAATCGAACAGGAAGATGTCGCGATCAGCCCCGCGCAGCCCGTCGTACACCACCCGCCCGTTGTCGACGTCGGCGAAGCGCTCGTCGTCCAAAGGGGTCGAGGTGATGGCGCGAGAAGCACCGGTCGCCCAGTCGTGCGCCCAGATGTCGCAGATGTTCTGAGGGCTGCAGGCCTGCCAGACGATGATCCCATCGGCGACGGCGGGCTTGAGATCGTAGTCGCCAGGCGGGCTGTCGATGCGCCGCTCCTCGCCGGTGTCGAGATGGCGCGCGTAGATCTCGGTGTTGCCGTGGCGCCGATCCTCCCAGGCCACGATGCGGCCGCCGATGGCAGGATTGATGGAAATGGCGTTCGCGCTCGCGGTCAGGTTCTCGAATTCCCCGCTCAAGGTCGCGTAGACGACCACGTCGGCCGTCTCGTAGTCGCTGTAGGCGATGAGCCCCTCGGAGACGTCGGTGAGCTCCTGGTCGCCCCGCCCGCTCGTGACCTGCACGTGGGCGCCGGTCGAGAGGTCGTAGTACCAGATGTCGGTGTCGGCGCCGCTGAAGTCCGTGTAAACGATGAGGTCGCCGCTGATTCTCGGATCGTACTGGGAGCCAGCCGCGGAGGTGATGCGCGTCTCGGTCCCGCTAAAAGATGGCTGGGCCGCCCACACGCCAACCGGCAGCAAGATGATCGCAGCCGAGGCCAAGAGCCTTGCTCTACTCATCGACCTGCTCCCGTTCCGGCCTCTTTCGGCCAAAAAAACTGCCAGCACACAGATGGCTGGCAGGAGGGTGATACGCCCCACGGCAGCCATGGCCACCCTTACGGATCCACAGGCTTTGCGCTCACCGAGGAGAGCCTCGGCGATTGCTCTGAAAAGCGAGGGTAATGTCGATTTGATTGTAGGTGACAGCCGCCCGGGGGTCAAGCAAGCGGGGAGCGCGCTTCCGGCCTATCGCGAATAGGTCCGCCCGACCATGAATTTTAGAACGTCGCCCGACGACGCGAGCCTCTTGCCGAAATCCTGAGAGATCGCCAGCAACAGCTTCATGCAGGCCTGCGGCTTCTCCTTCATCAGGGCTCGGAATTCGGCGGCTGGTATCTCGAGCACCTTGCTGTCGCTCTCGGCGACCGCCGAGCACAGGTGAGCAACGGGCGCTCCGTCGCTGAGCAGCGCCATCTGCCCCAAGTGCTCACCTGGTCCCAGGCTGCCGACAGCGACCTGCCGGCCGTCCTGACCGGCCATCGTCAGCGCCAGACGTCCTTCGACGACGAAATAGAGGGCCTCGGAAGGCGCTCCCTCCGCGAACAGCGCGTTGCCCGCGAGCAGGAGCCGGCCGCGCGCGATGCGCGAGAGGATGTTCAAGCCGACAGGCGAGAAGTCCTTGAACAGCACACTCTGTTTGAGGAGCGCGGCGCTCATGGTCAGCCCGGATCTCTAGCACGCAGGTGACTGGCGACCAAGGAATTCACGGGCGGAGGTAGCTTTCGGCATAGCGCACATAGTTCGCCGCAAAGTCGGCGGTTATCTTGCGTTCCTCGTCGTTGAGGCCGCGCACGACCTTGGCTGGCGAGCCCATCACCAGGCTGAACGGAGGCACATTCGTGCCCGGGGTGACGAGCGCGCCGGCCGCGATAAGGCACCCTTCGCCGATCTCCGCGCCATCCAGGACGATGGCCCCATGCCGACCAGACACTGGTCGCCGATGGTGCAGCCGTGCAGCGTGACGCTGTGGCCAATCGTGACCCGGTCGCCGAGGATGAGCGGGAAGCGGTCGCGCAGGACGTGCAGGCAGCTCAAGTCCTGGACGTTGGTCTCCTCGCCGATGCGGATGTAGTTCACGTCGCCGCGCACCACGCAGTTGAACCAGATGCTCGAGCGGGCGCCGATGGTCACGTCGCCGATCACCTGCGCGCTCTCCTCGATGAAGACATCGGCGCCGACGACGGGCATTCGTCCTTTGTAGGGTCGCAGGGCCATCCAACGCCTCCTTTCGACTCAGTCTCCCGAGCTGCCGCCTGGGGCGGCGGCGCGGCTTCGAAGGTACAGCAGCCAGTAGGCCCGGCCGCCCAGGGCAGCGCCGACGACGTCGGCGGCCAGGTCGAGCGCGCTCGCCGAGCGCCCGGGGACCATGAGCTGGTGAAGCTCGTCGCTCGCTCCGTAGAGCGCGCCGAGCAGCACGGCCGACAGGAAGGCCTTCAGCGGAGAGAGCCCCTGCCCTCCCATCGCCAGGCCCCGGCACAGCAGGAGCCCGAGCCCGGCGTACTCGACGAGATGGAGCACCTTGTCCGCGTGCGGGAACCTCGGGAGCGGCATCGGCGGCTGCTTGAGCGCCGACAGGGCGAAGATGACCCCCGCGTAGCCCACGAGCGGCCCCCAGTACCAGAGCAGCTTCCGGGCGGTCCGGCTCATCGCAAGCGCGCTCGCTCGACACCGAAGACGGCGTTCGGCGTCGCCGAGGCGATCTCGACCTCGACCAGACTGCCCGCGGGCGAAGTGCCTTCGTAGTTGACCGTTCGGCTCTCAGGCGTCCGACCGAACTGCCGGCTTGCGTCCGTCTTCGAAGGCCCCTCGACAAGCACCTCGACGCGTTTGCCGACGAGCGCCCGGGCGTAGCTGAGCGAGATGTCGCGGGCGCGTGCCTGCAGGTGCTCGAGCCGGCGCACCTTCTCGTCGTAGGGGACAGCCCCCCACTCCTCTTCGTGCAGCATCGCCGCGGTGCCCGGGCGAGGCGAATAGACAAAGGAGTAGATGTTCTCGTAGCGCACCTGCTCGCAAAGCTGGAAGGTGAGCTCGAAGTCCTCTTCGGCCTCGCCTGGAAAGCCGACAATGATGTCGGTCGTCAACGCGATCCCCGGCCGCACCTGCCGAAGGCGCGCGACCTTCTGCAGGTACTCCTCTGCGGTGTAGCCGCGGCGCATCCGCTCCAGGATGCGATCCGAGCCGGACTGCACGGGCAGGTGAAACTGGGGCGTGAGGTTGGGCAGCTCGCCGAAGACCTCGATGAGCTCGTCCGACAGATCCTTCGGGTTGCTCGTGGTGAAGCGCACGCGCCACAGCCCCTCGACCGCGCACACGCGGCGCAGCAGCTCGGCGAAGCTCACCCCGCCGGCGTACGAGTTGACGTTCTGCCCGATGAGCGTCACCTCGCGCACGCCGGCCTCGACCATGCCGCGCACCTCGGCGAGCACCTGCTCGATGGGCCGGCTCTGCTCCCGGCCGCGCGTGCGGGGCACCACGCAGAAGGAGCAGACGTTGTTGCAGCCCTTCATCACGGTGACAAGGGCGCTCACCTTTCCCCGAACGCTCTCCGGGTCGGCCGCGGGGAACTGATAGTTGTGCCTGTCGGCAAACGTGGTCTCGCAGACGCGCTCGCCGTCGTCGAGCCGCGCGAGCATCTCGGGCAGCCGCGCGATCGCGTCCGGGCCGAACACGAGGTCGAGGTAGGGCACGCTCTTGAGCAGCTCGGCCTTACGCTGCTGGGCGACGCACCCCGCGACCGCGAGGCGCGTGCCCCGCGCGGCCCTCTGCTCGCGGTAGCGCCCGAGCATCGAGAGCACCTTCTGCTCGGGCTTCTCGCGCACCGCGCAGGTGTTGATGATGATGAGGTCGGCCGACTCGGCCGAACGGGCCGGCTCGTAGCCGGCGCGGGCGAGCACCTCGGCAATGCGCGCCGAGTCGTACTCGTTCATCTGGCAGCCGAATGTCTGGATGAAGTAGCGGCGAGCGTCCCTGCTCGCGCTCGGAGCGGCGATCGGTTCCATGGACTCCTTCGACGAATTCCCGAACGTCCGCGCTGCCAAGTACCTGACACTGCGCGGCCGGCGCAGCGCACCTTAAGCTCCCGGGCCTCGGCTCGCAACCGCGACGACACCGGGTCGGGCGCGGCCCGAAGAGACGACGCGCTGGCCGGCCGTCAGGCAGTCCGAGCCGGTTACCGCCCGAGGAACCTCGCGGGACGCTTCTCGAGAAACGCCTTCATCCCCTCCTTCTGATCCTCGGTGCCGAAGAGCATGGAGAAGGCCTGCTGCTCGAGCTCGTTGCCGGCGCGCAGGTCGGCGTCCGCGCCCCAGTTGATCACGCGCTTGGCCTGTGAAATGGCGAGCGGACCCTTGGAGGCAATCTTCTTGGCGATTTCACGAGCGCGCTCGAGCAGCTTGTCAGGGGGCAAGACCTCCAGCGCCAGGCCGATCTCGACCGCGCGGGCGCCGCTGATGTGCTCGCCGGTAAAGATCATCTGCTTGGCGCGCTGCTTCCCGACGGCTCTCACGAGCCGCTGCGTGCCGCCGAAGCCGGGGATGATGCCGAGGTTGACCTCCGGTTGGCCGAACTTGGCCTTTTCGGACGCGAGGACGAGGTCGCAGGCGAGCGCGAGCTCGCAACCGCCTCCGAGCGCGTAGCCGTTGACAGCGGCGATCGTCGGGAATGGCACCCACTCGAGCATCGCGAAGGCCCGGTGTCCGAGGGCGGCGAATTCGCGCGCCTCGGCGGCGGTCATCGACGACATCTCCTGGATGTCCGCGCCGGACACGAAGGACTTGCCCTGCCCGGTGACAATCAGACCGAGCACCGCCGAAGAGCGGGGCTCACCGAGCGAACCAATCGCCTGGACCATCTCGCGCAGGGTCGCGGTGTTCAGCGAATTGAGCTGCTTCTCCCTGGTGATGATGAGGATGGCGATGTTCTCGTCGAATTCGAGGCGAACGTTCTCGAAATCCATGTACACCCCTCCTTTTCAAATCGGCGATTATCAAGGCGACGCCTGCCCAACCCCGCGCCGTCGGTCCTCATCCGAGCCCCGCGAGGAACGCGTTCAATCCGGACGGCCGGCGATATCGCCGGCCTTTCGCACCGGACGGCCGACACGCCGAAGCGCCATGCATCGGCCGCGCCGCGGCTTGCCGAGTAGCGTGCTCGCCGGCCAAGCGGCCTGGACCCCTTAGTATTTGTAGAAACCCCTCCCCGCCTTCTTGCCGAGCCACCCGGCATCGACGTACTGCCGCAGCAGCGGACACGGCCGATACTTGTCGTCGCCGAGGCCCTTGTGCAGCACCTCCATGATCGACAGGCAGGTGTCGAGCCCGATGAAGTCGGCGAGCTTGAAGGGGCCCATCGGCACGTTCGTGCCCAGCTTCATTGCCGCGTCGATGTCCTCGACGCTGCCGACCCCTTCCATCAGCGCGTAGCAGGCCTCGTTCAGATACGGGATGAGCAAACGGTTGACGATGAAGCCCGGGAAGTCCCTGGCGACGACGACGGTCTTGCCCATCCGTCTGGCCACCTCGACCGTCTGCTCGAAGGTCGGCTCCGAGGTCTGGGCGCCCCGGATAATCTCGACCAGCGCCATCATCGGCACCGGGTTCATGAAGTGCATCCCGATGACGGCCTCGGGCCGCTTCGTCGCGGTGGCCAGCCGGGTGATCGACAGCGACGAGGTGTTCGTGGCGATTACTCCGCCGGGCTTCACCACCTGATCGAGCCGCGCGAAGACCTCGCGCTTGAGCGCCTCGTTCTCGGTGACCGCTTCGACGGCCAGGTCGACGCTGAGGGCGTCGTAGCCCGTCGCCGTCTTGACTCGCGCGAGCATTCCCCCGACCTCGTCCGCCTTGATCGCGCCGCGCTTGGCCGCCTTCTCGATGCCGGCCTTGATCCGCTCCTGCGCCCGCTGAAGGGCCTCCGGCGAGACGTCGACGATCGTCACCTCGAGGCCGGCCTGCGCCGCGACCTGGGCGATCCCCGACCCCATCTGCCCTGCGCCCACCACGAGCATGCTCTCGATTGTCATGTTCGCACCCGTATTCGTTACGGCCCCAACGGCCGAAAGGTTGTCCGCTCGGAGAGGGCGCAGGTTCTTATGCGACCGGCTCCGGTGTCAACCTACCCTCACTCGGAGCGCAGGTGCGCGGCCAGCGCGAGGGCATCGGGTGGCCATTCGAGCCACTGCACCAGCGGATCGGCGCGAAACCAGGTGAGCTGACGCTTGGCATAGTGGCGGCTCGCCTGCGCGGTCGCGGCGATGGCCTCTTCGACGCTGACGCGCCCTTCGACCACCGCGAGGGCCTGGGGATAACCGAGCGCCTTGAGCGCCGGGGCATCGCGCAGCCCCCGGGCCACGAGCCCCTTGACCTCCTCGATGAGCCCTGACTCGAACATCGCCCGCGCGCGCTGGTCGATGCGCCGGTAGAGCGCCTCGCGCGGCGGCGAGATGCCGAACACCCTGGCCCGATAGCGCAGCTTCGCGAACCCGTGCCTCGCCCGCACGACCGAAGGCTTCTCGCCGGTGAGCTCGTAGATCTCCAGCGCGCGGATGACCCGGACCGCGTTGCCAGGCGGAATCGCGGCGGCGCTCTCGGGGTCGACAGCCGCGAGGCGCGCGTGGAGGGCTCGCCTCCCCTCGCGCTCGGCCAGGGCCTCGAGCCGGGCGCGCAACTCCGCGTCGGCGGGCGGAATCTCGGCGATGCCGAACAGCAGCGCGCGAACCCAGAGCCCGGTTCCGCCGACGACGATCGGCAACCGCCCGCGCGCGCAGATGGCAGCGATCTGCTCATCGGCCAGCCTGGCGTAGCGGCCCGCGGACAAGACCTCGGTCGGCTCTGCGAAGTCGATGAGGTGGTGCGGGACCGCCGCCCGCTCTTCGGCGGCCGGCTTGGCCGTCCCGATCTCGAGCTCCCGATAGACCTGCTGGCTGTCGGCCGAGACGATTTCGCCGCCCAGCTCGCGCGCGAGCGCGATGCCGAAGGCGGTCTTACCCGAAGCCGTCGGGCCGACGATGACGACCATCTTCAGCGCGTCAGCCGGCGCCGGCAGGGGCAGAGGTCGCTGCTTCGCTGGAAGCTCTCTCGAGGTCATCCGCGAGCGGCCGGCGCGCTACTTGGGCAGGGCGACGACCTGCGCCGCCAGCTCGGCGGCGCGCTCGGTGACATCCGCGCCGTCGTGGGCGAGCTTCACCTGAAAGCGTCCGAGCGCGTTGCCGCTCCGATCGACGACCGCCGCGTTGACGAGGACCACGTCGCCCGAAAGCCCCGCGCTCAAGATTACGTCGCGCGGGGTTTCGAAGGCCTTGGCGATCTCCTCGATAGACATCGACTCGCCGGTCGCAGCCCCGCGCTCACGCTGGTAGGCGACGAAGGCCCGGATCTGATCGGGGCAGACTACCTGCTTGTCGTTTCGCTCGAACATCGCGCTGCAGAAGACCTGCTCGAACACCGCCGGCACCGAGCTGCCTTCGAGCCCCGGGGCGACTTCGATGGGCCGAGCCATGTGCTTGACGCCGTTGGGCGCGACCGCGGGGCTCGTGGCGAGCTCTGCGCCCTTCGAGTGGCTGCACGCGCCCAGCGCGAGAGCGAGGACTGGAATGAAAGCAGCCGCGAGTCTCATTTCTTCGCCTCCGCACCGGACGGCGTGACGCCGAGTTGCTGTTCGATAGTCGCCACCAGGGTCTTGGAAATCTTCTCGTCGTAGCCCCGGCTCACGAAGCTGATGGCGCCGCTGCGATCGAGGATGAAGACCGAGGGCAGCGGCACCTTCGTGCCGAGGTAGCGGCGCGCCGTGAAGTTGTACTGGTCGCGCGCTACCGGGAAGGTCACCTTGTGCTTGGTAATCAGCTCGCTCATCCGCTTCTGGCCCTCGGGCTCGCTGTCGATGGAGACGCCGATTATCCGCAGCCCGCGGTCGTAGTGCTTCTTGTGGAGCCGTTGCAGGAGCGGCAGCTCCTTGAGGCAGGGCTTGCAGTGGCTGGCCATGAACGAGACGACGATGAGCTTGGCGCCCTCGTCCTCCGAGTCCTCCCCGACGAGCAGCATCGTCCCGGCTCGCGAGAGCCCGGCGGCCTCGGGGTTGTAGACCGGCAAGGCGAACAGGGGCGCGTCAGCGCCGACCCCAGGCAGCGCCGCGCCTTGCGCCTGTGCAGCCACGTCGGCCGCAGCGAGGATGAGCGCGCCCGACAGGAAGAGGGAAATTGCGCGGGACATCCGGGCCTCCACGGTTCGCGGGTTGGTCAGATCGACGAGAGGCTGGCGGAGAGCTCGTCGAACAGCGCCGAGAGCGCCACCTCGCGCTGCTCGCCGGTCGCCATGCGCTTGAGGTTCGCCTTGCCCGAGGCGAGCTCCGACTCGCCGAGGACCAAGCTGAAGATCGCGCCGGACTTGTCGGCCCTGCGCATCTGAGCCTTCAGCCCGCCTCCCCGCAGGTCTTGGTCCACGAACGCCCCCTTGCGCCGCAGCTCGGAGGCAAGCAGCAGCGCGCGCTGTCGAGCCTGCTCGCCGATCGAGACGAGGAAGAGATCCGGCGGCTTCGTAGGCCAGGCGTTCTTGGCGGCGAGGATGGCGAGCCGGTCGATTCCGGCGGCGAAGCCGACCGCCGGGACATCGGGGCCGCCGAGGTTTCTCACGAGCTTGTCGTAGCGGCCGCCCGCGCAGACCGTGTTTTGGCTGCCGAGCCCGCCCTCACCCTGGATGTGCGAGATGAACTCGAACACGGTGCGCGTGTAGTAGTCGAGCCCGCGCACGATCCGCGGGTTGACGACGTACTTGATGCCCAGCCCGTCGAGCAGACCGAGCAGCGTGGCGAAGTGCTCGCGGCACGGCTCGCAGAGGAAGGCGTCGACCGAGGGCGCCTCGGCGCTGACCTTCTTGCAGCTCTCGTTCTTGCAATCGAGCACGCGCAAGGGGTTGGTCTGCAGGCGCCGCTGGCACTCGGGGCAAAGATCGAGCGCGCGGCTCTTGAGGTAGCCGACCAGCGCCTCGACGTACTTGGGGCGGCAGGTCTCGTCGCCAAGAGAGTTGAGCTCGAGGGTGATCTCGCCGATGTCGAGCGAGGAGAGGAATGCCTCTCCGGCGTCGATGAGCTCGGCGTCGGCGTGGGGGGCGGCCGCGCCGTAGATCTCGGCGCCGACCTGGTAGAACTGCCGGTATCGTCCCTTCTGCTGGCGCTCGCGCCTGAACATGGGGCCCAGGTAGTACCAGCGCACCAAGGGCTCCTGGCCGAAGACGTTGTGCTCGATGGCCGCGCGGACCGCCGGGGCGGTGCCCTCGGGGCGAAGCGAGACCATCGTCCCGGCCTTCGCTTCGCCGCCACGGTCCTCGAAGGTGTACATCTCCTTGCCGACGATGTCGGTCTCCTCGCCGACCCCGCGCACGAAGAGCGCGGTCTTCTCGAGGATGGGCGTGCGCACCTCGCCAAACCCGAAGCGCTCGAGCGTGCTGCGCGCCTGGCTCTCTATCCGGTGCCAGACGCCCATCTGCTCGGGAAGCAGGTCGTTCATCCCCTTGACTGCAGTTATGCGCTCAGCCACAGGCTCTCCTTCGATCGGCGATTTGGCGCCGCCTCGGCCGCCGGCTCGCGCCTCGGACGAGTGACCGGACAGCGCCGCGCCGCCCTTATAGACGGTCGGCCGTCGCTCGGGCTAGCCCTGAGCGGCGCTCCGGGCGCACGTTCTCGCAATCGCCTCGCCCATCCGCACGCGCGCCCCCTCGATCAGCCGCTCGTCGAGCTCGACGCTTTCCGGCTCGAACAGCAGGATGACCGTCGAGCCGGTCTCGAAGACGCCGAGCTCGGCGCCCTTCTCGATGGGGATAGGCTCGCCGTACTTCATGCTCCGCGCGCCGCCGCCCCGGCGCGTCACCACGTCGTCGTACGCGGCGCGGATCCGCCCCACGCACGTCGCGCCGACCTTGACCACCGCGACCCTGCCGGTGGGCGAACGCAGGTAGCTGATCAGCCGCTCGTTGACGCAGAAGAGGTTGGGGATGGCGCGCACCGCTGGCGGGTTGACCGGGAAGAGCTTGCCGGGAATGTAGGCGTAGCCCTCCACGACCCCGGCGACCGGCGCATGGATGCGGTGGTAGTCGCGCGGCGACAGGTAGAGCGTGAGGTAAGGCCCGCCCTCGAAGGCTCTCGCCTCGACAGGGTCATCGAGCAGGGCCGCGACGGAGTAGTCGCGCCCCTTGGCCTGGATCATCCGCCCTTTTTCGGCCAGCCCAACGGCCGCGACCCGCGCATCGACCGGCGACACGACGACCTGCTCGCCGGGCGCCACCGGGCGGCTGCCTTCCCTGAGCCGACGGGTGAAGAAGGACGCCAAGGTCGGGTACTCGCCAATCGCGTGCTCGGCCTCGTCGACCTCGATCCGATAGCGTCGGGCAAAGAGCCGAGCCGCCGTCGTGTGGACGGCCCTAGGCGCGGGCAACCGAGTGGCCGTGCCGATGGCCCGACTGAGAGCGGCCTTGGGCAGCAGGGTGAGGAAGGTGCGAATGGTGCGATCGTTCAAGAGCGGCATGGGCCGGGCCCAACCTCCATCGTGTCACGGGCTGGCCGGAGCGGCTTGTGCGGACTGAGCTGCCTGGGCCGCCTCTTTCTCCTTCTTCAGCTTTTCGGCTTCCTCGAGCGGGAGGAGCTTGCCGTCCATGACCACGTATTTCTTGGGCGCCAGCTCTTCGTTCGGACGGATGGCGGCGACCTTGTCCTCGTAGAGGAGGACCGAGTTGCTGACGAAGGTCGGGTGCAGGTCGCGACAGATCGAGAGATCCTTGAGCCCCCACACCTGACCACCCGCCAGCCCGTTGACCAGCGAGTCGTTCTTGAATTCGAAACAACGCGCGAACTTCGTCCTGAAGTCCGAGGCCGGCATGTCCTCAACTGGCTGGCCTTTGTCCGTCTGCCCGGCGTCGGGCGCCGCGGCCGCTTGAGCGGGCGGCTCGTCCGCCGGCTCGGGAGAGCTGGGCTCCTCGAAATCGGGAGTGTCGGCGACGACGGGCCGCAGCGCCGCCTCGGCGGCCTCGAGCGCCTTTGCGCGCGCCTCGGCCTGGGCCTTGGCCTCCGCCCGCGCCTTCTCGATCTCGGCCCGCAGCTCGCTGGCGTACGGGGCGTCGATGCTCTTCGGGTCGACCTGGCCCAGGAGCGCCAGCACCTCGTCCGCTTCGGGGGCGAGGGCCGCCTCGTCCAACTGGTCGCGGACAAGAGCGCTCCACTTCTCGCGCGCCTCGGCGTACTCGGCCGACGGCGGTCCGGCACGATTGCAGGCAAACGACAAGCAAGCGATCAACAGCAACGAGGCAAGTTTCGAAAGGCTCATGGTGTCGGGAGGATAACGGCAGGCGACAGCGCCCCGCAAGCGCGGCAGACCGCGCCGGCGGCCCCCGGGCTCGCGCCCCTACACCCCGAGGAAGAGCCGCTTGCCGAAGTTGAGGGCGAGGTCGGCATCGAAGATTTTCTGCGCCGAGCTCTCGATGTCGTACTCGACCCGGTGGTACTCGACCGTGCGCGCGTCGGTGTCGTGGATGACGAAGCAGGCACGGTTGTCGTAGTCGCGCGGCTGACCGACGCTGCCGACCGAGATCATGTACTTGTAGCCGCGCCGGATGCCGAACTTCTGCGCCACCACGTCGTTGACCTCGCCGTTGCCGATGGCGAAGGCCTTGCACAGGTGCGAGTGGCCGATGAAGGTGACCTCGGGCAGCTCTTCGACGAACGGCATCAGCTCGCGGGCCTGCTCGAGCGCGAAGATGTACTCGTAGGCCTGAGGATCGACCGGCGACCCGTGGCTAAAGCCGATGTCGCCTATCCGATAGGTGTAGGGCAGGCTCCTGAGCCACTGCAGGTTCTCGTCGCTGGCGGTGGAGGCCGACCAGTCGAGCGCGTGGCGAGCCGCGTCGTAATAGAAGCTGTAGTCCATACGCCCGGAGACCGCGGCGTCGTGATTGCCGAGCAGCGTCACCTCGGCGAGTTCCTTGACGAGGTCGCAGCAGGCGTTCGGGCTCGCGCCGTAGCCCACGACGTCGCCGAGGCACACGATGCGGTCCGCGCGAGCGCGCTCGATGACCTTGACCACTTCGGTGAGAGCTTCGATGTTCGAGTGAATGTCGCTGATGACGGCGATTCGCATTCCAGCCCTCACGTACGCCTCAGCCCGGTTCGGGCCGCTCCGCTCCTCCGAAGTAGGCGGGCACTATACGCGGAGTTCGTCGGGCTGGAAAGACAATCCCCTGCCCGATTGGGTTCATCGGCAGGGGATAAACGAAGGAGGCTTTCGACTGCCTCCGAGTGGCGAGGGGCGGACTCGAACCGCCGACCTGCGGATTATGAGACCGCCGCTCTAACCAGTTGAGCTACCTCGCCGTGGAGCCGGAAGGCGGCGCAATATAGAAATCGCTCGCCTGGCTGTCAACGAATAATCATTCTCCGCGGCGCGGCTCCCTGAGACCCCAATCGCTCGGCAGCCCTCCGCCCGCGGGGAGCCGCCGCCGGCGCCCTCGCCTTGTGGCCTAATTCCAAGGGATTACTCCGGAAAACCCGACGCGCGCTCGCTCCCCTGCTCGTTGCTTTCGGTGCGAGGATGTGGTAGGGACAGGTTGGCTTCTTGACTTCCTTCACCGCTGCGGCATCCTCGGTAGCAGCCTGTAGCAACGTGTTGTCGTTTCTCTTGGGCTGTTGGGAGGAAGCAGGATGAAGGAGACGGCAGAAGAGGTGGCCACTCACGTGCTCGTTCCCGTGTCGGTCGCAGAGAAGCTGCGCGACCTGTCGCGGAAGACGCGAGTGACCCAGAGTGAGTACCTGCGCGAGGCGGTTCAGGATCTTCTCCTCAAGTACGGAGCGGCGAACCAACCCGAGCCAGGTGCTTTGGAGGACGACAAGTCGAATGAGTAGCACCAACAGCGTCGCGGCCGCCGTCGCCGAGGCGAGCCAAGAGCAGGACGTCCCCGACAGTAGCGCCTGGGACCAGGTTGCCAGCGGGCAACTCGCTCTTGAATTCGCCTCGCGGCTGAACCTGTCGGCCCGACGTCCAGCGGCAGGAAGCAAAGCGGGCGACCGCGCTGGGGTCAAAGAGGCCATCATCCGATGGCTCGAAGAGCAGATGTAATTCGCCCCTCGCGAACCCGACCAAGCCCGCCCGCTCCTCAGCGCGGCGGGCTTTCGCTTTTCGGTGCGAAGCACGAGCAGCGTTCGTCTCGCGAGCGCGAGCTCGGAGCGTTCGCGGGTCGCCGCTCAGGCATCGGCGCCCTCGACCGCACTGAAGGCTCGGCGGCTCAGCCGAGACCGGCGCGCCTCGAAGATTCCGCCCGCATCGCCTACAGAAAAACACCAGCGGCCTAGGGGCCCTCGGCAGGGCCGAGCGCCGCCTCGCCTTGCGCCGGCTCCTCTTCGTCCTCGACCTCAGCGCTCGAATGCCATAGGCTGCCGAACGAGATGTTCCCGAGGGCGAGAAAATAAAGCCCGAAGAGCACCTGCTGGCCAAACTGCGCGGCCCAGAGCACCCAGGCGTAGGCCTGAATCGCCGCGTCACTCGAAGGATCGGGGAAGAAGAGCTGCATCCCCACGATCACCGCGCCCTGGAACGTGCCGAGCATCCCTGGGCCTGCAGGGATCATCACCCCGACGACCAGGACCCCGAGCACGGCGAATGCCGCGGCGAGCTCGAGCTGCAGCCCGAAGCCACGCGCGAGCAGCGCGAGCCCGAAGCCGTTGATGCCCCAGTAGATAGCGGTGAGCACGAAGAACAGGGCGATCTTGCGCCGGTCGGGTACCACCTTCAGCCCGCCGATGAAGGCGTCGAGCATCCCGGCGAGCTTCTCGGCGAGCCTGGCCGATACGGGCCTCGCGAGCCGGTCGACCACGCGCACCGCCAGGTCGCGCTTGACGTAGGCGACGATCAGGAAGACGAGCAGCGCGAAGAACGCGGCAAAGACGATGAGCCCGCCGCCGCGCACCCAGGCCAGGGTCGCCTCGTCCTTGGTCGCCGGATTGCTGAATAGCAGCGCCACGATGAGCACGACGGCCATGGCAAGGCCGTCGACGACACGCTCGACGACGACCGAGGCCATCGCCGCGCTGCGGCGGATCTTCCCCTTCTCCGCGATGAGCAGCGGCCGGGCGAATTCGCCGAGCCTGAAGGGCATCACCACCAGCGCCATAAACCCGATGCCCCCGGCGCTGTTGAGCTTCTTGAAAGTGGGCTTGCCGACCGGCTCGAGGAGGATGCCCCAGCGGATGACCCGCAAGTAGTGGATGGCGACGAGGATCCCGACGTAGGGAATCAAGTAGAGGTAGTTCGCGCCCCTCAGCGCCAACCACACCTGCCGCAGGTCGGTGCCGCGCAGGGTCAGCCAGATGAAAAAGGCGCTTATCGCCAGGCTTGCGAGCGCCTTGACCGCCCTGTTCGTCGCGGCCTTCATTCTCCGAGCTCCTCTCCGCGCAGGACGCGCCCGGGGTTCTCTTCGAGCAGCCGCCTCGCGGCCGCCGCCCCGACCTCGCTCTCGAGCTCGCGAATCGCCAGCGAGCACCAGCGGACCGCGTCGTCCGAGTCGTGCAGATCTGTGGCGGCGACGGCGTAGAGCCCCGCCTCGAGCAGCCGGCGCGCGGTCTTGCGAACCGAGCGGCCGTAGCGGCCCCAGAGGCTGCCCAGGTTGAGCTGGAGCAGCGCGCCGCCGCGCGCGGCGGCCTCGGCCCGGCCCGGCTCCTGGAACTCGGCGCAGCGCTCCGGGTGGGCGAACACCGGGCGCACGCCTTTTCGGCGAAGCTGGAACACCAGCTCAGGCAGCGTCGGCACCGGCGCCTGGTACGGCGCCTCGACCAGCACGTAGTGCGTCGCGCCGATGTGCCTGCCCTTCCCCGCCAGCTCCTGCTCGACGAAATCGGCGTCGAGGAAGTTCTCGGCGTTCGGGTAGAGCGCCAGCGCGACCCCGCTCTGCTCGAGCAGCCTGCGGAGCTCCTCCAGCCTGCGTTCGGCCACCTCGGCCCCGGGGTAGCCGCGCCCGGCGTGGGGGCTGGGAGCCGCCGCTCCGAACCCGAGCTCGACGAGCGCTCGGGCCATCGCCATTGCCTCGCGGGCGTCGGCAGCCCCGTCGTCTATCCCGGGCAGCAGGTGGCAGTGGAGGTCGATGAACATAGTGGAAAAGCGGGCGATGATAGTCCGCTGCGCCCGGAGGCGGCAACGGGCGCACAGCCGGACGGCGCGCCCGCTTAGCCCCCGGAGCGCGGCCCTACCGGCGCGTTGACGGCAAAGCGAGGAGGCTTGCCCTCGAGCACGCGCGACACGTCGCCCAGCGCCTTCTCGGCCATGACCACCCGGGTCTGCAGCGTCGAGGTCCCGACGTGCGGCAGCAGCAAGGTGCGTGGCGCGGTGGCGAGCAGTGGGTGGAGTTTCGGCTCCTGCTCGTAGACGTCGAGCGCCGCGCACCCGAGCCTGCCCTCGTGCAGCGCGCGGGCGAGCGCCTCCTCGTCCACGACCGGCCCCCGGGAGGTGTTCACGAGCAAGGCCGTCGGCTTCATCCGCGCGATCGCGCCGGCGTCTATCAGGTGCCTCGTCTGATCGGTCAGCGGGCAATGGAGCGAGACCACGTCGCTCACGCCCAGCAGCTCGTCGAGAGGCAACGGGGTCACCTCGAGCGCGCTCTCCTCCTCCGCGACCAGCCGGCGACGCGAGTGGTAGACGACGCGCATTCCGAACGCTCGCGCCCGGCGCGCGACCGCCTTGCCAATCCGCCCCATGCCGACGATGCCCAGGGTCGCACCCGACAGCAGCAGACCGAGGAAGCGCGTCGGCGACCAGGCGTCGAAGCGGCCTTCCCGCAGGAACCGCTCGGACTCGAGGAAGTGGCGCCCGGCGGCGATGATCAGGCCCATGGCGAGATCGGCGGTGGCGTCGGTCGTCGCGTCGGGCGTGTTGGTCACCCAGATGCCGAGCGAGGCGGCGGCGACGAGGTCGATGTTGTTGTAGCCCGCCGCGTAGTTGGCCACGATCTTCAGCCGCGGCGCGCCCTCGAGCAGGGCCGCGTCGACGCGATCGGAGAGCATCGGCACGAAGGCGTCGGCTTCGCGTACCCCAGCGAGGAGCTCGTCGCGAGTGGCCGGGCGATCCTCGGGCCCGGCGACAAGCTCGAAGCGGCGCTGGAAAGGCGCGACCGCCTCGGGCGGGAGCGCGCGAGAGACAAAGACTCTAGGCAGACTCATCTCGCTCTGGTGCTAGGGGCGGCGGCCCGTCCTCGCTCTCGTCGGACCGTTTGGGGATGCGGTAGTCGCCGTCGAGCCACCTGCCGAGATCGACAAGCTTGCAGCGCTCGGAGCAAAACGGGAAGGACTCGTTCTGCGCGCGCGGCGAAACGGGCTTCTTGCAGATGGGACAACGCAGCATGGCGGCTTGGTAGCCCCGCGGCCCTCAGGCTGTCAACGGGCGTGGGCGGGCCCCGGCGGCCGCCCCCAGCTCTGCGATGCGCTGCGCGTGGCGCTCGCGGATCGCCTCGCGCCGAAGCTCGCCGGAAGAAGAGAGTTCGCCGCAGGCAATCGTGAACGGCTCGGGCAGCACGGCGAAGCTCACTACCCGCTCGTCTTCGCCCAGCTCCTGATTCACCTGGTCGACCTGCCGAGCGATCCACCCGCGGACGACCGAGTGCTCGATGAATCGAGAAGGCTCCGAGGGCAGCGCCTTTTCGACGGCGAAGCGCGCCGCCGCGTCCGGCTCGAGCGTCAGGAGCGCCGCGAAGCCGCCTCTTGCCTCCCCCACGATCATCGCGTCGCGCACCAGGCGGATGCGCCGCAGGCGCTCCTCGAGCCGCCGCGGCGCCACCGTCGCGCCGCCGCGGCGGGCGAGGAGGTCCGCCACCCTGCCATCGACCTCGAGCAGGCCCTGCGTTCCCAGCCGTCCCGAATCCCCGGTCCTCAGCCACCCGTCGGCGTCGGCCAACGGCTGCAGCTCGCCCGCCTCGAGCGCGCCGAGGCAGACGTTGCCGCCGCGCACCGAGAAGACGCCCTCGTCCGAGAGGCGCACCTCGAGCCCGGGGAGCGGCCTGCCCTGCGTGCCGGGGGCCGCCGCGTCGGGCACGAGCACCGAGCTGACGCCGCAGGTCTCGGCCTGGCCGTAGACCTCGTGGAGCGGCGCGGCGAGCGAGGCCAACAGCTCGCCGACACCCTCGCCGACCGGCCCGCCGACACAGGCGAGCACCCGGGTCCGATTCAAGCCGAGCGACAGCTTGAGCGGATCGTGAACGAGCGACGCGGCCAGCCGGCACCGCGCCGCCAGCGAGGGCGCCACGCTCTGCTGCTCGGCCTGGCGCCGGACGCGCTCGAGCGCGAGGCGGCGGGCCCACTGCTCGACCTTCTGGCGCTTGGGCGGCTCTGCCGACAAGCGGTCTTCGATGGTCCGGGCGAACCGCTCCCAGGCGCGAGGTGGCGCGAGCACGACGGTCGGCCTCACCTCTCGCAGCAGATCGATGGGTCGCGCTCCGGGGCGCGGGAGGTAGATCTGCGCGCCGTGCCGCAGCGCGAGGTGCAGCCCCAAGGTCTGCGCGGCGGCGAGCGCGGGCGGCACCAGGCTCAGGACCGTCTCGGCGTCGCCGAAGGCGAGGACGCGGGTGAGCCGCTCGGTCGTCCAGAGGAGGTTCTGGTGCGAGACCGCAATCGCCTTCGGCTCGGCCGTCGCGCCGCTCGTGAAGAGAACGGCGGCTCGAGCGCCGGGGGCGAGGGCCGCCATCCTCTCGCCGACGGCCGCCTCGCTCGCCGAGTCCGGCCGCGCGAGCACTGCCTCGAGGCTCGGCGCCTCGGTCGAGCCGTCGCCGACGACCCAGGCGCGCAGACCCGCGGCGGCCTTCTCGAGCCGCTGGGCGCGGGCGTGGAAGTCGCGCTCGACGAGCAGCAGCCGAGCGCCGGTGCGCCGGATTGCGGGCAGCAGCACCGCGTCGGGCCAGCGCTCGTCGAGCAGCGCCGGGGCGCCTCCCGCCGCCATCACTCCGAAAAGCGCGACCGGCCACTCGCTCGTACCAAGCACGCACACGGCCGCGCCCGGCTCGAGCCCCAGCGACAGCAGCCCGCGTGCGCAACGGCGCACCCGCGCTGCGAAG
>JBMNNX010000358.1:0-5694 GCA_050942745.1 Myxococcales bacterium
TGGCACCTCCTGACTCCGGGGTGCCACTACTCCCACCTCTCGCTCCATCCAACGGCCTCCTGTCTTCGGGCCCGGAGGGGGGCAGTCTTGCTGTCGCAAGGGGGTCAATATCAGTGTCGCTCTACACCGCCTATAATCCGCGCATGTCCTCCAACCGACGCTGCACCGGTCTCGAAGTCGGCGCAGCGTGCCTCCTCTGCCTGCTCCTCGGCCTGCCGTCGCTGACGTTCCCCATGGGCGTCGATCAGGGCACGCTCGGCGTGTGGGCCCAGCAGCTCGCGCGCGGCCTGATGCCCTACCGCGACGTGTGGGACCAGCGCCCGCCGCTGATGCACCTGCTCCACTTCCTCCTCCACGCCGCCGGCGTGAGCGGGATGGAGCTGACCCGCGTCACCGACCTGCTCGTGCAGGTCGCGACCGCGGGCGTCCTGGGCTTGCTCGCGCTGCGCATGTTCGGCCGGGGAGCGGGCGTCCTCGCGGGCGCTTTCTACGCCTACTGCTACTTCGGTCAGGCGGACTTCGGCCACACCTCGCAGCCCGACGGGCTCATCGGCCTCTTCGCGGCGCTCGCGATCCTCTTCGCGCTGCAGCCTGGCCCTAAGCGCAGGCTGCTCTCGGGCGCAATGCTCGGCCTCGCCTTCCTCGCCAAGTATCCGGCCGCGCTGCTCTTCCCGGTGCTCGTCGGCATCGCGCCCGAAGGCGGCGACTGGAGGCGCCGGACGCGGCAGGCCGCGGAGGTCGCGCTCGGCGCGGCCGTCCCCGTCTTCTGCCTGGTGATCTGGTTCGCCGCCACCGGCGCCCTGGGCGACTTCCTCATGGACACCGTGGTCTACAACCTCGGCCACGGGAAGATCGGCACCGAGCGGCCTGAGCTCTCGCTGCAAACGCTCGAGCTGCTCGGCCAGCTCCTCAACCGCCGGGAGGTCCTCGCGCCGCTGCTCCTGCTCCCCCTCGCGAAGCTCGAGCGACGCCCGACGCTCGTCGCCGGCGCGTGGGCGCTCGCCGCGTTCCTGATGGTGCTCGTGCAGAGGAAGCTCTTCTCGTATCACTTCCTGCCGCTGGTCGCGCCGCTCGCCCTGCTGTCGGCGGGCGCGGTGCGCGGCCTGGCGCTGCGCCTGGTGGCCGAGCCCGCGCCGCGCACGCGCAAGGTGACCTGGGCGATAGCGCTGGCGTTGACGCTGGGCGCTGGCTTCCGGACCGCCGCGCGCTGGGGGCGCAGCGCCGTCGCCGCCGTGCAGGTAGCCTCCGACGACGAGGCCCGGCGCGCCTTCCACGCGCTCCACGTCAACCCGTTCATCGGCTTCTCGCTCGGCGACGACCTCGAGGCGGCCGCGGTCATCAAGGCGATGGCGAGGCCGGGCGACCGGCTGCTCGTCTTCGGCACGTCGCTGCTCTACTACCTCTCCGAGGTCCAGCCCGCGACGCGCTTCATCATGGACATCCCGCTCGTCGCCAAGGGCCACCCGGAGCGATACGACCGCGAGCTCGAGCGCGCGCTCGACGCCCGCCCGCCGGAGTTCGTCGCGGTCTACCTTCGCAACACTTGCCGCGCCGTCACCGGCTACGACGAGCCGAGCGCCTCGCTGCTGCGCCTGCAGCCGAAGGCGCAGCAGCGGCTCGCGCAGATGGAGAAGGTGCTCGAGTTGGAGACGGTCGCCGTCTACGCGTCGCGCGAGCGCGCCGCGGCGATCGCCCCATAGCCGCAGGAGCAAGAGGCTCCTCCCCGGTCACACCGAGCTTGTTGCCGGGCCGTTGCCCGGCTGTGACCTTGAACCAACACCGGTCATCCCGAGCGCAGGCCGAGCTTGCGAGGCCGGAGTCGAGGGACCGCCACGGAATCGACGGGGCCTTCGACTCCGCCGCCGACGCAAGCGTCGGCCGCTACGCTCAGGCCGAACGGGATTGGCCTCGCCGCAGTTTGAAAGCGCCCATCGGTTCGCCGCGAGCCCTGGTCCCTGTCTCAGCGGCGGTTCAAGACCTCGAGCGGCTTCGGCGCTGTCCAGCGAAGGCCAGGCTGCCCATGGCGAAGAGCGCCATCGACGAGACAGCGGCGCCCGCCAGGAACGACACCGGGCGGTAGAAGAGCTCGACGCGATGCCTTCCCGCCGAGACCGGGACGGCGCGGGCGAGGAAGTTCGCGCGGTAGAGCGGCGCCCGGCGGCCGTCGACAAGCGCCTGCCACCCCGGGAACCAGGAGTCGCTCACCACGAGCACGCCGTCGCCGCAGGCCTCGACCGCGACGGCCACCCGGTTCGCCGTGATCTCTTCGATGCTCGCGGTCGAGCCCGCGCAGTCGGCGAGAGAGGGCAGGGACTCGCCGGGGCCGAGCTCGAGGAAGGCGCGCTCCCTGAGCGGACGGCTCGGATCGAGCAGCGCCGCGCGCGCCTCGGCCTCCGACGCCGCGACGGCGCGGTGGACGACGAACGCGCGCGGGAAGGCCGTGCGGCTGCGATAGAGGTTGGGGACCTGGAACAGCGCCTCGTCGGCGCCGTCGTCGCCGCCAGCAGCGCGCTCGAGGTCGGAGAAGGGCGCTTCGCCGCGGCGCACGTACCAGGTGACCGCGGCGAAGTCGAACAGGGCGCGCTCGTCCTCGGCGAGCACCGACGCGAGCCGGCGCGGCGCGCGTGGCCCCTCGCCTTCGATGCTCGACAGGCGCTCTTCGACGTGCCGGTTGCCGACGAACGCCTCGCGGCTCAGGCGCACGTAGCGCTCGAGCTGCTCGCGCTGCGAGGCCGACTCGGTCAGCGCCTCGGCCTCGTTGCGGTGCTTCGAGCCGCGGCTGAAGCGCGTCCACGGTTCGGCGCGCATCAGCTCGGCGAGGCGCGCCGGCGCCGAGAGCGCTTCGTCGTCCGCGTAGAGCGGCCGGCCGAAGAGGTTGTGCGCGAGCACCAGCTCGAGCGCCGTGAGCCCGACGAGGACGGCCCGCGCCGCGCTCGCCCGCGCCCGCGGGCGGCCGGGGAGGAACCCGAGCAGCAAGCCCGCCAGGCCGACGAGGAGCGCCGCGAGGAGCGCGCCGAGCCCTGCCTGTCCGCCGGCGGAGGCGAAGCGCGCCGCGGCGAGGAGCGAGACCGCGAAGAGGCCGGCGCCCGCGGGCCTCAGCCCGCGGGGCCTGCGGCGGGCGCAGGCGACGATCTGATCGAAGCCGAGCGCGGCGAGCGGGGCCATCACCGCCACCGCGGCGACGAGGTACTTCACCGGGAAGCGGAAGAGCCGGAAGGGAAAGAGCCCGAGGACGACGGATGCGGGCGCGAAGTTGGCGCCGAGCGAGAGCAGCGCGAGCAGCAGGCCGGCGACCGCGAAGGGCAGGGCGCGCCGGCGCCGCGCGCGACCGGCGAACGCGAGCGCGGTGAGGGCGCAGTAGACGCCGCCGAGGTGCAGGGTGATGACGAGCCGCTGGGTCTGCCCATCGGGCGGCGCGGGGTTCGCCCCGGAGACGAGCGTCGCGAGGTCCGGCAGGCTCGCCGACCAGGCCAGCGCCGCCTCGGCAGACGTCTGCTCGACCTGCTGCGCCAACTCGGCCGCGGGGACGAGCGCGATGGCCGCGAGCGCGGCGCCCCACGCGAGCCCGGCGGTCGTGCGTGCGGCAGGCCGCGGGCGCGGCTTGCGGCCCCAGGCGGACACGATCAGCGCGGCGATCCCCTGGGCGAGCAGGATCTCCGGCGAGCCGCACAGCGCCGACGCGCCCGCGCTCGCCGCGAGCCAGAGCAGGGCGGGCTTGCGCGGGCCGCGGCGCAGGTCGAGCGCCGCGGCGAGCAGCGGCCCGGTCCAGGCGAGCGCGTTGGCCATGTTCTGTTCGTTGCCGAGGTAGGCGTACATCACGCTCAGCCCGAAGGCCGAGCCCGCGAGCCAGCTCCCGGGCCGCGAGCCGCCGAGCCGGCGGCCGACCGCCGCGGTCCCCGCGACGGCCAGCGCGACGTGGAGCAGGTGCTCGAAGGTGATAGCCCACACCGGACCGAAGAGCAGGACGGCGAGGACCCGCGGCGGATAGAAGGCCTGGGCCTGTACGGTCGCGGCGAACGGGTGCCCGAGCCAGAGGTACGGGTTCCAGAGCGGCAGCTCGCCGTTGCGCAGGCACTCGGCGAGGAAGGCCGCGTCCGGGATGAAGAGCCGGAAGATGTCGCGGCCGGCGAGCGCTTCGCCGGACAGGACCGGGCGATAGACCCACGCGGCGGCGCCGAGCACGGCCAGAGCGCCGAGCGCCCGCCGCGCGATCCGGCGGCTTAGCGGGGTGCGCTGTGCCGCGGCCGAGCTCATGGCCGGCACGATAGCCGCGCGCCGCGGGCGCCCGCAAGAAAGCGCGCCCCGAGCAGGTCGCGAGCGCCGACGGCGCGGCTAGTAGCGCCTGCGCAGGACCGCGCCCTGGTCGCCGACGGCCCAGACCTCGTTGGCGGAGAGGCCCCACAGGGCGGTGAGCACCTTGGTCGTCGGGCTGGTCGCCTTCAGCCAGCGGGCGCCGTCCCAGTGGCGGATGTGGCCGTTCCAGCCCACTGCCCAGATGTCGTTGGCCGCGCTGCCCCAGACAGCCTGGAGGCCCGAGGAGCTGGGCACCGCGCGCCAGGAGCGGCCGTCCCAGTGGAGCAGGGTCCCCGAGTAGCCGACCGCCCAGACATCGTCGTGGGCACTGCCCCAGATGCCCAGCAGATCATGAAGCGCCGGGTTCGCCACCGCAGACCAAGACCAGCCGTCCCAGTGGAGCAGGGTCCCCGAGTAGCCGACCGCCCAGACGTCGTCGGGAGCGCTTCCCCAGACTGCGGTCAGGGTCTTCGCGCCCGCGGGCGCAGCGCGCTGGGACCACGAGTCGCCGTTCCAGTGCAGCAGGGTGGCGTTCGGATACGAGCCGCCGACGGCCCAGACGTCGGTTGACGACCAGCCCCAGACTCCGTGGAGCTCGACGTTCAGAGGTGTCTCGGCCCAGGACCAGCGGCTGCCGTCCCAGTGCAGCAGCACGGTCGCAGATCCGTCGACCACGTACCCGCCCGCCCAGAGGTCGTCCGGCGCGGCGCCCCACAGGTGAGCGATCATGGTTCGAGGCAGGTCGAGCACCTTGCTCCAGGCGGACCCGTCCCAGTGCAGGAGGAGCTGCCAGCCTCCGACCCAGACGTCGTCCGCCGAGCTGCCCCACACTGCGCTGAGCGCGGTCGTGGTCGGGACCTCGACCAGTTGCCAACCCGGCTCGCAGGTGTTCGCGCTGCCGCTGCCGCCGCAGACAAGCGGCGCGGGGCACTCGGGGCAGGAGACCGCGCGCAGCTCCCCGCAGCGATCTTGGATGTCGATCTCGCCGCACTCGATTTCGAACTGGGCGCAGAGCTCGGCGTCGGTCTGCTCGCAGGCGCAGACGTTGGGCCGGCCCGAGCCGCCGCAGACGAGCGGCGACTCGCACTCGCCGCACGAGGCGACCGTGCGCGCCAGCCCGCAGGTGTCGGTCGCCGAGACCTCGCCGCAGTTGAGCCTGAGGCGGGCGCAAAGCTCGCTGTCGGTCTCCGGGCACTCGCAGACGTTCGCCGAGCGCATCCCGCAGACGAGCGGCGGCTCGCAGTCGCCGCAATTCACCGTGCGGCTGCGCTCGCAGTTGTCGAAGCTCGTCACCTCCGCGCAGTCGGCGCCTATCCGCCCGCAGAGCTCGGCGTCCGACTCGGGGACGCAGATGTTCGAGCCGCAGACGTTGGCCGTCCCTCCCCCGCCGCAGGTCATCGG